>JAQWSQ010000123.1 GCA_029243145.1 Planctomycetaceae bacterium | reverse complement strand
TGACACCTTTGTCTTGCGGGGCTTCGACTGCCGGATTACTCGCGAACAGTCGCCCGCTCGACTTCACGGCGAACGAGCACTTACCATGTTCAGTACCTTTCAACTAAAAAGATCAACCAGGCTTAACCTGGCGCACCAGAGTTCGCCGAGAAAAAATTAAGTGAATGCGTGTCGGCTTGTTCAATTTTGATGTGTGGCTGAGGCTCTAATCTGTTTTGAAAAAAAAAACGAACTCTGATTTCACATATCGTCTTCGTCTTTCGGAACGCAATCATAGCTCCAGATGAAAATAATGCTGGCACTTCGGCTTGTCCACAGTGTGGAAAATACTCATGCAGCGGTGTGTAGGTCGGGTTAGTCCGAGCGGAGCGAGCCGTAACCCGACAATCTGGGTAGCACCGATCGCTCGTCTATCGGTGTGCGCGTTTTTCATAGCCCGATCTGCGCAAGCAGTCGGGATGGTTTCGATCAACATTCCGTTTTGAGATCGCGATTTGAGCCGCTGGCGTGAGCCAGCCGCGCCTTGGATAATTTTATGAACGCGGATCACGCTGATATTACGGATAAAATGAGGAAGTGACGGAGTTGTCGTGGCGAGCGTTTTAATGTGTGGCTGGGGCTCTCATAATTATGCCAAGTAAAATGAACTCTGATTTCATACGCAGCCTTTGCATTTCGGAACGCATGCATAGCCCCAGATGAAAGAATTTGACTCACGCAGAGGCGCAGAGAAAATAACACATTCGAATCTGGGTCGCACCAATCGCTTGGCTTTCTCCAGCATTTGTCAATCTAACTCGCGGATACCAAAACCGCCAGAATGGTTTGGTGTTACCATCAAGAAGAAATGGAGTACTCTCACCAGTTGAGGTCAAATCACGTCACCCTTCTGACAGAAGTAGATTTTGTGATTCCAGCGTAAACCGAAATAGTCTCGCTGTTGTTCGTCATGCTGCTCGGGGATTGTCTCCACTGAGACCCTAAACCCACATTCTTGCAAGCGGTTGACATAATCAGGACCGTAACGCCGCACATGATCGTGTTGACCGAACAAACGCTCTCGTTCTTCGGGGCTGGTCACCGAAGAGTCCTCAAAAGTCTTTTCAGCCGTGATAGGCACGAGCAAGATCGCCCAGCCATTAGGTGTCATCACTCGTCGCAACTCACGCATCGCTTGGCGGTCATCGGGAATATGCTCCAGAACGTGACTACAATAGATGACATCGAAAGAGTTGTCGGCATACGGGATATCGGTCAAATCGAAATTGACCATCGCGTTGGGATTACTGAGATCGGCCGAGAGATATTCGATGAAGTCGGCGCGATTAAAAATCTGGCTGAGAATTGGTTCCGGTGCGATATGAAGCATCTTCTTCATGGGTGCCTGAAAGAGGCGGGTGTTTTCACGTATAAATTTTATCAGCAGACGGTGACGTTCGAGTGAACCACAAACAGGACATCGTGCATTCGGACGTAGAACCATTCCGTGCGGCTTGAAGCCGCAGACGCGAGATTCTCAACAGTCGCAGTATCGATCGAGACCACGATAAACTCGAGTCACTAGCGAGATCAAAAATCGGACCCTGAATCGGCGCCAGCGACGCATTATAGAGGTTATGAGACGAGTGTTCCGAAATTTCATATCACTTGACGCTCAGTTACGCCGAGGCGGTGGCCTGTTCGAGTTTCTGTTGCTCTTCCGCTTCCGCTTTAGCAGTTGCCAAACCGATTTCGCTTCCGGGTCGATTGATCAACCAGAGCAAGACAGGGCTGGCAACGTAGATCGAACTGTAGGTACCGACGATGACGCCGAGCACCAAGCAGAAGGCAAAGCCGTGGATTCCTTCACCACCAAAGCAGTAGAGAATCACAACGACGATGAACGTCGTCAACGAGGTGAGCAACGTTCGCGACAGCGTCTGATTCAAGCTGAGATTAACCATCGCTGTTGTCATGGCAGGATTTTTGCCCCGGACTTCGCGGATCCGGTCAAACACGACAATCGTATCGTTCAACGAGTAACCAACGATGGTCAGGAATGCCGCCACCATCGGCATGTTGATTTTAAAGTCGACAAAGCCGAGAGCCGCACCAATCGGACCTGCACTCAGGTTGGAGGCCAATGCCACCATGCCCAAAACGATCAAGACGTCGTGAACCAATGCCGCGACGGCAGCAAGCCCGAACGTGACTTTGTCGAAGCGAATCCAGATGTAAAAAACGATGGCCAGCAAGCTGATCAAAATCGCTTTGATGGCGTCGCTTTGTGTGTCACTGGCGATGGAACTGTCGAAACTGTTGACTTCATCGAACAGGGGATTCACGGCCATATGTGCTTGCATGGCGGCGACGGCTGTTTCCAAATCGGCCAGTTCAACCGCAGGTTCGACACGAACGAAAAACTGGTTGAACGTTTTTGCAGAGTCATTCGCGGCTTCGACACCGCTGCCTGCTGTCCCCTTCACTTCGTACAATTCGCTCGTCAACTCGTATTTGACAATATCGTCGGCATCTTGAAGGGCTGCGAGTTCGTTGCTGAAATACAATTGAACCGTTGAAGGAGAAATTTCTTCGGAGAATGTCATTTCCACCGAATGACCATTTTCAAAAGGAACATCGGCGACTTCGGAATCGTCCTTGGGTTCATCAGTCGTTTCTTCATCTGATTCCGTTTTGGGTGCTGCTGCAATCAGAGTAATGTCGCCATATTCCACGGTGACTTTCCGCGGTTCGATGGTTTGGCCTTCAAATGCAAGCCCCACTTTTTCTTGAATGGTGGGCTGATTTTCTGCACCTGGTTCGGGTTCCGCGTCACGCAGGCTTGTCCGCATGCGGTAGCGTTTGCCGATGTCTCCGGTTTCGCCGGCGAGAGTCAGTCGTTCGAGAGTGATTCCGCCAAACTCTTCTTCGAGAATGTCTTTCACTTCTCCAATGGGTGCCGCTTCGACAAGCTCGAAGGTGACCATGGTTCCCCCGGTGAAGTCGATGTCGAGGTTGGCTTTGCCTCGTTGTGCGAAGACCACCATTCCACCACCGATTGCCAAAATCGAAATGAGCGCGGCAATTTTTCGTCCGCCAAGGAAATCGATATGAGTGCGCCCGACGATAGACATCATACTCAAACCACCGAGCATCTTCTTTCGTTCGGCGATGTCGAATAACAGTCGTCCACAAATCAATGCCGAGAAGACACTCATCACGATCCCGATGAACAAGGCAACGGCAAATCC
Organism: Planctomycetaceae bacterium; assembly: GCA_029243145.1. GTDB lineage: Bacteria > Planctomycetota > Planctomycetia > Planctomycetales > Planctomycetaceae > JABURQ01. Next base: position 95,124 of record JAQWSQ010000123.1, on the reverse strand, counting down.
TTTCACCTGGTCGGAACCGATGAAGTAGAGGACGACCGCCGTCAACAAGGTGGTGACGTTAGCATCGATAATCGTCGAGAAGGCTTTATCGAATCCATTTTGAATGGCCATTCGTTGAGACGCTTTGCGCAGTTTCTCTTCGCGAATACGTTCAAAGATAAGGACGTTAGCATCCACCGCCATACCGATGGTCAGAACCAAACCTGCCAAACCGGGAAGAGTGAACGTCGCAGAAAAGATCGACATTGCTCCCACAACCAAAACGAGGTTGAGCAACAATCCCAAGGCGGCAATCACACCGCAACGCATGTAGAAGATCAGCATAAAGCCGAACACCACAGCGGCGGCAATTTTAATCGAGAACAAACCTTTGGCTCGCACATCGGCACCAAGTAGCGGGCTGATGGAGAACTCACTGATCGGATCTGGCTTGATCGGAACTTTCAAAGCTCCTGCATTCAAGACATCAACTAGCTCATCAACTTCATCGAAATCGAGTCCCGTGACTTCGATGCTACCAGACAAGGGCTCGTTGATACTGGGTGCCTGTTGGACCATATCGTCCAGAATAATGGCCAGACGACGTTGAAAGCCGTCTTTAAGCGGTAGGTTATCACTGGTCAGAATTCGCATATTGGTCGCACCACGACTGTCGAGTCGGAAACTGACAGCCGGGTTACCGGTCTGGTCACGAGTCGGCATCACGTTGGAAAGATTTTCCCCCGTGATTTGTCGTTTGGGGGGATTTACTTTGACCAAAAACTGATTGTAGGTTTTGCCGTAGCGGGTCACTTCCCGCGTGATCACTTCTCCACCGAGAGTCACCGGTTTGAAGACAAAATCGCCTTTGGAATCAGGGATCGCCGTGCGACCGGGATCGCGCCAAACGGCCACTAATCGTGTCACTTCTTCCATGCCGTTTTCAGTTTGGACGCGGGATTTCTTACGGTAATAGTCTTCATCAGGACGCAACTTGAGAGCCGCTTCGCCGTCCTCTTTGTCATCGCGGGAATTCGCGAGAATCGCCAGTTCGAGGCTTCCGAGTTTGGAGATGAGCTTTTTCTTGGATTGAACCAGATCGCGATCAACACCGGGAATGATCACTTCGATACGGTCGGCACCCACTTTGCGCACGGTGACTTCTTCGGTTCCCGAAGGGTTGATACGACGGATCACCGCACCGATCATTTGATCCATCACTTCGCTCGTGATCTGTTTATCGCTATCTTCCTCGGTATAAACCTGGAAGACCATGTTGGTACCACCGGCGAGGTCGATGCCCAGGCGAATCGCTTCGGAAAGTGGTTTACCCTGTGAGATCAAATACAGAAACGGGCTGGCCCCGATGAACAGTGCCAGCAAGACAGCCGTCAGGCGTCCCGAAATTTCTTTCTGCATTTTGAGCCCGGACGAGATCAGCCAGCTCAGCACGAATGCCGAGACGACGATCCCGATGATAAATGCCAGTTTTCCACCGACACTCATTCCTTCAGGGGCTTCAACTTCTGCCTCTTGAGCGAGAAGTAAACCGTGATTGAGCGAGGTGAGTAATGAAGAGGAAGTCAGATCCAACATCGACCGTAATCCTTCTGGGGTAATCCTCTGCGAACCGATCGGCATGATCGGCCTGGTGTGTATGTTTGGCTGAGTCGATCAGGACTCGGCGTTTTCTTTCTTTTCGTCCGTGACAACCGATTGAACACTGCTGCGGAGCATCTTGAGTTTCGTGTTATCATCGACGCGAAGAGTGACTTCGGTGCCATCGGCTGAAATATTGGTGACTGTTCCGATGATGCCACCAATGGTGACGACTTTGTCGTTCTTCTTGACGGAGTCTCGTAGCTTGTCTGCTTTTTTGCGTTCTTGTAATTGGGGACGCAACAGAATGAAGTACCAGACAAAACCGATCAACAACATCGGAGGAATCACACGACCCCAAAGATCTCCCGCGGAAGCATCGCCTGCATCAGGTGCAGCTTCCTGAGCCTCTTGCGCCAGAATCATCAGGGACGAAACAAAATTAGTCATGAAAAACTTTCTGCACCACGCCAATACGGACGATGCCAGTACGACGGGAAACTGTACGAATGATCCGAAAAGATGCCTCTTAGATCTGAATTCGGCTCGCCATTTGTAACGATTCTGCCGAATTTCAAGCGCGTAGTGTAGACTTATCTGTTCCAACGGGCAAGGCGACTCGCCACAAACTCCCCGACTTCTCCCGCCAGAATCGCCGATCGCAACTCCCGCATGAGTCGCTGGTAAAAAGCAATGTTATGGAGCGATAACAGAATCGGCCCCAGCATCTCCTTCGCCATGAACAAATGTCGCAAATACGCCCGCGAATACCGGGTACAAGCCGGGCAATCGCACTCGGCGTCCAATGGTCGTTCGTCTCGCTGATGGACGGCGTTTCGTAGCTTAACCGGGCCATCACTGGTGAAAGCCATTGCGTTACGCCCATTTCGGGTCGGCATGACGCAGTCAAACATATCGATTCCGCGCGAAACCGACTCCAACAAGTCTCGAGGTGTCCCGACACCCATCAGATAGCGGGGACGATCTGTGGGAAGACCGGGAACCGTGAAGTCGAGAGTCTTGTACATCTCTTCAGGAGATTCGCCCACGGAGAGGCCACCCACGGCATAGCCGGGAAAATCGTGTGATAACAGCCCTTCGACCGAACGCTCTCGCAATTTCTGGCTGGTGCCACCTTGAACAATGCCAAACAGCATTTGATCATCGCGAACTTGTGCTTCCCGGCAACGTCCCGCCCACGCGGTCGTCCGGTCGACCGCTTCTCTCATCCGGGCAAACTCAACATCGTGCGGCGGGCATTCATCCAGACACATAATGCAATCAGCGCCCAACTGTTCCTGAATGCGGACCGCTTTTTCGGGAGAGAGTTCGAGAATCGAGCCGTCGATGTGCGAGCGAAAGACAACCTGCTCTTCGGTTAGCTTGGTCAAATTGGCGAGGGAGAAGACTTGGAAGCCGCCACTGTCGGTGAGGATCGGTCGAACCCAATCCATAAACTGATGCAACCCGCCCAGTTCTTCAACGATCTCCGCTCCCGGACGTAAGGCCAGGTGATAAGTGTTGCCGAGCAGAATTTGCACACCGGCGTTTTTGAGTTGATCGGGAAACAACCCTTTGACAGTTCCCAATGTGCCAACAGGCATAAAGACGGGCGTTTCGATATCACCATGCGGCGTCGAGAGAACCCCGGCTCGCGCGGACGTCTTTGGGTCTTCGGCAATCAGTTGATAGGAAAATTGGGACACGGCGTGGATGAGTTTCGTTTCAAGGCTTCGTTAGGGAGCGGGGAACAGAGTGACCTTGGTTTCGAGAGGTCCAGTTGTCGAGTGGCACTGTCAATGGGTGGCACTGGTCGGCTTGTCCGCCAGTGTATTCCATCTTTGATTTTCTTGCTATGGACCGAGATATCGTTGAGTCGTTTAATCTATCGTGTCTCTTCCAATCGAGGACGATAGAACAACGCCACGGGTAAGATGATCAGCGCCAGCGCGGCAAATACGAATTCCACCGGTTGATAACCGAGATGTTGTTTTTCAGAAATGGATTTCAGAATCACACTCGATAGTCCGAAGAAGACCGCCGAGCCGAGAATTCCGAACCACGTGATCAGATTCATCGAACCAATCACACGCCCTTTGAGGTCAGCGGGAGGCCGAGTCTGTATCACCACTTGCAACGGAACGATCAACAAGCCTGCCGACATGCCGGCTAAAGCGAGTGACAAGCGAATTCCCCATTCGTGAAGTGAAGCGACAAAAAACATCCTCCAGACAGGCTCCTTGTCTTTCAACTCGGCACTCAAGTTCGCAATACTGCTGACCAAGTCTGCTGAATCAGCAGAGCTCGAAACAGCCTGTTCTGTCAGGTGTGACAAATCGGGGATGGGAGCGGAATAGGCAATCGCCGTTGTCAGAAGCATGGCAAAAAAGATACCCCACGCACCGGCGACCACCAGCTTAAAGTTGATGCGATGGTGGGACAGCTTGGCGGCCGTTCCACACCCGACGGCAATTCCCAATGCGACGCCCGACATGATGATACTCGTACGACCATCGGAGAGACCGAGGCGTAGCTTGCCGAGTTCGTTGGCGGCAACCTGCATGACTCCTCCCAGGAACCAAAACAGAGTCATCACGCCGAGCACTTTTACGAGAAACAGGTCATTCTTGAGAAGTCGATAAACCGTGTGATGCATGGCCAGCATCGACTTTTCAAATTTGAGCCCCGGATGCGCGATGGGAGTCGATCGAACCAGAATTGATGTGCCGGTGCCGATGACGGCAATCAAAACGCATGCTGCCGACAACATCCAAAGTTGATCGCCCAGATATTGTTTCCCGATACCACCGATGGCTCCCCCCATGATGATCGCGACAAAGGTGGTCATCTGGAAGATGCCGTTCGCGGGCGGGAGATCTGATTCACGAAACAGTTCAGGCAAGATGCCGTATTTCGGCGGTCCGAAAAAAGCACTTTGCAAACTCATACAGGCCAACACCACGAACAGTAACATCAACGTCTCGCGCGGCACATCGGAGCCATACAAGAAGACGAACATCCCCATCGCCATGATGACGATCTCAGCCACCTTCGCGAGGACAACGATGGTCCGTTTGCTGTTGCGATCAGCCAACCAGCCCGCCATGCCGGAAAAGAGTACAAAGGGAATCGCAAAGATGGCCTGTGCCCATGATTGATAATCGACTCCCGAACGCGCTTTGACATCGAGGCAATACAACATCACCAACTGCTTGAACAGATTGTCGTTGAACGCCCCCAGAAATTGCGTCACCGTCATGCCGTAGAAAGAACGGTCGCGACCGAGCGTGGGTAGATTCGATTTGTCGATAGTGTCGGACACACGGCTTCCTGGCGAGTGAATAAAGTCCCGTCAATCTACTGCATTTACCTCAAGGTGGGTATGTCAAACGGATTCCACAGTTCTGGCTTATTCAACGAGTAGAGAGTGTACTCAACGGCAATATTCATCTGTACGCGAGATCACAACTCTGTATAGTAGTAGAGACCTCTCTTCAGGACTCAAATTTCAGGAGGATGTGATGCGACTAATCCCAATCGTGGCTGTTTTCGGATTTCTATGGCTGCCCACTCTCGCGACAGGGCAAGAGTTCGAGTCGTTCGATCCCAACCCGAGTTTTTTCGATTCAAAACCAAAAGAGCAATTGAAGCCCGTCGCCCCAATCCCCGAAACTATAGGCGAGATCGCAGTCAAACAAGATTTGAAAGAGTACCCCGTTTGGTTGTTGATCCAGCCACAAGGAGTGCGTTTCCTGCAATCGGATGAAGAAATCGCCATCCATCAGAATCAGATACCGGCGAATGCCTTTCTGATCGGCTGTCACGAAGCAGAATTCAAAGCCGCGACTGTTGCCAAAGATCGCTCGTTTCAATAGGACTGCAAAGACTTCGCCTTACTGGGAAGTTTCGGCACAAAACAGAATGTAGAAATCAAAGGCGCATCTCTATCTTACTCGACTCAATCTCAACAGGTTGAACTGACCGGAGGTAAAGAACTTCCATTGGAATATCGCCTGTCTCATTTCGCATCAGAATCCATTCTAAGAGCAGAACAAATTACATTGTCGCTTTTAGAAGATAGATATCGGACCACAGCGACGAGCGTGGAATTGATAGAAATCAATCACACATCCTCCGAACCTGGAAAAAAGAATAATAACCAATCCAATCCTTTTGACCCATTTCCTCCAGATAGATAATTGATGAAGAGCCTCTTCATCTGCCCTTCTCGATAGACCCGTCAATTCATTATCATTCTCGTTCGTAGGCTGGGACTGGTCCCAGCACATTGCGGTATCATCGGCCCTGCCGACGACGGCGGGTTCTTGATAATATTTATGATCCTAGTTTTCGTCATTTGAATTTTGACATTAGCCATTACCCCCGGACAGGATGTCCCCATGCGTGTTGTCGGCATCTTACCCGCTCGTCTGAGTTCGACTCGATTGGCGAGGAAACCGCTCCTCGCCGAGACCGGCAAGACGCTCATTCAACACACGTGGGAAGCCGCCTCTCAGGCGAAATCTCTTGATGCCGTCATCGTGGCGGCTGATTGTGATGAACTTGCCGCTGCCGTCAAATCATTTGGGGGACATGTCGAGCTAACGGGCGAACATCCGAGTGGAACCGACCGCATCGCTGAAGTGGTCGAACGGTGTTGTCCCGAAGCCGAAATCATCGTCAATATTCAAGGGGACGAACCGGAGATCGACCCGGCTCACGTCGATGCCGCCGTCGCGGCTCTGGAAGCGCACCCCGATTGGCAAATGACGACACTGGTGACTCCCCTGACTGATCCTGAGCTACTCGCTTCGCCGAATGTTGTGAAAGCGGTTTGTGCCGATGATGGCCGAGCACTCTATTTCAGCCGGTCCGTGGTCCCGTTTTCTCGTGATGAGTCGGTCGAAGAAGTCCTGAAATCGGGAAATTCTCCGTGGCGTCATCATATTGGCTTGTACGCCTATCGCCGGGAATTCCTACTACAATTGACCCAGTTACCACCTTCTCCTTTGGAGCAACTCGAAAAGCTGGAACAGCTTCGGGCGTTGGAAAACGGTGCGACAATCGGTGTGGTCGAAGTCGCAGAATCGGCCCCCGGCATCGATACTCCCGAAGATTATCAACAATTTGTCGCCCGCTGGCGTGAAGCGAACGCCCAGTAACGCTATATTATTCGGGACACAGGCGTGTCGACCAGATTCTGGAAGGCCGCCTTTTTTTATTTTCGATTTCGGATTGGGTAGGGAAACTCACAGTCAATTGTGTGATTTCCTTTGATTCGAGAGCTGTCTCTCAGCGTTTGAACGCCACGAATTCCAAACCGGAAACCATTGTGGACGAACAAGAATTCAAAGATCGAACAAAGAAAATCGCACTCAGGGTGATTCGTGTCGTTGAATCATTACCTAAAACCAAAACGGCCGATGTCATTGGTCGTCAATTGTTGAGATCGGGAACGAGTGTCGGAGCAAACTATCGATCAGCTTGCCGGGGCAAGTCGCCCGCCGATATGATCGCCAAATTGGCAATCGTAGAAGAGGAAGCCGATGAAAGCATTTATTGGTTAGAACTATTGTCGGAAACAAAGCTCATTCACTCGGACCGACTTGCTCCGTTGATTCAGGAGCATAACGAAATCGTTGCCATGATTGTTTCTTCACAGAAAACACTCCGCAAAAATAATCCAAAATCAAAAAACCAAAATCAAAAATCCAAATGACCAAACACATTTTTGTTACCGGAGGAGTCGTCAGTTCGCTCGGAAAAGGGCTGACCTCCGCCTCAATTGCCATGCTGCTCGAACGTCGCGGCTTGAATATCCGCATGCAGAAGCTCGACCCGTACCTCAATGTCGACCCTGGCACGATGAGCCCGTTTCAGCACGGCGAAGTTTATGTCCTCGATGATGGCTCGGAAACCGATCTCGATCTCGGACACTACGAACGCTTCACCTCGTCACCACTCTCCAAAAAATCGAACTACACTACCGGTCAAATTTACTCCAGTGTCATCGATAAAGAACGCCGTGGTGAATATCTGGGCGCAACCGTCCAAGTCATTCCTCACATTACCGACGAGATCAAACGCTGCGTGCTTGATCTCGGTGAGCCGGGTGTTGACATCGTGATCACCGAACTGGGCGGCACCATCGGAGACATCGAAGGCTTGCCGTTTCTCGAAGCGATTCGTCAAATACCACTCGATATCGGTCGCGAGAATTGTCTGTTCATTCATCTCACTTTAGTGCCTTACCTCAAAGCCGCTAAAGAGATGAAGACCAAGCCCACCCAACACAGTGTCGGTCAATTACGACAGATCGGTATTCAACCCGATATTCTCGTCGTGCGGACTGAACGTCCGATGGGAGACGACAACGCCAAGAAAATCGCCAGATTCTGCAACGTCGAAACCAAAGCCGTCATTGAAGAAATCGATAAAGAATTCTCGATCTACGAAGTCCCCCTTGGCTTGGCCGAACATAAACTCGATCAACTGGTCCTCGACAAACTGGGACTCGTGGGCGGCTCGCTCGAAATGAGCGATTGGAAAGAATTGATCCATCGCATCCGCAAACCGAAAACCGAATGTACGATTGCCGTTGTCGGTAAGTACATCGAACATCGCGACGCTTACAAATCGATTTACGAATCGCTCGATCACGCCGGCATGGCTCACTCGGCCCGCATCATCATCAAACGGATTGAAGCGGAAGAATTCGAGAACGGCGAAGCCGAAGTTCTACTCGCGGGCGTCGATGGATTGTTGGTGCCGGGTGGATTCGGTATGCGAGGCATTGAAGGCAAAATTCAGGCGATTGAATATACTCGCAAGAATGAGATTCCGTTCTTCGGTATCTGCTTGGGAATGCAGTGTGCCGTGATTGAATTTGCTCGTAACGTGTTGGGGCTGGCTGGAGCGAACAGCACCGAGTTCGCTTCTGACTGCGATCATCCCGTCATTTGTATGCTCGAAGAACAAAAGACGATCACCCACAAAGGTGGCACCATGCGACTGGGAGCCCAACCGTGCGTGTTGCAAGAAGGTTCGAAATCTCGCGAAGCGTACGGCGAAGACGAGATCAGCGAACGACACCGTCACCGTTATGAATTCAACCCGGACTACAAGCAGCAGTTTATCGACAACGGCATGACGCCAGTTGGAACGAGCCCTAACGGTTTACTCGCGGAAGTGGTGGAAGTGGACAATCACCCGTGGTTTGTCGGCGTGCAATATCACCCGGAATTCAAATCGAAGCCGTCCGCCTCACATCCGTTATTCAAAGGCTTCGTCGAATCGGCCATCGTCCATCACCGCGAACGCATGACAACCGGGCTGTGATTGGATTTGAGGAATCGTTCGCATAGCCAGACTGCGCAAGCAGCCGGGGCAAGGTTAACGCAAAGTTGCAGAGATCGTCCTGATGTTTTTTCTAAACTAATCCCGGATTGCGGCATGAAAGGCGTTGATCATCTCAACGCATTTCGGTGTATCGTCTGAGCCTGTTGGATCGAGCGTGAAGAACTGACCAATTGCAACCAGAACCCAACGCCACTCATAGTCTGTTGCTTTCGGATTCGTGAGAGTCGTTTTCAAATCCTCGACATTCTGGCACGCGACAAATTCCTGGATGATGGCCTCGTTGTCTCCCCCTTCGGACTCAAGTTCTGAAAGTTTATCTTTTTCCATTTCCAGCAGGCAGTGTCCCCACTCACTGCTTTCAACGGAAAGTCCTGTCAACAGGAATACATTTTTGGCATGAGAATAAGCTTTCTGGAATGATTCGTTAGCCATGTCTTCCACGAAACGATTCCAGTACCAGCCATCCTGCATGATTTCAGTCTGCCGTGGGGCAGCGAGTTCACTCAGTCCTTTTTCTACATTGAGACCGACAAAGACTTCCCCATCAGGAATCCAACTCTGTTCTGCTGCAATGACAATTTTGCTGAGATGAAATACGGGATTGGCTGGTTCAGCCGACAACCACCACCACTGGCTCTTACCTGTATCAAAGCGGTTCCAGGGCAGTAGATGCCTATGCGAAAAGTGCGTATTCTTCAGGTGGACTGCGAAATCACGGACGGAGTTGTACGGCAGTATCCGCGTCGTCATCATTTTCAGTGTTTTCATTAACCTCTGTGATAAACATCAACTCGTCGGGATGCTCCAAGTTGAAGAGGAGATCGATGGGGCGTTTTCGCCAACGGACCTGGATGGGTTCTCCCCGCAGGACAGCCGACAGTGAGGTGAGTCGTTGTTGACCATCAAGTAGCAGCTTTGTGGTCATGTAGGGACTGTCTTGCTGTTCTACAGCAAAGTCACGTAACGGCACTTTCTCGTCTGACTCCCAAACGAGAATGGCACCTGACGGATATCCTCGATAGAGGGAGTCCATCAGATCTCGGACGCGAGTGGCCTTCCAGACGTAACGTCTCTGCATCTCGGGGAGTCGTAGTTCACCCCGTTCGATCATGCCCACAAGTTCTTCGACTGTTGCTTCGGCCTTAGCCATGGAGTTCCCTTAGTTGGCTTCTTCTCGTTGTCGATTGGCGTCTCTGTCTTCTCGCAAGAAAATCTTTAACTCATTCTCTTGAATGTCAAACGTCTTGAGCAAGCGGTGTCCCGTAACACGCGGTAGGTCGTGGTTTCAACTCTCCGGGTGTCGGGGGAGTCGAACTTTCCTAGATACTTTTCTCGTCCGTCAATCGTGACGTAAGCCTGATCGGAACCTTTGTGGTGGCAGTACTTTGGCTGTTTTGGCACTTTGGCAGTTCTCCTTTGATGAAGACCGGGATGGTCCTGAACTACGGAATTCAATTCCGTAGTTCAGTCAGGATTGCTGCACTGCCAAGTTAGACAGGTATCCGTAAAAGACGGATCAGCAGGAAGTTATAAAAATGCCTCCACAAGGACTTGAACCTTGAACCTACTGATTAAGAGTCAGTTGCTCTGCCAATTGAGCTATAGAGGCGGCACATCAAATTGTATCAAAGAGCATTTCAAAAAACATTGATCAGGGCGTTTCTTTTCAATGGGTGAACTTTCGGGCGGTCATTCTTCTTCGAGAAAGATTTGACGCTTGAATCTCGAGACCTAGCCCTCAATTATTGATGTACTGATATTCCCTGTCCCCTCAACATCGGAGTCATCATGAGACTGGTTCATGGCTTGGCGGTTACGATCTGTGGTCTGATTATGTTATCGACTGAGATTGTGACGGCTCAAAATCTCGAAAAGAAGATCGATATCGAGTTGTCCGAGACCAAATGGACAACACTGCTGCTGCTGAAAAGAGGTCCGGTGCAACCCGAACCCATTCCCGCAAAAACTCCTCTACTCTCGATGCGGGAACTCGAATTTGAAGGCCCCAATCCCGGCCATGCTCATCTTCTTTCTAAATGCAAAGTCGATGGTCAATTTGTGATGCAGAACGGTTTTTTGATCCCCGAACCGGAGAAGTCTGCCGCCTTGCAACTTCCTGTCTGCGATTCGTTTGCACTGGAAGGAAAAATTGGTCTGGATGGGGAAGGAGGCTGGTTCATTTTATTGGGTTGGGATCCCGAAACAAGTTCAGGCTATTGCCTCTATAATACCGAATTGAGAACGCAAGGTTCGCCGTGGAGACTCTGCCAAATCAAGGGTGCCAAATTGGTGGCCGGTAGCGAAGTGGAATTGATTGAGGAACAGAAAGTGAACGGCATCGGTGGAATTGAAATGCAGGTCGTCGAAAAAGAATTGACCCTTAAAATATTGAATCACTCCATTGCCGACCATTACACCCTGAAAGATTACACGCCCGGCGCAATTGTCTTTGGCACCTATAAACCGCGTTATGGCCCCAAGAAAATGGGCATCCAATCGCTGCGGATGAAGGGGTGGTAACCGCTCAGGACTGTATATCGATCGACGAATGAATCGGGTTGGTCTGCGACAGGGTTTGATGGATCACGCAGTAACGTTCCGTCAATTGTAGCAGTTTATTGATGGATGCTTCTTCTGCATTCGACTTTACCGAGAATGTGAGAGACAGGTTTTGCATGCCGATTGGTGTTTCGCGATTGACTCCCAATGTGCCGCGAAAATCGAGATCACCGTTCGCGGTCACCGTTCCGTCGGTAAATTCGATTCCCATCGCGGTGGCGACCGAACAAAATGTGACGCCGGCGCATGCCGCCAATGATTCCAGGAGGATCTCCCCCGAACAGAGAGTTGCTTCTTTTCCTCCCGCTGCGGGGTGCACACTGGAGATCGAAGTGGTCCGCTCGGGAAGATGACAGGCAAGCGTGTCGCGGTCGAGCTTTCCGGTCACAGACATCGAGACCAGCGCGTCAGTCGGAGACTCTTTATAGAGGTCTTTGACGGGAGCCTGGATTTCGCGAAGTTGTTCGGGAGTCATGAGAGAGTTTCGAGATGTGTTCAATGAGAGTGTGGAGTCAAATCACATTCAAAGTGTCAAACGAACCTTCGAAAAGCAAGTTGTAAATATTCTAGAACAACCACATCAGAAGAATGATGAACGCCAGCACGCCACAGCCGATGGCGTAAGCATTCAAATACTTGACCGTCTGCATCGTCTTTTCGACTCGAAATTGAAGGTTGGGATCGGTTTCAATCAGTTTGATTTCCTGGGCTTGATGCCGGGCTCCCAGGATACAGACGCCGCCCAGAATGGCGAAACCGATGACAAAATAGAACATCATTATGGCTTTTGTCCCTGAGGGTTGTCAGGCACACCGGGCCGAGAGAACTCGTTCGCGTCCCGCCGCATCTTTCAGGATGTGAATCTGTTGGTAACCTGCCTGCGATTTGAGGAATGTCGCTGCCGACTGGATATTGTCTGGCCCGAGTTCCAGTAACAGCAATCCGTTTGGTTTCAAAAAACGTGGTGCGTCGTTGATAATACGTCGTGCCAAGTCGAGTCCGTCTGCTCCACCGTCCAGTGCCAGCCGAGGTTCGTGATCTTTCACGTCGGCATCGAGTTGATCCAGTTCGGCGGTTTGTACATAGGGAGGATTACTGACGACGGCATCGACTCGTAAACCTGCGGGCAACGAAGCAAACAGGTCTCCTTCATAAAAATTGATTCGCGACTCCAATTTGTGACGTTGGGCGTTCTGTTTGGCAATCTGCAACGCTTGCGGACAGATGTCGACCGCACTGATGGAAAGTCCCGACTGATGGACGGCAGCCGCCACCGAGATCGCTCCCGATCCTACTCCAAGTTCGATCAGTTCGGCAGCAGGAGAATCCTTAAGGTAATCGAGCAATGCGAGTACCAGAGTTTCCGTATCAGGGCGTGGAATCAGAACATCAGCAGTGACGCGGAAGTCGAGACCAAAGAATTCACGTTTGCCGACGAGATAGGCCACCGGCTCATGGTCGGCGCGTCGTCTCACGAAACCTCTCAATCGTGTTCGTTCTGCTTCGGTCAACTGACGCTCATACTGAACATACAATTGAATGCGAGGACAGTTTAAGACGTGCGCAAGCAGAATTTCTACGTCGAGTCGCGGAGTGTCGCAACCTCGTTCTGTAAAATGCTCCGTGGTCCAAGTCAGAATGCGACGGACTGTCCACGGTTCGGCAGCAGCCGGGGCGGATGATTCTGAACTCATAATCCCTCCGTGGTGAGTCAGTGGTTGCAGGTGACAGTCAGTAGGTTGAGCTGTCTTTAATCGTTGTTGTTTCCACCAAGACGTTCCTGGCGATCAAACTCTAACAGTTCTTTGATCAGTTCGTCCATCTCACCCGCCAGCACTTTATCCAGTTTATGCAGTGTTAAGCCGATGCGGTGATCAGTAATGCGGTTTTGTGGAAAATTGTAGGTGCGAATGCGCTGTGACCGGTCTCCCGACCCGATGAGTGTTCTGCGTTGTTCCGCGCGGGCCGAATCCACTTTTTCTTTTTCGTAGTCGAACAATCGCGAACGTAAGACTCGCATCGCAGAGGCGCGGTTTTTGTGCTGACTTTTTTCATCCTGGCATTTCACGACAATTCCACTCTCGAGATGCGTGATGCGGACAGCCGATTCTGTCTTGTTGACTTTTTGGCCACCCGGTCCACCTGCGCGCATCGTGTCAATCCTGATGTCTTCGGGCTTGATATCGATTTCTACATCTGTCGCTTCCGGCATGACGGCCACGGTAGCCGCCGACGTATGAATACGTCCTTGAGTTTCTGTTTCGGGAACACGTTGGACCCGGTGTCCGCCCGATTCAAACTGCAATTCGTGGAAGCAGCTTTCTCCTGAAATTGAAAACGTGATGTCTTTGAAGCCACCCATATCACTTGCGGAAAAATCGATGGTTTCGTATTTCCAACCGCGCGACTCTGCGTACTTCGTGTACATATCAAACAGATCGCGTGCAAAGAGGGCGGCTTCTTCACCGCCCGTACCGCCTCGAACTTCCATAATCAATGAGCCGCGTGTAATAGAGTCGCCAGCAGTTGCCAGATCTTCGAGGACTTCTTCGAGTCCGTTTTTTTTCTCGGTCAGTTCATCGAGTTCAGCTTGAGCGTATTCGCGCGTCTCTTTGTCTGACTCTTCATCGAGCATCTCTTGCGCAGCGGAAATGTTTTCTTCAAGCTCATTGAACTCGCGCACCTGCACCGCGATTTTCTGTAAGCCACCATACTCGCGTTGAAGTTCCAGCATGCGATGCACATCTGCCATAACGGCAGGATCCTGGAGCAGTAGTTCCAACTCCTCGTAGCGCTTCAACTTAATTTCGAGGCTGGGAAACATGATTTTGCCTGTCCGGGAAGAGGTTCAGAGTCAAAGATCTCAGTCCATAAAATCACCCGACCGATGCGCAGCACCTGCCGGGTGATTTGTCTGAAAACTGAGCTACTTCGACGCTTCTGCCGTCTCTTCGGCTTCGTCTTTTTTGCCCCAGCCGTATTTCTTCTGGAACTTTTCGACACGACCGGCAGAGTCGACGAACTTCATTTTGCCCGTATAGAACGGATGAGAGAAGGCGGAAATCTCGACTTTCACGAGAGGATATTCTGTTCCTTCGTGTTCGATGGTTTCGTCGGTTTTGATCGTTGAGCGAGTCAGCAGTTTCTCACCACTGGAAGTGTCAAGAAATACCACGTCTCGGTATTCGGGATGAATGTCTTTTTTCATGGTTTTGTCTTTCGATGACTGGGCCGATTGTATCCGGTCCCTAAGTAATGGCTTAAAGCAGAGTCCCATAGTTTAGATCCCGTAGGAAAAAACTGCAATCCTGTCCGATCTCTGTTTTGAGAGCTTTTTCAGGCTTTTTGTAGCAGAACCCGATAATCCCGTTACTCGACAGAAATCATTCTGGGTCATTTACCATTCTTGTGGTATGAGACGCAGAACCGTGTCTCGACTCCAGTGTGGTAAAATTTGACGCTGTTGGTTGGTCGCTTTACGATTGGATCGCCAGTGGTCGATGGGGCGATCATGACATCTCCCCACAGAGATATAGGTTCAGTCGGGACATCTCATTGATCGGATTGAGACACCCGAATCGGCTTGCAGGATGGTGAATATGGGCTAAACTAGCTTTATTCAGGTTCGTTCTGTGGTCTTGCCGATTTTGAGAAGACAGTGATTTGAGTGAACCTGACCTCGAAGAAATCTCTCAGTTGAGTGATTCCAGCAGAGATGAGTCGTTCCAGCAGAGATTTTGCAGAGAAGTTCGTCCACTGCTTGACTGGCAAGTAAGGGGTCGGGCATGATAGAAGTATAAGTTCTGGCAACAATTTCGTTCGCCAGAATTCACGACTTTCAGTTTTGATAAAGGAGTCCGACGATTCGAGGAAAACCACGTTTGAATGAAGAAATCCAAGTCACACCGATTCGCGTTGTCAACGAGGAAGGTGAGATGCTGGGTGAGATGGCTATTGAAGACGCTCTCAAAATGGCCAAGGAAGCGGAACTCGACTTGGTCGAGATCAATCCCGACGACACGCCGCCCGTTTGCAAAATCATGGATTTTGGCAAGGTGCAGTACGAACGTCGAAAGAAACAAACCGGAGGCACCAAGAAAACGCACCAACAGCAATTGAAGCAGATTCGCTTGCGGGCCAAAACTGGTCAGCACGACATCGACTTCAAAATGAAGAAAGTGCGAGAGTTTCTTGGTCGCAAAGACAAAGTCAAAATCAATGTTCTCTTCCGAGGGCGTGAGAATGCTCACCACGAACGTGGACGCGAAATGCTCCAGGAGATTGGCGAAAGTCTGAAAGACGTCGCTGATATCGAAAGAGCACCTTTCATGGAGAGTGGCCGCTCGATGTCGATGCTCGTTGGACCTAAATCATAATCCTCATCGAGGATTGTCGAACACTTTACCGCCCAGTGATTGAATTCACGGGCGGTTTTTTTGTGGAGTGGATTCTTTCTAAAGAGCTTTTTTGACGCAAAGTTGCAAAGCCGCTAAGAAACGCAAAGTAGGGGATAGCCGAGGTGCACAAGAACGTCGGATGCGATCAATCAAGATTGCGAAATCGGGAGCAGAAACTCACACAAAGGCGCAGAGATAAGGTTGGGATTAGGAAGCAAAGAAAATAAGGTTGATGAGTGCAACTGGCGAGCTCCTCAATTTTCTGATCCATATGTCAGGAGAGCCAACTGGCCATGGTTGCTCTTCTCTGGGTTATCATAATTCCCGGCGGCATATTTGAATGTTGCACAGACTCCATCTCGGAGATCCCGTGAAGAATGATACCATTCACGTTTTATCTTCACCGTATTTCGTAAGCTATCAGTCCGTTTCAAAATAATCTGTAATTATCCATCTAAGAACTGAGGCTATATTCGCGTGCTCTGGACTATGACCACCTTCTTAAATCCGATGCGTTATCAGCGTCGGTTGAAGAATTACGAGACATTTCGCCAACACCTGAAGACTCCACTTCTCACTGTTGAATTATCATTCGACGGTGAATATCAACTGGAGGAATCTGATGCAGATATCATGATCCGCGTACCCGTCGGTGGCTTGATGTGGCAAAAGGAACGATTGCTTAATATCGGAATCGATCATCTTCCCGCGGAGTGCGAGTCTGTTGCCTGCATCGATGCCGACATTGTCTTCGCAAACTCGGAATGGCCTCGTCTCGCCGAAGAAGCTCTCTCTAACACCCCTATCGTTCAACTGAATGAGCAATGCTTATTTTTATCAGAGAATGCACGCTACCCAGACAAAATTGAAATCGAACGTCAGCGAATCTCTCTGGGGAAATGGTGGAGCGAGCAAAGCAAGTCCGATATGGACTTGAATGAGATGTTATGGCAAATGGATGGCAAGCTCACTTGGGGACATGCCATCGGTTTTCAGAAAGAGTTCCTAGAAAACGCAGGGTTCTTTGATTCCTGTATCATCGGCGGGGGAGACACTGCGCTGCTCTGCGCAAATTTGGGAGCCACCGACTATTGTATCACGAAAATGCAAATGCGAAGTCCACAAACGGAACTCTACCTTAGGTGGGCCGAGTCGGTCCAAGCACTCACACAAAGGCAGTTCGGTTACCTTCCGGGGACATCTTACCACCTCTGGCACGGAAGTTATGAAGACAGGTCTTCGACCAATCGCCATGACATTTTAAGAGACGCCGAGTTTGATGCCAGTCATGACATTGCTCTCAATGAACATGGAGCCTGGGTCTGGAATTCAGAGAAGCCAGCGTTACACAATCAGGTGGCTAAGTATTTTGCCAATCGCAGAGAAGATCACACCCCGCAAGTTGGCTCCTCAGTCAACTCCCATTCATGAACGATTCGCCCATGCTCCTGTTTCTTGATTTTCCAGTGATTCATCACACTTGGTCCCGTTGGTTCCTATTGGTGGTGTTTGTGTCTTTGAGTTCCTCGGCCCGCGCAGAAGATTGGTCGCAAGGACCGGGGCCGACATCCAATTTTCAGACAAACGCATCGGCTCCCACATCATGGAGTCGCGTGCGCGATCAAAACATCGCCTGGACAATCACACTCCCCGAAACGGGACAAAGCACGCCCATCGTTTGTGGTGAAAAACTCTTTTTCTCCACGATGAAACCCGTCTCGTCAGATGCCGAACTCGGCAAAGACATCATTGCCTGGTGTTGCAACAAGCGGACGGGTGAAATTCTGTGGCAACGCGAGATTGCCGGCCAACATCCACTCCGTCTGTCGGGATGTTTTAGTGATAGCAGTGCTCCCCCGGCAGTCTGTGATGGCGAGCGAGTTGTGTTCGTGAATGCGTCGGGAACAGTGGCCTGTTTCGATCTTGAGGGCAAGCCTGTTTGGAGTCGAGAAATTCTCAGTGCGGGTCGCACTCTGCCCTGCTTACACAACGGCAACATCATCTTCACGCGACAAATCTATCCACCCGATCCCGATGGCAACTTCCCGCACAAGTACGCAGACTCGCCTGTCGAAATGTGGACGCAATTGAACGCGCTCGATATGAAGACAGGAGAGACTGTCTGGGTGAGCAAGTGTGGCGTCAACATGGGATGCTTGCCGTTGCTCCAGAAGCTCGATGATGGTCGATCAGTGCTGGTCGTTGGTCGCGGAGGCGGCCATGGACCCCCGGAGAAACCAGAAGGCATCTCGATGGTGAATGCCGAGGATGGGGCGACTCTGTGGACGCTGCCACTTGACGGATTCATGAGTACCATGACATATAGCCTGCACAACAATCAGGTCCACCTGTTTCATAAGGACGAACATCTGTCGGTCGATGCGTTGACGGGAGAGATTGTTTCACGGGTTTCAATATTAAATGAAGTTCCCGTCTGTCGCCTTCTGGATACCCAACGAATCACTCAAACAGAAACGATCCCCGATAAAAAGAAAGGCCGCATGATGACGCAGTCGTCGAATCTGTTGGTCGGGCCTTACCACTATTTCCGCAGTTATACGCATCCCTATCTCGGTCGCGCGAATGTCGAGACCGGCAGCGTCGAATATCTCGAACTGCCGTTACAACTCGTTCGCGGTGTTGACCCGACCGATCTTTTTCTTTGGTACGATCCGTCCGCGACGAGTCCGAACGGCAAGAAAGCTCCCAAGCCGGTCCCCATTAATCTCCAATCAATTGCCGCCAACGACATGCAGAACTCTCGCGGCTTGGTTGTCATGGGAGACAAACGCTCGCAGGGGAATGGCTGGGGACACATTGCCGCTCCGTCACCGTCGGTCGCCGGCGATCATCTGTATGTCCCCGTCATGAACGGGACCGTGTATGTTCTCAAGTGGAACGCGAAGACGTTCGATGAAGCGGCCATCGTGTCAATCAATGACCTCGGCCCGGCTGGACAATCGTGGACGCGGGCCAGTTTTTCGTTTTCAGAAGGCCGTATCTTTGCTCATACAATTCGCGAACTGATCTGCATTGGTGAATGATCGTTTCAAGTACTCACGCATAGACAGTTCGGTTACCTTCCGGGGACATCTTACCACCTCTGGCACGGAAGTTATGAAGACAGGTCTTCGACCAATCGCCATGACATTTTAAGAGCCGCCGAGTTTGCTGCCATCACCCAAATAGCCCTTGCACTGGGCCACGGTGCATGTCTTCGTCGAGGTTAGGATCAAGCGAGCCGAAATCGTTGCGTGGTGTTCCGGCGGCATGCATGAGTGTGTTGTAGAGAGTGTTGATCGTCTGATGTCCGGTGCGCCCGTAATTGGGAATCTGAATGTAGCGACCGTTCGTTTTGAGTCGGCCACCTGCGTTTCCGATGACGACGAATGGCCATTCGTAGCACCGACTGTGATGAGTTTCAGCGCCATCACTGAGGTAAACAATCACGGTGCGATCAAGCATACTACCATCGCCTTCAGGGATGCTCTCCAGAGTTTTCATCGTCAGACGGCTGCGAGGCATCCTCTGGTGGCATCTCTCGACGCGTCACAACCTCATTGATCTGTCGTAGCAATTCAATGTCACCTGTTTCCACATTTTTAATGACCGGAGACAAATCCAATTTGCCTTTGGGGGCTTTAGAGTTGTGACATTTTGCGCAATGTTGATTGAGAAATTCACCGACCGACGCAGTCGTCGAGTTTGGCAACGCAAGGAGACCCGCGACCAGCAGTGAGCACAGCCGTTTCGATATGATACTTTTACGCTTCATGGTCAATTTACCGTGTAGACCAGCCGAACACCGGTAGTTTCAGGTCATCTTTGAATTAGAAAGTCCCTGCGCAACGCAGAATACTCAAGTTCGAAATACTTCCGCTGCTTTATCATCGGAGCAAACAACGGAACATCGATAAATTGTAATCGATTTGGGTTGTGAGTGAGTGTGATACACCAGAAGCAGCACTCATAGGATACACTTTGATCGCAGAGAAACAACAAAATAGTCTCTGGTTAGTGAACGGCGCAGCTCATGAAGATTTGCATCAAGCCGCGCCGAATGACTACCGATCAAAAGTCTTGAGCTTTCTCGAACAACATTTGAAGAAGACTGATTGAATGATCCATCATCCGATCTCGGTAAAGAATTTGATCGGCTAACAAAAAAACTCCCCGGCATCGAAGTGACACCGGGGAGCGTTATGAAAAACGGCAGACTCCTTCGAGTCACCGGTCAAGCGAAATCAGTGGAGTAGAAACAGCTCATCCAGGCGGAGCCCGGCTTTGCTATTAATAGGTCCAACAGCATCGTTGCTGCGAATTTCAGCGTGTGACGAAACATCGAGTTCCCCTACAGATAAAGTGGTGTGCAGTTGCAGGGCCCGCAACTGCATGTCAAAACGTGTTCTGACAGTGAATGTGGATTTCGATAGTATCTGGACATGACTATCCAGATAATGTGATTTTTTTGGTATAAGGGGAGGAATCCCTTCAACGTGAGCCTTCGAAAATTGAGCGGCGGGAATCATCGATGGCAAGGGACCGTGCATGTTCCTCTGCTCCAAACGCGACTATGATTGATCTATTGCCCATATAGGAATCAAAAGAAAGTGATGAGATGTCGGTCTGGATTCGTTGTCGCTACGAGCTGATTTTTGATTTGCCGACGTCCACGCCGTTCGTCTTCACCCTGCGTCCTCGAAGTGGTGGTCATCAATGGATTTCCCGTCAAGATTTTCATCTCTCTCCTCAAATTATTGCGGAAGAATGCGAAGATCTTTTCGGCAATTTATGTCAGCGACTCGTGGCCCCGGCAGGAGAGTTCACGCTCAAATCAGAAACACTGGCTCAAACAGATCCCTACGACGACGAACATCCCGATGCGGGATTCATCCCCGTTCCCGCCCTGCCTGCGAGCGTGATGGGATTTCTTGCCCCCAGTCGTTATTGCGAATCGGATTGCCTGGGCGAATTGGCGGCAGACATTACCGCCGGCTATCAGCCCGGTTATTCGCAAGCCGCCGCCATCGTGAATTGGCTGAAACAAAACATCGATTTTCAACCGGGATCGAGCAACACATTAGTTTCGGCATTACAGGTCAAAGAACGAGGGTTCGGCGTCTGCCGAGATATGGCACATCTGGGGATTGCCTTGTGTCGTGCTTTGAGCATTCCTTCTCGCATGGTGGCTGGATACTTCCATGGTCTCGAACCGATGGACATGCACGCCTGGTTTGAGATTTATGTGGGGAATCGCTGGTACACATTCGACCCGACTCAATCCAATCTTCAAGGTGCCCGACTGACCATCGCCTATGGACGAGACGCAGCCGATGTCGCAACCTTCACTCAATTCGGTGAGCATGTGATCCCCACGCGAGAATTTGTTTCAGTGGAACAATTTGCATCACAGCCAGATTGAGAGAAGAGCGGTCAAACTTTCTGCAAGAGTGATGTGATTGATCCGTCTCGCAGCGATCATCCCGAAACAGCACTCAACTTTGAGGTTTCTATTCTCATAGTCTCGCTCGCGAATTTCCCTATAATGATGGCTTGGATTATCCTATCTCATGACGCTGGCTTGGGTTAATCTTTGAGAACTCACTGACCACACACTTTCGAGAATAAGATCGCTCTCATGTTTCTCACGATTGCCTCATTTCTGTTTTTCACCGGCCTCGTCGCTTTCCTGACCTGGCGAATCACACATCAGGACGATCATGACAGCACAGGCGGCTATTTTCTGGCAGGACGATCGCTCACATTCCCGCTGATCGCTGGCTCTTTGCTGCTGACTAATTTATCGACCGAACAACTCGTCGGTTTGAACGGTGATGCCTTCAAAGATGGCTTGTGTGTGATGGTTTGGGAAGTGGTCAGCGTTATTTCTCTTGTCATGATGGCATGGTTCTTCTTGCCTCGCTTTTTGAAAAGTGGCGTCGCAACGGTTCCCGAATATCTGGAGATCCGCTTTGATCGTCAAACACAAGTCATTACCAACATCATCTTTTTACTCGCCTATGTGGGGATTCTCCTTCCCATCATTCTGTACACGGGTGCTCAAGGCATGATCGGAGTCATGGATGTGAAAGCACTCTTGGGTACTTTGCCAGAGTCGTTGAACATCGACACCGGAACCTTTGCCTTGTGGCTGATTGTCTGGATGGTGGGCATCATCGGATCTCTCTACGCTCTATTCGGTGGCTTGCGAACCGTGGCTGTCTCAGACACATTGAACGGTATCGGTCTGCTTGTCGGGGGGATGATGATTACGGTCTTTGCCTTGTCTCAATTGGGGGGAGACGGCGGCATCACGGCAGGCGCAGATCGTCTGTTTGAAGAGCAAAGAGCCCGGATGAATTCCGTGGGTGGTCCCGAGTCTTCCGTCCCATTCTCTACCGTCTTCTCGGGAATTTTTCTGCTCACGTTATTCTATTGGACCACCAACCAGCAGATTATCCAGCGAACATTCGGAGCCAGCAGTTTGGCTGAAGGCCAGAAGGGAGTTCTACTCACAGGTGCTCTCAAATTGCTCGGACCATTTTATCTCGTTCTGCCCGGCATGATTGCCTATACCATCTACAAAGACGAAGGAATCAAGTCTGTGACGGCATATGGCCGGTTGGTGAGTGATGTTTTGCCGGCTCCTCTCACTGGTTTTTTTGCAGCCGCCATGATCGGAGCGATTCTTTCCAGCTTTAACTCGGCGCTGAATAGCTCTTGCACACTCTTTAGTTTAGGACTCTACAAAACACTCTTAAATCCGCATGCATCAGAACAACAGGTCGTCCGTAGCGGCAAAATCTTCGGCTGGATTGTGGCGATCATTGCCATGTCTCTGGCACCGCTGTTAGCGAAAACAGAGAGCATCTTTGGTTACTTGCAGAAGATGAATGGCATGTATTTCATCCCCATTTTCTCGGTTGTTCTGGTTGGTATGTTGACTCGTCGCGTTTCGGCGTTTGCTGCGAAAGTGGGATTGGTCAGCGGCTTCACGATTATCGCCGTCGGTTACTTCGTCCCACCGTTTCCGCTGATTGTGGAGTCCATGCAGCCATTCCATTTTTTGGGAATCGTTTTCTGTTGGCTTGTTGTCCTGATGCTTGTTCTCGGAGAACTGTATCCTCGCGAAACCGAATTCGTCCAAGAAGATGTCAAAGCGGTCGATATGACTCCTTGGAAGCACACCCGCAAAGCGGGTCTCGTGTTGATTGTTGCCGTCATCGCGATTTACGCAGTCTTCGCAGATTTTTCGGTGTTGGAACCAGCCAAGCCTGAGATACCCTCTGCCATCGAACTCGCCGAATAGTGAAGAACTTCGATCTTCTCTAAGGCGGCTTCTTGATAGTAAAACGTTGAAATTTCATTGATGAGCGTTTTGTGAATTCTTCAATCCGGTTCTCCAATCCACTTGGAGAACTCCTTAAAGTCAAGATGTCTCGATCATCTCAACCCGTTCTCGAATTGATGTTGTGCCGTCATGAAACATCTCCTCACTTCTGCCATCCTGTGTCTGCTTCTTTTGCAGCCGACTGTTTCGTTCGGTTGGGGGCGTGGACACGATCTCATCCGCGCCTGGGCCATTGAGCATCTTCCTGCCTGGCAACAAGAGAAGCTCGACGACAAATATTGGAAAGCACTCGGCAAAAATTACAACAAGTTGCAGGATCAACACGCGGGTGGCAAAGCGCCACATCTGGATAAATATTGCCTCCCGCCCGGTCCGCAATTGTCTCTCCACGATGTCAATTCACCCGAGAAGAGCATTCCCGCGATGCAGTGGTATCTCGAACAAACCATCGCACGAATTCAACATCCCAACAAATTCGACGAAGACGACCCCGTTGATGAAGCACTCAAGTTTCTCGGCGTGTTGTGTCATTGGAACGAAGACCCCGGCTCGCCGTCCGCACATTCCAGCCCGGTGAATGAAGCCGCGTTACGGATCTTGTTGCCGCCCACACCCGATAAAGTGAATCTTAATTACACTTTCGGTTATGGCGGGATCAGCAATGTGGGGACGTTTGAAATCCCGGAAGCTGAATATGCTCCCAAGCTATTGGGAGGCAGCATTGATGAGGTGGCATTGCGGCTCTATCAACATCAAGTCTTGCTTGAACGTAACGCGGCAGCGGGCATCATTCCCATTGTCCAATCAATCCAGTACGGCGATGGAACTCTCGCTGAAAAAACACGTTCGCGATTGGCTCATCGAAACGCGGAGCATATTGCTGATTTATGCTACACCGTGTTTTGTCTGGCTTATGATCGCATTGATGCCGAGGAAGCCAGACAGTGGGACGAACAGAACCTGTCATCGTGGCTTTCAGAAACAATCCCCCGCATGACGACACATCCGTATTATGTGACGCCGTTTCTCGTTGATCAGGGGTTCGATGCGGGCCGCAAATTGCATCCACTCAAGATTGGCAAAAAAAACTACGCAAAAGGCTTTGGTGCCGGAGTACCGTCTTCGATTGACTTCACACTCACCAACGGCGACTGCTATCAGAAGATCGTTTGTGATGTTGGCTTGCATCTGTTGGCCGGAGCGACCGGTACGGTCAAATTTCAAATCCTGATTGATGGCAAAGTGGTCGCCGAGAGTAAGTTTCTGACAACGCAAGATTCTACCGTGATTTTGTCGGCTGATTTACCATCCGAGAAGCTATTCAAACTGAAGCTGGTGACGGTTGCGGGAGAAGGCTCAGAATCGCTCCACAATCTGGCAGTGTGGGGAGAGCCGCGGTTGGTGAAATAAGAAATTCAACCAACCGGAACCCGCTCTCCGGTCGGTCTGGAGGGAACCGGAGAACGGGCACCTGTGATCATTCCCCGGAAACGGTCTCGCGCCGCTTCGCTCCCGGGAACTCTCTCAGGAAAGGACCTTCAGTTGCGGCAACGTTTGGAGATCACCCTTCTCCTTGAGTTGCGGCAACTTCTCATTGAGGATTCGCAGACGATCTGCAATTTGCTCGTCGTGCAAATCCCACTGTTGTCGCCAATCTTGCTGGAGATTTTCAAATCGAGCATCCTGCTCGACTGCCTCCTGGAGGGTCGAATCGAGTTCGTTGAGGGCCGAGTTTAAACGAACTTCTTGATTCGAAAGCGTTGGCGACATCGGGACGGCCATGAATCAGACTCCAATATCTTTGGGGAAAGAGTTGAGGTGAGTAAATGTTGTGTGCTTAGAGTTCATCGGATAAATAGAATAGAGATCTTGAGTAAAACAGTGAAATAAAGGAGTCCAGTGAAGAATGGTAATATATATCGATTATTTCGAGGAGTGCCGACCAGGCAGGAATGTCACAAATATCCACCAATTTACGGCAACAAAGTGCTCACCGTCCAATGTCGGTCAGATGTTGCGACGACCGCTTCTCGCGGGAGGTGCAAACCTTCCAGCATCTCGACAACCTCAGAGACCGTTAACGCGGCATGCAATGATTGACGAAATAATTGTCGTGAATAGTCGGTCTCGTTCGAGGTATGTTGATCGACGAGTGCTTCGAGTTGGTCAACAGAGTCGGGACGCATCAGATCTCGAACGAATAGCAAGCCGCCCAGTTTAAGGACTCGCACCATGTCACGCATTGCCACGAGTGGTTCTGGAATGTGGTGAATGATGCTATTGGAAATCACGACAGAGAAACAATCATTTTCGAAGGGCAACTGTTTGGCGTCGCATTTGATGAGCCGAACACGTGCGGAGAGATCGGCCCGTTCGATGTTTGCTTTGGCGAGTTTCAACATTTCGTCAGCCAAATCGATCGCCGTGATGTTTCCCTGTTTTGATTGCCGACAAAACTCGATAGGGATGAGTGCCGTTCCTGTTCCCAAGTCGAGAATGTCGCTGGAATCGTTAAGAATGCTTTGCGGGCAGGCAGACAGAAAATCAGAGACGAACAGTTCATTGACTCCCGAGTGATCCATCTCATCGTACTCGCGCGCTTCATGCTGTGTGTCCATCACTTCGGGTTCGAGTCTCCGAGGAATCATGAAGTCATACTTTGGAAGAGAGGAGTATTAACGATCCCGACTGGATGGAAGAGAACAGTTTTTGAGCTTGGCTCGGTTTTTTTCTGATACAAATATCGTCCGAGTTGCAAGCACTCCTTTTGTAAGATCAACCGTTGCAGGTCTTCATCGAGTGAATGAGGTCGCACGGTGAGAATTTCGAGGATTTCGCTGAGATTTTGCAGATCGTGATCGTATCCCAATAAATCTGCCAATTTGTGTCCCAAATCGCGATAACGGGTGATATTCTGCTCCCCAGCGGCCTGATTTAAGGTTATGGCAAGCCGAAATAGTGCTTTAAGTCGTTTGCCGCATTTTCTAAGCTGATGCACAGTCTCGGGAGACAATTCGTCGTTTTCTGCGAGCAGATCGAGGGCGAAATCGATCCGATCACGAACGACAAGCCGTAATTCTCGGGTGACGGGTTTTTCAATTTGCAGACGGAACACACCGAATCCTCAAAAATATTCCTTCAAATGGGGTCCAGAAATCTTCATAGTTTGTACAATAACGCCTTCGGAACGGGAGATCCCGAAAAAACTGGAAGTTGTTAAACAAACATCGGTCGATCAAATCGGCCTCAAACACAACGGAGCAATCTCCGTCTGACCATTCATAATGGAGAATCATGAGTCAGATCGTTATTAGCGGCCTTGGAGTCGTCACATCACTGGGTAAAAACCTGAACGAATTCTGGGACGGCCTGATGAATGGTCGTAGTGGAATTCGTCCGTTGACACGTATGAAGACGGATGATTTGCAGGTGACCATCGGAGGCGAGATTTCCGACCTCGATCTTGAGGCCTTGCAAGGAGATCTCGGAGATCTCATCGATGTCCGACGGATTGACTGGGCGACTCGTTTTGCCTTGGTCGCCGCACGAGAGGCTTTACTCGATGCCGACTTGCCACTCACGAATTTGGGAACGCGCGTCGCCGTCATTCTCGGTTCGGGACTTTCCGGGATGGAAACTCTCCAGGAACAGACCGAACGATTGATCGAAAAAGGACCACGACGGGTCTCTGTTTTCACCATCCCGATGTTGATGCCGAATGCATCTCCTGCGAACATCTCTCTCGCGTTTGGAGCGAGAGGCCCCGCCTATACCGTCAGCACGGCGTGTGCGTCTTCGGGGAACGCGATCATTGACGGCTACGAAATGTTGCAACGCGGCGAAGTCGACATTGTCATCAGTGGTGGAACAGAAGCGTCCTTGACGCGTCTCGGCTTGGCCGCCTTCAGTAACATGAAAGCGATGAATAAAGGCTCGAATGATGAGCCAGAGAAATCTGTCCGACCGTTCAACAAAGAGCGGCACGGTTTCATCATGTCGGAAGGTGCCGGCATCGTGATCATGGAATCTGCCGAACATCTCGCTAAGCGCGGCGGAAAAGCTTACGTCGAATTGATCGGTTACGGTTCGACCTCGGACAGTTTTCATCTTGTCCAACCGGATCCCGATGCGGTCGAAGCGACTCGCGCCATCAATCAGGCTTTTGCTCAAGCCGGTTTAGAGCCCGCTGATGTCGCAGACAATATTTATGTGAATGCGCACGGGACGGGTACGAAATTGAACGATGCGATGGAAACTGTAGCGTTGAAGAAAGTCTTTGGCGACGCGGCTGCCAAGCTTCAAGTCAGTTCGACCAAAAGTATGACCGGGCATATTATTGGTGCGTCGTGTGGCATCGAAACAGTGGCGTGTTCTCTCGCGCTGAAGAATGGAAAATTACCACCCACAATCAATTACGAAGAAGCCGATCCCGATTGCGATCTCGATTACATTCCCAATGAATCGCGTGAAGCTCAAGTCGATTATGCCCTCAATAACAGTTTCGGGTTCGGCGGACACAATATCAGCTTGCTTGTGAAGAAGATTTAAGCTGAGAGACATTGGAATCCCCGCGTTGCGCTGCTGAGACGATGGGTACCCCCGCTTCATCAAAATGGGCTCTCACATGAATTTGTGAGAGCTCTTTTTTTACGCTCACTCGACTTCAGAGCGTGGTGAGCCGATCCGACACGACAAATTCGCCGCGGTCGTCGGCAACGATCTTCACTGCCGCCAACTCGGGGTCATGATCGAATAGTAACCAAGCATCACGTTCGGAAATTTCCTGAAGAAGTCTCCGTTTACTCCGTCTGGTTTCCAATTGATTCAAATCGAATCCGGTACACCAGGCTGTCGGTAAATTCCAGCTTGTCGGACAGATGTCGGCGAGATGATAAAATGCTTCGTCACCATGTTCGATGACGATGGCTTGATGAAACTCGGTATGTCCTCCAGTCACCACGCAGCGCACTCCCGGAGCGATCTCGACATCGCCTTCGATCAATCGCAATTGAGCGGAATCGGCCAGTAACTCATAATTTTCTGAGGTATAGACGCCGCGTAGTTCGGGCCAATCAGCATTCGCAACATTCCATTCCCCTTGCTGGATGACATGCTCGGCGTTCGGGAATTCGAGTTTAAGTTCGCCGTTTTCGTTGCGGCGTGTCACTCCTCCGGCGTGATCAAAATGTAAGTGCGTCAGCACGACCGTATCGATTTCTTCACGGCTGACCCCCTGTTCGGCGAGACTTCGTTCCAACGGGTTTCCCGCTTCGGCATAGATGAACCTGCGCTGTTTGTCACTCATCTTAGAACCGTAACCGGTATCAATGAGGAGATTTTTGTCGCCCATTCGAATCAGCAGACAGTTGGTGGCCTGATCGATACGATT
The DNA here is from genome assembly GCA_029243145.1 of Planctomycetaceae bacterium. Taxonomy (GTDB): domain Bacteria; phylum Planctomycetota; class Planctomycetia; order Planctomycetales; family Planctomycetaceae; genus JABURQ01. The sequence goes on along the minus strand of JAQWSQ010000123.1, from coordinate 66,491 downwards.
GAGTTCGTCGGCTGTGGCTTTTCTTGACCAGAGCGGTTTGGGAACGACGGAGAACATCGTACCGCCATCCACTTTGAAGTGGCCTCCCGAGACTGTGTGAAGCTGCCAATCGTCAACCTGCATGTTGTTTCCTCAGTGAATTTCGACACGGGACAACGGTTCTATGATTAACTCAACGAACACAATCTAACTGAGATCACCCCAACATGACCACTCCCAAGAAACCTTCGAGAACTTTGCAACTCGCAGCCGCCTATAACCTGCTGTGGGGGACTGTCGTAGTGCTGTTACCCGAACATTCATTCCAGTGGGCGGGATTCGATGAACCGGCCCGCTATCCTCAGTTATGGCAGTGTATCGGAATGATCGTGGGCGTGTACGGCATCGGCTATGGCATTGCCGCGTATGACTATGTTCGACACTGGCCCATCGTGCTGGTCGGCTTGCTGGGGAAGATATTCGGACCGATTGGTTTTTTGCAGGCTGCGATTGCCGGCGATCTACCTTGGACCATGTTTCGCTGCACTCTGTTCAACGACTTGATCTGGTGGATTCCGTTCAGCCTGATTCTCTGTCGATGTTATCAACAATCAGCAGATAACAATAAAGCGTTGCCCGATCACTCAACTTCCGTGAAGAAGTAACACAGAATATGTGTCAGAACAAAGAAGCAATCTTCGAGGCGACCCATGTGGCCGTGAGGCACCATCATGGGAATGGTGACAGCGTCTTTCAACTTGCCACCTTCGCTGGTCGTTAAAGCAACTGTGGTGCAACCGACTGAGTTGGCGTATTCGACCGCGTTCAATACGTTCGCACTGTTGCCGCTGCCGGAAATACCGATCAGCATGTCGCCCTCTTCGGCGAAGTTCTTCAGCGGTTCGACAAAAACGGCGTCGTAACCTTCATCGTTGGCGTAAGCCGTGAGAGTGGAGATGCTGTCCGAAAGACAGATCATTTTGAAACGGGACGGTTTTCCGAGTGACGCACATTTGACGATATCGACCACCATCTGGGCGGCAATCGAAGAGCTGCCTCCGTTGCCGCAAATGTAGACGGTTTTTCCCGTGTCGCGAACTTTGCGCATGGCGGCAATGGTTTCGGCGACTTTGGCGGTGTCGAGCTTCGGCAACAAGTCATGAAGCTGCGTGATGTAATCCTTGGCAAATTGCTCGTCAGACATCGGTATCCTTCCCGAGGTTTTTCAGTGTTTGATGGGTGATTTTTAGCGTGCGAGACAAAATCCCGCAACCTCAAAGCGGGCCGGAAGATCGGCGTTAGAACCCTGCTCAGAGCGGTGATCCTGAGGCGAGAATACAGAAATACCTGAAAGGCAGTGCAATTAACGAAGATCGCGGGTTTCAGTGCGATGAATCGTGTTGTGGATGGACGGCCTCACTCACCTCGCCTTTTGATTCGCCTGCTTATGAATTCTGGAGATAACAGTTGGGGGCTATGCCGCCCGTTGAGCGACGATCCACAAGTTGTCGCTGGCTGGCGTTCGATCTACCATTTTAAAACGAGCGATCCTCAGGTCGGCTCATTCGATCACTTCGCAGATCGTATTGGGAGTAAAGTAATTGACGTGGTCTGGAAAACGAAAACCGGGCCACCCATTCCCTTGAAGTCGGCGATTCCAGCAGTCCAGATTTGGCACTTTTATTACCAAGAAACCTTGTGGACGGAGAACCCGGCGGGTTTCGCGAAGCACCTCCAGTGGTTTGATCTCGTGTTCCAGATAGGATTGCATCATTACCGCATCAAACAGGGATTCCTCCATCTCTTGAAGGCTGCTGAACGCGTCGGACTGGTAAATTCTTCCGCCGTGTTCGCTCACATATTCGCCCGCAACTTGGGCGGCTTCGTAGTCGATCTCAATGCCGTGGGGAGTGTAGCGATCATCGAGTTCCTTGAGCAAATGCCCTTCGCTACAGCCAACATCAAGTACATCACCCTTTTTCACCATTTCGTTGATGAGGTCGCGGCCTTTGTAATGTGGTAACCAGCGCAACCGGGCTTGCTTGTACTGGTGTCGAATCCAACCCGTCAGACGCCGTCGCTCGTTGCGTCGAACGGCTTCTTCCTTAGAGGTCTTCGTCCAAGCGAACTCATCGACCAATTAGTCATTTTTTATGGGATTCTCCAAATACAGCAACTGGCATTGTTCACAACGTTTGAGGTCCCAGTCACTGACGCTGAAGCTTGAGCGAGGCACATGGCGGTTGGTCGCAGTTGCAAATCGGACAATTGCGAGTAGCGACGGAATCTGACATCCTGATTGACTCCGTAGTGAGAAGTTCTAATAACACCAACAAAAAATAGTAAAAATATCGTATGCTTGTCCATACAAATCTTTGTTGGGCCACCGGTGCCCTGCAAAGTTACTTCGAAGACTTGACTACGAATCTCTCAGAGCTTGTTTTTCCTATTCGCTTTACAAGGCGAGAAGGGACGAACTGGTGCCCAGATGCGGCGATCTCATCGAGTTGTGCATATTCTGTGCAAAAACCCTCCAGATGTCCGTCTTCGACGTATTGTTGACATCTGGCCGGGACTCTCAGAACAAATGGATCAGTAAATGGGGAGGATGCCACATGCCCACGCGAGCGAGGGCATGGCACCAGTCTGATTCACTCTGATCAAGATTATGGCAATTTCTGACATCGCACAGGTAAAGCGGAAGAATGTGTGTTGCGCCGAAACTTCACATGACATCACAGACAGAGTCACAAAATGCCCCCGGCAGGATTCGAACCTGCGACACCAGCTTTAGGAAAGCTGTGCTCTATCCCCTGAGCTACGAGGGCCGATCTTCAACCAGCCAGACAGTTTAGCAGCCGACGTGGTTCTGCGGAAGCGGCAGGTTTTTGAAGTCCATTGGTGGCGGGGAACCGATTACGACCGGAGTCGAAATTTTCAGCACCATTCTGGAGCGATCAATTGCCGATACAAAGAGAACCGGAGTACCTTTCATCCGGTTGTTTTGCAGACATTCACTGGTTTACACATCGCTATTTGCTGATCTGTTTTCTAAAATAATTGATAAAGTCACAATTCCTGCGATCTCTTTACCATTGAGTTTGAAGCCAAAATGAAAAACTCCCGACATCCCAATCGCAGAGAGTTGCTCAGAACCGGGCTCGTGGGCTTTACCGGTTTGACTCTCCCCGGTTTATATCGAGCGCGGGCCGAAGCAGCCGCAACGGCGAAAAAATCGGACACGGCGATCATTCTGGTCTGGTTGCGTGGTGGGCAAAGCCATCTCGATACCTTCGATATGAAGCCGCTGGCGACCACCGATTATCGAGGACCGTTTAATCCCATCGATACGAATGTCCCCGGCATCCAGATTACGGAACTGTATCCGCGATTGTCACAGTGTGCCGACCGGTTCGCATTGCTACGTTCGGTTGCTCACGATGCGGGTGGTCATCCGGCGGGTTCCTTGCGAGTGCTGGGGGGAGACCCGGCATCCACCGACAAACCGATTCCGACCTACCCCGACTGGATGTCGATAGCCAGTTACTTGCGACACAAACCGACTCAGCAATTTCCCAACTACGTCACCATCAATCCCGTGGATCGCTACGACTCGTTTCAGATTGCCGGCCCCACTTATCTGGGACCATCTTACGAACCCTTCAAGATCATCGGTAATCCCGACACGCCGGACTTCTCTGTGCCGAATATTGGTTTCAAGGACGAGAAAACGCAACGACGGATTGAGGAGCGGACCGAATTGAGAAGCAAGATCGATCTCATGCGTCGGGATATCGATCAAACCGGACTGATGCGCGCGTTCGATAATTTTGAGTCGCAGGCACTCCGACTCCTCTCCAGCCCGGAAGCTGCCCGCGCGTTTGATCTGACCCAAGAGGAAGACAAACTTCGCGATCGCTATGGACGAAACTCTTGGGGTCAACAATGCCTGATGGCTCGGCGACTCGTGGAAGCCGGTGTGGACATTGTGACCACAGAATTCGATGGACCGTTATGTGGTCGTGTGGCGAACTGGGACGACCACGCCGTCAACCATCACGTTTTTGATGCCAATGCTCACCGTGCTCCATTTTACGATCAGGCGATTTCTGCTTTGATTGAAGACCTTTACGACCGCGGACTCGATAAGCGTGTGATGGTCGTGGTGACGGGCGAATTCGGACGCACGCCGCGCATTTCCAATGTCGCCAGTAGTGGAGGAGGGGTGGCGAGTGCCGCCAAGGGGACCGTCCAACCGGGGCGAGATCACTGGCCGCGTGCCAATACGATGTTGTTTTCTGGGGGCGGCATCGAAACCGGCCAGATCATTGGTGCGACCGATGCACGCGGAGAAGACCCCATCTCCCGCCGTGTGACACCATACGATTTTCTGATGACGATCTTTCATCATCTCGGGTATGACCCTGTCCAACTTGCCCTGAAAAACTTCGCCGGTCGCCGGAATCCGATCTTTTCCAAAGGCAATCCGATTTCGGAACTCACTTGAGCGAGGAATCTCTATCCCATGATGATTAAGTAAACACCAGCGGCAAGCGCCCCACCGACGAGCGGACCAACAACGGGAACCCAAGCGTAGCTCCAGTCACTGTCCCGTTTCTCTTTCATGGGCAGCAATGCGTGGACGAGTCGTGGTCCAAGATCCCGAGCAGGATTGATTGCGTACCCCGTTGTTCCACCGAGCGAAAGTCCAATTCCGAAGACGAGCATTCCCACAGGCAATAGCCCCAATGCTCCTAAACCTAATCGTGGATCGCTCTCAACGGGCTCCGCGCCTTGAATCAAGCTGGGGACCGCCATCAGGAAAATAGGGAGAATGAGTGCAAAGGTTCCCACCACTTCACAGAAAAACGCTTGAGGCAAGTTGCGTATCGCGGGAGACGTACAAAAGCAGGCAAGTTTGGCATCTGCATTATCGGTGGCTTTAAAATGTTCGCGATAAAAACAATAAACCAAGGCGGCACCAAGGATCGCTCCGAGGAATTGGGCGAGGATGTATCCAATCGCTTCACTCATTGTGAGCTTCGAAGCAATGACCATTGCGACAGTCACAGCAGGGTTGAGGTGTGCTCCACTGAAATCGGCGGCACAAAACGCTCCGATGAATACTCCAATTCCCCAGCCAGCACTGATCACGATCCAACCCGAGTCGGCTCCCTTTGTTCTCGCTAAAACGACGTTCGCTACAACTCCGTTTCCAAAGAGAATCAAGAGGGCCGTCCCAATCAGTTCCGCTGTGAGTGCATTCATTTTCGCCAATCATCCCGCTTCAGGATTTTGAAATTTTCCGATCAGCATTCTGACACGATCATCATCCGAGCAATCACGTCAGATTAGCATGCTGAGAGCCAGAGTTCTATCAATTTCTTGCGAACGTTGGAGGAGACCAAAAGATGCTGGTTTTGGAACTCACCTGAGTGAGAACCTGTTTGCTTGGAGAGACATGCACATGCCCACGGCGAGTTCATGGCACCCAGCTTTGAAGATCCTTTAATACCTGCAGATCACGCTGATTTATTGGTGTGCCAACTGGTGATCTATTCGGCAGTATGAATGAATAATCTTATTTTCTGTCTGGGTCATCGAGTGAATTCTTCCGGTAGGATTGAATAATCTGCCCCTTATCAATCTCGTGAATCGGAAGCCCGTCAGGGATCTGCATGTCCTGAAAATATGACTTTGGATACTTTGGGGAAAGCGAAATATCTTCGAAGCTGTATCGCTTAGTCCATTGGACTTTCTTGTCACCGTTTGATGTCAGCAGGAATGGACTATAAGCCGTGACTGATGTCGTTTTTGGGAACCAGATGCCCGGTTCTAATTCAATCCACTCGTCGACAGTGCCAATTTCGACCGGGGTGTCTTTCGATATCTTGAGATAAAACGCTTCGTATTTGCAGGGGATATAATTTCTTTCTTTAGCAAGCCACACATTTCGAATCATCGCCGGCTTTGAACGATTAGACATAAATATCGATAATCGAACACACGGCAGTCCCTTGTACACAACTTCGTCAGGATTCACTGAGTATTCAACAGAGATACTGTCATCCCAATTGGCATCGCTGGCGTCACTAAGAACCTCCGAGCCTGAGAGGAGAGTTGACAGCCGCATATAGTAGAACGGCCCTCGCATCAGAGTCATGTGTGGGTATATGTAGTTACTATCGCCGGAGTATCCTTTGATCACGTTGGCATATTCCGTTTCTTTAAGCATTCGCGTTTGCGACCCATCATACATTTTGGTACGGCGATAGCTGTATGTTTCTCCTCCCTCTTTCATGACCGACTGGTATTCCTGATCGATTCTGTACATCTTTCCGGAGCTTACATGATGTAACTTAGAAGTGCTGGACTTGGTAGTCTTTGTGTTTTCTTTTGAAAGCCCACCATGACCTGAGTTTGGTCCTGCCAAATACTCATATCGTCCATTGAACTCGATACTCTCGTATAGAGTCTCGTTCTCTTGAACGAGATCTCTGACTCTACCAATTTGCACATCCTCGGCATTGGCGACTGTGCTCAATAGAAGGGCTATCGCTGAATACTTCAGGACGAGTGATTTGCTTCTGAGATTTATTCGCAACATTTACGAGATACCTTTTGTATTGCAGGATTTGACCTTGTCAAAGTCATATCAAGACTACTCCACCTTCACCAACGACACCGAGCGCAGTTTGAATAACGAGTCTCGGTGGACGGGGCCGAGGCTTTGCAACATGAGGCGGGTCGGGCCGGCGTCGAGCGAAACTGTGCCAAGTTCGTGGATCTCGAATTCGTCCCACGATGATGTCTCATTCACCTGCTGATCGAGATTCTCGCGATCAATCGTGATGCGAAAGCGGTTGCCGGCATGTACCGGATCGCAGGAATAATCGATGAGGATTTGATATTTCCCCGGCTCGGTCACTTCGAGTTTCCAGACAGCCCGGTCTTCGGGTCGGCTCCAAGTTTCTAGGTTATCGTATTTGCCAGAGTAACTGATACTCGGACCAAACAGATACGCGGCCGATGCCGATAATGCGATCCGTGAGGAATTCTGTTTGATCCGTTGTGGTGACAAACCGGGAAACGTTTTGGCGTCTGGACCGAGTTCCGAGACGTAGGCAATGAGGTCGGCGAGTTGCCGTTCGTTGAGTTCTTTTTCGAGTCCTTCTGGCATCAATGATTTGCCCGTCGAACGGAGGATTTCCAGATCGGCGTACAAAACTTCGGCCCGTTTTTTCTCAGCAGCTTCGAGCACAATCGAATTCGCTGATTCGCTCACCAATCGCCCCGTGTGGGTGAAGCCGGCTGCGGTCACTGCGACGTATTGGAGAAACTTGTCTTCGACGGCCGCGTTTGGATCGAGAATCGACACAAAAAGTGCTGCGGGCGAGCGATTGGTGATGGCCGTCAAATCGGGACCAACCTCAAAACCTTCCTTGTTGATTTGGTGGCACTGCGAACAATGCTTCTTGAATAAGGGCCGACCGGCTTCGGCGTCTCCGTAAATTGTGAGCGCTCCCTTGAGAGAGGTCAGAACCTCGGCTCGGGACGTTGACTGACCGAACACGTTTTCTGCCTGTTTGCGGAACGATTCGTCGGCATGTTGCAGGAATCGTTGTTGATTAGCGGGCGAAATTTCGGTGGCGGCAACGGTGTTATTCTTGACGGCGGTCAATAGAAGCTTCAATCCGGTATCCCGCTGCATCAGTTTTGACAGCAAAGTCGTTTTGAGTGTTGGCGTGAGCGATTCCCAATCGGCCAATAATTTTTCATAGACGGTTTCATCGGCTCTGTGACTGAGAATTTCTAACGCCGCTGTTTGCAGTGGCAAAGGTGAGCCCGGTTGAATCAGTTCTGCCAATCGCTCAATCGTCCGCTGATCGACTCCCAAAGAATTGCCGAGATACGCGATGGCAATGGCACGTTGGTCGAGATCGGCTGAATCATCGAACGCGAGATCGAGAGCCCGCTGATTGATGTCGTCAATAGCCGATTGCAGGGCTTCATCTTCTCCAGCAATGGATTCGAGCATATTTCGTTGATTGCCGACACTCGCCAGCAATTGTGACCAATGACCGAGATTATTCAGAGAGGCATTGGCGAGCAGGATTTTGGTCGCCGGTTGAGATTGCTTTAAGCCGAGAGCTGTTTTTAATAACGGCGTGACAATCGCAAGATTCTGTGCGGCTTCAGTCTCCAAGATGGTTTTCGTCGCCGAGGAAAGATTTATTTCGTTGAGCGAACTGATGGCGGCGGCTGTCAAATAGGGATCACCTTGCGCTTTGACTAGAAGTCTGCCGAGTGCTGGCCCGGCCAGCAGAGATTCCCATTCTCCCAGCGAATAGGCGAGTTGCATGAGCAGTTGCGGGTCGTCGAATTCGATGAGTGACAACCAGAGTTTTCCGAGTTGTGGGTGGTCGTTGACAAATTTCTCAGAAACACTGACGGCATGCGAAACAACGAGTGGATCACTGGACTTCAAAACTTGTTCGAGATCTCCCGGTGTCAAAGATTTTGTGGAATGACTATCGAGTACGCTGAGTGCATGGATTCGAGCGAGCGTGTTGGATGACTTCAGGAGCAGGCTTTTGAGCTTGGGAAGAATGATTTTTGCGTCGCCGTTCCAGATTAACCACTGACTCGCCATATCGCGGAGTGTGCCGTTCGTCGATTCCAGGAGATCGACAACTTCTGTTTGCGAGAGTTTGTCGAGATTGGGGATTGGTCGCGGACCGTCCTCGGGGACGATGCGATAGATACGGCCTTTATCGCTACCCGCGCGGACATTGAGTTGACGTTCTTGATGCTCGGGGATCCATTTGGGATGTTCGATCACGAAACGGTACATGTCGGCCACCCACAATGTGCCATCGGGGGCGGTACGGATCATGGCGGGTCGTGACCAGTTATCGGTCGAGGCTAAGAATTCGCTCTTCTGTTCTTCGGGAGCGCGGGAGCTGCGAAAGGTGACACCCTCACGTCGCATCACTTCGCGATGCACGAGATTATGGACCGGCTCGCAGACAAAGGAGTTGCCCGCATATTGCTCTCCCAGATCACTGTCGCGGTAAATGATGGGACTACAAGCGGAAGTGAAGCGATTGGTCCGGTCGAAATCATTGAAGCGACCGAGTGTGCGACTGATGGGATAAACGGCCGCAGCTCCCGGTTGATCCGAAACCATCACTTTTGCATCGGGAAAGACAACGTAAGGATTGCGTAGCAGGTATCGTTGATCGAGGACGTAATGCCACATCGGGTTACTGTTGTTGCCGCCGAACCAGTTGCCGTAATTATCGCGGTTGATGCCGAACTGTGTGTTGCCCGAGATTGCTTCGAGTTCTCCGGTATTGGGACGGATGCGTAAATCGCGGCGACGGACGTTGACGCTTTCGCCCGTCTTGTTCGATTTAATTTCACCACCACTATCGCCGTTACCGACATAAAGCCAGTTGTCGAGTCCCCAGCGGAGGCCGTTGACGCGGTGTTGCTGGTTCCCTTCTCCAAAACCTGCATAAAGAATGTTCGTTTCGTCGGCGACATCATCCCCGTTCAGGTCTCTTGCCGAAAGAATATTGGGAGCGGCCGTGATCAGAATCTGGTCCTGATAAACTTTGACGCCTGTGGGAAACGGCAGGTTATCGAGAAAGACCGTCGATGTATCGTATTTGCCATCGCCGTCGGTATCGCGGAGGACTTTGACTTTGCCACCCGGCTTACCTTCTCCATCGAGACCAGAGGGGTAATCGGCCATTTCGACAACCCACAACGAGCCATCCATGCCCCAATCGAAAGCAACCGGATCCATGACCAGCGGCTCAGCAGCAACGAGTTTCAGCTTCAAACCTGGGGGAAGTTGAAACGAATTGACCGCCTCTGCGGGAGATTTGGGAGGTGGGAAATTTTGTTGCAGTTCAGCCGTATAAAATTTGGGTGGTAAAATTGATTGGACGGTATCGAGAATGATTTCTTCAACGGCTGGGCTGAGCTGATTCGGTTGACGGTAATAGATCATCGAATAGTCGGCTTCATAACCTTGCTCATCGAGAATGCGTCGGGAAGGGATGTAACAAGGAACATCGTTGGCGTAAGCCGTCACCCAGAGTCGGTCGCCAGCAAACTTCTTGTACATCGTGAGTGAGTAATCACAGACCACTTCACCTCCCAGAAATATCATTGCCAGATCGTCTCCGAAGGTGAGCGACGAAATGGGATAATCAAGAGTTGTCGGCAGCGCGCCGTTTTGTTTCAGCTTGTCGAGAAAGTAGCGACCGTAGACGCCACGTTGTCCCGGTTGTTTGGCGTATGCTTGCCACTCTTCAATCGTGCGCGCGTTTTTGAAGGGAAGCTTAACGGTCTTAAATGTCGCGTCGATCTCAGAGGAAAGGGGTTTGAGTTCTGATGTCAGCAATCGGTTCACTTCCTTGCGGAAAGCTTCTCCATGTTTTTGTGCGTAAGAAAGTTGATCGTCACTCCCGCGCGGTTCGGGATTGGCGTCGGCTCCCGCTCCGATGGAGACGAGAGCAATCGCACTCTCGTAATCGCTTTCCAAATTGGCCGACGCATAGCCGGCCCAATCGCCGCAGATCTTATTAAATGATGGCCCCAACGTGGTGCAGTGACAGGCATAGTTCGACCAGATCGCGAGCGGCTTGCCCGACTTATCTTTGGCCACCAGAATCGGCAGGCGATGATCGACGGGGCCATTCGGATTAACGCCGAAACCAGTCCAGGTGCCGTCTTTGATCGTCCGTCGGTTGATGGCGAAACCGACCTCACCTTCCGCATGAAACAATCGTCCCGGTTGGCGAGACTTGAGAGCTTGATTGGCGGCCGAAGTGATCAAATCGACGAGTCGCGTGGTGTAATCGTCGATCCGTTCCTGTTCCGGTTCGCGGATGGTATCTCCCAAGATGAGCGGACAAACGCCGTTCACGCAGGGACCGTTATGAGTATGCGTCGCACACAAAACGAACTTGTCATTCGAGACGGCATATTGCATGTTGATCCGCGCCAGTGCCGCCGACCGCAATTCGGGCGTGATGCCGAGGAGTTCGACAGTCACAATCACGGTTGGTCCATCGTCGTCGGATCCGATGGCCAGGGCACGCGCTTGGAGTTTTTGTTCGACCCCTTCCGCTTCCACCGGGCGACTGCCATAACCGGTCAGACGGATCGGATAAGGAGGAGTGATATCAACTTTCGCAGCTCCGATCGGGACGAGCGGCTGCTCGTCGGCGCAAAGAATTTCCGGGAGCAGGAAAGCGGCAATCAGTAAAGCTGAAAAAGAGAGTCGAAACATGCGTCACCTGGAGAAAGTATGGATCAGGTTGGAAGCGCGACTGCGGGCGTGGATCTATCGTAACTCGCCATGGATCGAAATGCGAAGAGCGAGTTTCCAACAAGACAGAGATTTTCCAATCGCGATCTCTGGGAAGAATCATGTCGCCAGTTGTATTTCGGGCGTTGTCCGTCGATAATCCTGAGACTCAGAAACCTCCTTGGAAAGTCGCCCATGAAACACTTTTTCCGACTAATGATTTTCGTCCCCACGTTATGTCTGGCTGCTGAAATTCCCGACAAACCACTTGCTCAAAAAGGGGAGATGATCTTCTCTGACGATTTTGAACGCGAAGATCTTGGAGAATGGAAAACAATCATTCCTGCTTTTACCGTGAAGGATGGCGTGCTCAAAGGAGAGCAGGCCAAAGACGATCATGGAGCCGTTGGTCGCGTCTATCGACCGATGAAAAATGTTATCGTCGAATTCAAATTCAAGCTCGACGGCTCGAAACAATTCAACGTCGTTTTCGACGACAAGAATCACAAAGGATCACACGCAGGACACATCGTGCGCGTCGCTTTTGCACCAACCCAAATTCGACTTGGCGACGACAAAGAAGGCATCATGCGAAATGATATCTTCAAGATGCGACGCGATCCTGCACAAAATACGGCGTCCATTAAGCTGTTAGAAGGCCGTGGATTCGTTGCGAACACGAAAGTTGAGCCGGGCCAATGGCACGATGTCGTCATCGAAATTGTTGAGGACCGTATGCGGGTCAGCTTTGATGGAGTCGCGGTTGGCTATCTGCAATCCCCCGGCTTAGCCCACGAGACCAAACAGAGCGTACATTTCACCGTCACCGGTCCGGGTGTCTTGTACGATGATGTCAAAATTTGGAAGGCCCGGTGAAAGCAAGCAGAGCTTGATGAAACTCACATTCCCAAGGTGGACCTTGGGAATGTGAGTTTCAGGGGTTCTGTCAGGCACAGCCTGACCTACTTTTAAGAGAGTGATACAATGTACCACAATTTTCGACAACGACTTCGCAATCTCGAACCGCTCATCGGTACGATGGTCACACTCGATACGCCAGCCACCGCAGAAATTCTCGCCGAACTCGGCTACGACTGGTTCTTCGTCGATGGCGAACATGGTCCTCTCGAAGCGTCCGAACTGCTCGGCATCCTGCGCGCCGTCGATCATAAAGTCCCGTGCGTCGTGCGAGTTCCCGCAGCCGAAGAAACGCCGATCAAGAAAGTACTCGATGTCGGCGCGGCAGGCGTCATTGTCCCGATGGTCAATACCGCCGAGCAGGCCGCCAATGTTGTCAAATTCTCACGATATGCTCCCGCCGGTTCGCGGGGCGTAGGTCTGGCTCGTGCGCACGGATACGGATTGTCATTCAGCGAATACGTCGAGTCGGCCAACGATACAGTAGCCGTGATCGTGCAGGCGGAACATATCGATGCTGTCAATAACATAGAGCAGATTGTTCAAGTGGAAGGGATCGATGCGATCCAACTTGGTCCGTATGATCTCTCCGCCAGCATGGGAAAGATGGGACAGGTTGACGACCCGGAAGTAGTTCAGGCCATCGATCATGTTATCAAGACCTGTCAAGCAGCGGGCTTAGCCATCGGCTGGTTCGGCGTGACTGCCGACGCGGTCAAACCGTATCTTGATCGCGGATGTACGCTGATGACGGCCGGTGTCGATACACTGATGCTGGCATCTGCCGGAAAACGTGTCTTGGACACAATGCGTGGGGAGTGAAGTTCTCAGCCGATTCACTCCTCCTTTTTTGGATTTATGTGCTATAATAGAAGTACCAATGACACTTTCAGGGGTTAATTCCCGATGACATTGGTCCTTCCACACATGATCGTTGTCGGGTCTCCCCACACAGCGATGCCCACCTCGAAGAAGTGATACACTTATGCAGAGAAGATTTACACATCGATTATTCGTGATTGCGCTGGGGCTTTTGGTCCTGACAACGCAGAGTCTTCGCGCTGAACAGCCATCGCAATCAATTCAGAAATTTGTGACCAACCAATGTGTGACCTGTCACGAAGGTGAGTCGGCCGAAGGTGGCCTCGACCTGACCAAGTTGCCCACGGAACTCAGTCAGCCGGGAGTTCTGGCAAACTGGATGCGGATTGTTGACCGCGTGCATGATGGAGAAATGCCACCACCCGATGCGGGCGATCTGAAAGTGACCGAACGCGAAGAGTTCGTGAAGCAGATATCAGAATGGTTACGGAATTTTCAGAACCAACAATGGAAGCAAGTGGGCCGCGTTCAAGGTCGTCGTTTAACGAACCTACAACTCGAAAGATCTCTGCATCACATTTTGGGCATCGACATTCCATTGGCGAACCGCATGCCGGAAGAGCCGAAGTCGAACGGCTTCACCACGGTTGCCGATGGTCAAAGCATGTCCCATTTCCAGTTGCAACAACATTTGGACATCGTCGATCTGGCTCTCGATGAAGCGTTCCAACGAGCCATTGAAGAAGACAATCTAAAAACGAAAAAATTCGCAGCAGAGCAAATCGCACGCACCAATCCGAATCGCCGCTGTCGCGAGCCAGAAATGATCGATGGGCATGCCGTGACTTGGTCGTCTCGTCTGATTTTTTATGGACGCTTACCGGCCACCACTGCCAAAGAAGATGGTTGGTATCGATTTACGGTTCGAGCGAAGTCTCTCAATACCCCCGAAGATTATGGTGTGTGGTGTACCGTTCGCACGGGGCGTGGTGTGTCGAGTGCGCCGCTGCTGAAATGGGTCGGCGCATTTGAAGCAACCGATGAGACTCAAGAGTGGACGTTCGATGCCTGGTTGCCGCAAGGTGAAATGCTGGAAATTCGACCGGGTGACGACACGCTTAAAATGGGTCGTTTTGCGGGCGGGCAAGTTGGTACGGGTGAAGGTGGACCTCAAGATCTACCCGGCGTCGCCATTGAAAGCCTGACAATGGAAAGAATCCGTCAAGGAGCCTCCGAACACAGCATTCGCGAGATACTCTTCGCAGATCTCAAAATCAAACCTGCCAAAAATTGGCGATATTCCCAATTGATCTCGGAAGATTCACGGCAAGACATCGAACGCCTGATGCAACAGTTTGCCGAGCGTGCCTTCCGACGACCTGTTGAGCGAGAAGTGGTGGCACCCTTCGTCAGTCTGGTTCAACAATCCATTGATGATGGCGAATCGCTGATGGACGCTTTGCGTGCCGGTTATCGATCACTGCTCTGCTCACCACGTTTCCTCTACTTCTATGAAGAACCGGGACAACTCGACGATTACGCCATAGCGTCGCGATTGAGTTATCTCTTGTGGAATGCGCCTCCCGATAATGTGCTGCTCAATCTGGCCGAGCAAGGGAAGTTGCAAAACAATCAGACGCTACAATCACAAGTGGACCGGATGTTGGACGATCCCAAAGGGAAAGAATTCATCCCCGACTTTGCGGCTCAATGGCTCGACTTAAGCGAAATTGATTTTACGACTCCCGACCGCCGCTTGTATCCCGGCTTCGATGTTGTCGTTCAAGAATCAATGGTCGCAGAGACAGAACATTTCTTGCAGACCATGCTCGACCAGAATCAGAGTATCACTCGTTTGATTGATGCCGAGGAAACTTTTCTCAACGAACGACTGGCTCGCTATTATGGCGTCGAGGGAGTCACCGGGGATGAGATGCGACCGGTCTCGTTTGAGCCGAGCGATTCTCGTGGCGGTTTGATGACGCAAGGGGCCATCATGAAAGTGACCGCGAATGGCACCAATACTTCACCCGTCATTCGGGGTGTCTGGATTTCCGAACGATTATTGGGACAAGAAATTCCGCCCCCTCCCGCCAATGTCCCGGCTATCGAACCTGATATTCGGGGAGCCAAGACCATCCGAGAAATGTTAGAGAAACACAAATCCAACGATTCCTGTGCCTCGTGTCATGTGAAAATCGATCCCCCCGGATTTGCTCTGGAGAATTTCGATCCGGCTGGACGATGGCGAGACAGGTACATTGCCTATCAAGGACGCAAACGTGTCAAAGGCCCGGAGATTGACCCGAGCGAAGTGTTACCGGGTGGAGGCGAGTTTCATTCGTTGCGAGAATTCCAAAAACTGATCATCGCAAACCCCGAGAAACTGGCCGGCAATTTGGCCGAAAATCTTTTGACCTACGGAACGGGAGCACCCGTCACGTTTGCTGATCGAGACGATGTCGAGCAGATCGCACTGCAAACTCAACAAGACAACTTCGGATTCCGATCCATTCTGAAAGCCGTCGTCACCAGCGACACGTTTTTAACCAAATAATCAAGATTCAAATCAACCTCTCCGAGAGCTTCCCATGAGTCATCAATTTTTTATCAATCGCGGACATCAACTCAACCGCCGTACGATCCTCAAAGGTGCCGGCGTTGCCATGAGCCTGCCTTGGCTCTCTGCGATGCAACGTGCTTTTGCGGGGTCGGCGGAGTCCGCTCCTCCTCGGCGCTTTGTCGCCATGACATTGGGACTGGGGTTAATCGGTGACAATCTCAATCCGCAGCAAGGCGGGAAAGATTATGAATCGAGCCTGTATCTGAAAGCACTCGAAGACATCCGTGACAAATATACGGTGGTTTCTGGATCATCACATCCCGGCGTCACCGGTGGACACCGTGCGGAAGCCAGTATTCTGACCGCTCAACCGATGGGTCGTGATGGGCAGGCAGGCAATTCGATTTCCATTGATCAACACATGGCCAAATACCTCGGTCATCACACTCGGTTTCCGTCATTGGTACTCAGTAGTCGCGGCAGTAACAGCCCGTCGTACACCGAGAATGGTTCGATGATCCCGGCTGAAGATTCTCCCTCGCGATTGTTTACGCAACTGTTTATTGACGACTCTCCTGCCGAGCAGAAACGGCAAGCCCGCCGATTGCAGGAAGGTCAAAGCATCATGGACTTGGTGCAGGAAGATTCCAAACAATTGTCGAAACAATTAGGAAAAGGGGACCAAGACCGTCTGGATGCCTATTTCACCAGTGTCCGTGATTTAGAAAATCGATTGG
The DNA here is from genome assembly GCA_029243145.1 of Planctomycetaceae bacterium. Taxonomy (GTDB): domain Bacteria; phylum Planctomycetota; class Planctomycetia; order Planctomycetales; family Planctomycetaceae; genus JABURQ01. Next base: position 50,146 of record JAQWSQ010000123.1, on the reverse strand, counting down.
CGGCATCCGAAGCCTGGGTGAATCAACCCAAGCCAAAAGTGGACGCGAAAAAGCCGGTCGATATTCGAAACAGTAGTGACTTCGTTGGTAAACAAAAATTGATGACCGATATGATCAAGCTGGCCCTGAAAACCGATTCCTCCCGCTTCATCACCTATCACATGGGAAGCGGCGGCGGCGTGCCTATTCCGGGAGTGGAAGAAAGTTATCACGCTCTGAGCCATCATGGTCGCGATGAAAACAAACTCGATCAGTTAGCCTTGGTCGAAGCCGCCATCATTGCGGCCTGGGGCGATTTCCTCCGCGAGCTCGATGCAGAAGATGACAACGGCCACAGTTTACTCGATCAGACCTCGGTCTTCCTCACCAGTAACCTGGGGAACGCCTCCAACCACGACAACCGTAACATGCCGGTCCTGTTGGCCGGTGGCGGATTCCAACATGGTCAGCACTTGGCCTTCGACCAGAAAATCAACTATCCATTACCGAACCTTTATGTCAGTGTGTTACAACGAATGGGCTTGGAAACCGACCAATTCAAGACGAGTACGGGGACTCTGACTGGTTTGGAAATGAAGTCGTAGTTGTGAACGATGGCGGTCTCGATTAACGTATCAAGCAGAGAGCAATCAACGCTTCGTTCCGTGAAAAGACCATACACTATGAGATATCTGCCATTTGCAATCGCTTTGCTACTTACCGCCAGCCATCAAGTCACGGCGCAAGAACCGTTTTCTTTCAAAGATCGCAAACCGCGAGAATACAAACTGACGGCTCGCGCCAGCGAACTCGATTCGCGAGCAAAAGAGCATCCTGAAATAGACTTTGTCTTCGAAAAAGATGGCAAGGTGCAGGACTTGCAACATGCCATCGTGAACACCCGGGTCAGACCGCGTGGCAAGCTCGTGATTTGGTTGATGGGATACAACGATCCGTTGTTCGAGCGAATTGGCAATTACGGTTTGCACGGCATTCAAGTGCATTATGCCAATCGCTGGTTTTCGAAGGTGTGTCAAGAAAACCCGGTTGGCGAACATTGTCGAGGAAACGTACGACTCGAAGCCGCCACAGGAAAAGACTTCAGCGATCAAGTCGACATCCCGCAACCGGACGGAATGATGGAACGGTCTTATCAATTTGTGAAATGGTTGTCGAAAAAAAATCCACAGGCGAATTGGGAATACTTTCTCGACAATGACAAGAAACAACTCCGCTGGGAGCATGTCATCGTTGCCGGTTCGTCTCACGGCTCGACAACTGCCGCACGCTTCGCCAAGCATCAGAAAGTCAGCCGTGTGGTCATGTTCTGCGGCCCGCGCGATCAATTGCAGTCTTGGCAGTCTCTACCTTCCGCGACTCCCGCCAACCGCTACTACGGCTTCTCACATGTCCTCGACACCGGTTGGACGGCAGATCATTATTGCCGAAGCTGGGAATTGATTGGTCTTCACAACTATGGACCAATCGTGGAAGTGGACAAGACGAAAGCTCCGTACGGCCATACCCGCCGGTTGACAACCGATTTCGATGTCGATGGTAATGATCGTCGTGCGCACAGTTCGGTCGTACCGGGAGGAAATGCGGGGAAGAACAAGCGTGGCGACTATTTGCACGAAGATGTCTGGCGATATCTGTTTACTCACAATAATGATTATTTCGGCGATGCCGGCCCGCTGGATGCGAGTTGCGAGAAGGATCAACGGTGAGTTTGACGATTTGAGGATAGAAAGAGCACGATTCATCGGGAAAACACAGAAAATCCTTGGAACCTGCGTCATTCGGGTCCTAGAATTGAACCATCGCAATCGTTCAGCGCTCCACACACCTTTCTCAGAGAACTTGCGATGGATCAAGTCCCATCATCGAAGACATCAACATCTGGTAAGAATCTCAATCGATTGTTACACGATACAGACTCGTTGTATCTGTCACTCGTCGAGAATCTTCCCGTTAGCATGATCCGCAAAGATGCTGAAGGCCGAATTGTTTTTGTGAATGAACGATTTTGTCAGGAAGTCAGGAAGTCGATAAGTCGATGGATGAGTTGCTAGGACTCACCGACTACGACTTGTTTCCTGCCGAGCTGGCCGAAAAGTATCAACAGAACGACCGCGAAGTCATGCAGCAAGGTGAAGTCTTCCACGATGTGGAAGAACATAGCTTGCCTGACGGCAGTTGCCGATACGTTGAGCTTTTCAAAAGTCCCGTCAAAGACGACACCGGAAATGTCACTGGCTTGCAGTGTATCTATTGGGATGTGACCGAGCGACATCAAATGGAAGCTCGGCTATCGTACGAACGCCATCTGCTCGATAATTTGATGGATCATCTTCCCGACAGTATTTACTTCAAGGATCTCGATAGCCGTTTCATTCGCGTCAATAAAGGGTTGACAGAAAAGTCCGGACTTCAAAATCCTGACGATGTGATGGGACTCACGGATGCCGACTTCTTCTCTCCTGAACATTATCGCGAGGCACGAAAAGACGAACTGAAAATCATTGAAACAGACAAGCCGATTCTCGGAATTGTCGAACGCGAAGTCTGGCCGGATGAACGTGAAACTTGGTGCTCCACCAGCAAACTTCCGTTGCGCGACGAGCACGGCAAAGTCATCGGGACATTTGGTGTCTCGCGTGACATTACTTTGCAAAAAAAAGTGGAAGAAGATTTGCGGTTGGCGAAAGAAGCCGCCGTTGAAGCCAATAAAGCCAAGAGTGATTTTCTGGCCAACATGAGCCATGAAATTCGCACTCCCATGAACGGCATCATTGGGATGTCGGAACTGTTGATGAACACAGAACTCGCACCGGAACAACGCGATTATCTGACGATGGTGAAACAGTCTGCAGATGCGTTGATGCGACTGCTGAGCGACATTCTCGACTTTTCTAAAATTGAAGCCGGCAAGCTCGAACTCGAATCGATCAACTTTCATTTGCGCGACACCGTCACCAATACCGTGCGAACATTGTCGGCACGTGCTGCTGAGAAAGGGATTGAATTGGCCTGCCGGGTGGCTCCTGGAATTCCCGAACATATGCAGGGGGATCCCGGAAGGTTGCGACAGATCATTGTGAATCTGGTCGGTAATGCGATCAAGTTTACCGATTCGGGTGAGGTCTATGTGAATGTTGAACCGCGAGAAGTGACCGACGAGTCAGTCCAACTTCTTTTTTCGGTCAGCGATACCGGAATTGGGATCCCGAAAGAGAAGCAGTCCAAAATCTTCCAGTCGTTCGAGCAGGTGGATTCCAGTACGACGCGGAAGTTCGGGGGAACCGGCTTGGGGTTGACCATTTCTTCTCAACTGGTCGATATGATGGAAGGTCGCATCTGGTTGGAAAGTGAAGTAGGTAGCGGGACCACATTTTTCTTCACGGTTTCTTTTGCTCCCGCCGAAGACCAAGTGCGACGCCTGCCAGCTCAACTTGATCAGTTTGAAGGCATGAAAGTTCTGGTCGTTGACGATAATAAAACGAATCGTCGGATCTTGGAAGAAGTGCTCAACAACTGGGGCATGCAGCCAGTGATGGCAGAAAGTGGCTCCGAAGGATTGGTCGAATTGTATCGCAGTATCCACGAAGAGAAACCGATTCGCCTGATCCTGCTGGATTGCATGATGCCCGGCATGAATGGTTTTCAATTTGCCGAACTGGTCCGAGCGAATCCTAATTTTGATGATAGCGTCATGATCATGATTTCGTCGCCGATTCGTGCGGGAGATGCCTCTCGCTGCCGAAACGTGAAGATCGTACGATGCATTACCAAACCCGTAAAACAGTCAGAACTACTCGACACGATTTTGACAAAATTCGATTTGTCGAGAGTCAATCATTTAGCAGCATCGGACACTGTTGAAGCACCGGTTGCCGTCAAACGTGTGCTGTTGGCGGAGGATGGTCTCGTCAACCAGGAAGTCGCGGTGGGCTTTTTGAAACAACGTGGCCATCATGTGACCGTCGTTGGAGATGGGCAACAGGCGGTCGATTCACTGTCGCAAGAGCAATTTGATGTCATTTTAATGGATGTTCAGATGCCCGTGATGGATGGATTACAGGCAACAGAACTGATTCGCAAGCGCGAACAACAGACCGACGACCACATTCCTATAATCGCGATGACCGCCAATGCGATGAAGGGAGATCGTCAGCGATGTCTCGATTCGGGGATGGATGCCTACCTTGCCAAACCGGTTGATCGGGAAGAACTATGCCGACTCGTGGAGACGACCCTTTGCTCTGAGCCAGAAGAGCCATCTGTGATTGAAAAATTCTCCGGGACCAAACGTGAATCCTCTCACGATCAGGACATCCTGAATGAACCGATGATTAATTGGCAACGCATGTCAAAGAAATTACCGGGAGGCTTACCAGGAGTTCGCAAGCTGGCTGGAATGTTCATCACAGAATCACAACTCAAACTCAGAACGATTCAACATGAAATGTTCGATCTCTCTCAAATGGATGAATTGCGTAGAGCATGTCATACGTTGAAAAGTTCGGCTGGTATGTTTGAGTGTGATGCCTTGGAAGAACTGGCGTTCGAGCTGGAGCAGTTGGCCGACCGCGAAGAGCAAAGCGAAGTTCAAATCCGTTTCCCGGAACTCGAATTGCTCGTCAAGCAAACGCAACAATGCTGTGAAAGTTTTTTATCCGCAACAGACACCGAGTCTCTTTGATAAATCGATCTCCTCTAAAGAAGTGAAGTCATGGCAACAATTCTGATCGTCGATGACAACCCGCTCGACCGAGAGTTGGCGGCCGGTTTTCTGCAAGAGGAAGGGCATAAAATCTGTTTTGCCGAACAGGGGGCTGCCGGGCTCAAGGAAATTCGAGAATCGGCTCCCGATCTGGTTCTGACTGACCTCGACATGCCCGAACTCAACGGACTTGAACTCGTACAACAACTTCAGGTTGAGTTTCCGTTGATCCCTGTGATTTTAATGACGGCAAAAGGGAGTGAAGAAATAGCTTCGACCGCATTAAAAGCCGGAGCAGCAAGCTATGTCCCCAAGCGTACTCTCGACTCTGGTTTGTTGGAAACCGTGCGAATTGTGCTCGATTCGGCACGCACAGAACAGATGCGAAAAAAAGTATTCGCCGGGATGATTTCGACAGAGTCGAATTTTGAACTCGGTTTCGATGCGGGGGCCGTCACAGCAATGGTCGATCATTTGCGAGATTCGCTCGGTCTGATGAAATTGGTCGCTGAAGAAGATTTGACACGCATCAGCACGGCCCTGACCGAGGCGCTCATCAACGCGATGGATCACGGGAATCTGGAACTCGAATCGAGTTTGCTCGATGGTGATGACCCTTCCGAATATCACCAATTACGCAGTCAGCGGATGCAAGAATCACCCTACCAAGAGCGCCGATTGCACATACATTCACGCATCAACCGGATGGAAGCAGTTTTCACAATTGCCGACGAAGGTCCCGGATTTGATATTTCGAAAATCCCCGATCCGACGGATCCCAAAAATTTGATGCGGCCTCACGGTCGAAGTTTGCTACTGATTCGAACCTTCATTTCTGATGTCACATTCAATGACAAAGGAAACGAAATCTGCTTGCGAATTCCTAAAATAATCTAGCGTGCATCAATTCAGTTCCCTCTTGGCATCTTCCTGTCGGTACAAGCGTGTTGAGATGTATTGCTCGGGGGGGACTTCTTGCCCTTTGAAATGTGCAATGATCGATTCGACAACCTTCACTCCCATCTTATCGGGAAATTGAATCGGGTCTGCATAAATCTTTCCCTCTTTGATGGCCTGTTTGCCTTCAGGTTGTCCATCGAAACCGATGATGACCACATGTTCTCCGACCTTCGCCTTTTCGAGAGCAGCCCGGGCACCGAGTGCGGCGGGATCGTTTATGGCAAAGATTCCCGCCAAATCAGGGTTGCTCTGAATGGCGTCTTCGGTCGCTTTCAGACCGACCGCTTTGTCGCCCTTACTTTCGATCGTGTTGACGATTTCAATTTTCGCCTTGGCGGTTTCGTTATGTGCGTCAATAATTTTCTGAAACCCCTCTTCTCGCAGTTTACAGGATTCGGAACCTTCCTTATTGAGAACGATAATTTTTCCACCTTCAGCCCCCAGAGCTTCGATCATGGCTTCGCCCGCTTTTTCGCCTCCTTCAAAATTGTCGGTGGCCACTTGGGTGAGAATTTCAACACCTTCCTCATTGCAAGGTGTGTCTACCGTGATGACGGGAATCCCGGCGTCGTTCGCAGCTTGAATTCCCGAGACAATCGCGGATGACTTGACCGGACTCACCACAATCACGGAAACATTCTGAACAATAAAATCATTGATCTGATTATTTTGAGTGGCCGCATCGTCGTTGGCGCTGAGTGCAATGACTTCGTAGCCAGACTTCTCAGCCTCGGCTTTGATATTGTCGGCAATCACCTTGAAGAAAGGATTATCAAACGTCAGCAAAGAGACGCCAATCGTACCGCGTTTCTCCGGTTTCGCGGTCGCAGAAGAATCCCCGCCGGTTGAAGACTCCTCAGCACTCTCTTGGCAGCCAGTGAGTGAAAACGAGGTACTGAAAGCCAGAATGATCAACAAGGCAATGCGGCGCGGCATGGAAGGATTCCTTCTGAATCGAGAGTGTTGCGTATTGATCGGAAGACTATTTGGCAGGCTCAGGCTGGGTTTTGGGAGCGGTGTTTCCCATCAACTCCCATGCTGGCAGCCACTCTGTCTTGACCAATTTCATGTTGTGCTGTTTCAGCATTCGCTCGTGCATATCTTTGAGATGTGCGGCTCCATAGAAGACACCAATTTTCTTTTTGCCAGCTTTGATTTGTTCCTCCATCACTTTCAAAGCGACCTTATTACGCTCGGTCAAAATGGTGGATCCGTCGGGTCCGTTCAAAGCATCGAGCATCACGTCGTTATTGCCGAGTTCTTCCGCCATGGCACGTTTAAGAACCATCGGTCCATTCTGGCGATCAAAGATTGCTGCCAACAAGACGGCATCGTTGATCTGAGAGGGTTTCTCTGCCTGTTGCGCCAGACTGGCCCGCATCATTGCGAGGAACATTTTTAATGGTGATTCGTTTTTCTGTTGCATCGATTCCCAAAATTCTTCGGGAGACATATCCGCGTGCACAAAATTTTTCGCCTGATAGTCAATTTGTTCCAACTGAAATTCAAGCTGTAAGAGGTTCTTCATGAATTGCTGAATCGCTGAGACGGGGCTTGTATCTTCCCGTTTTCCATTCGCGGGAATTCGTGTCCCTTGTGGAGCCACTAATTCATAAAGTAGCACATCGTAATTTTTGAATCGTTCGTCCAGTTTGTCATAATAATTCTGATCACCGATGTGGACAGCACCAATCAAATCAACAGAGACAGTCGGCTTTCCCTTGCGTTTCAACTCATACGTGGCGATGGCCGTGTCGAGGGAAACGAGTTGTCCGTCATCCTGTTTCAAAATCCGAATAAACCGTGGTGTTTCCGCTTTACGGGAATCCTTTTCGGCTTCCGTAATTTGTGAGGGTGGCTTTGCAACAACCCAATTCTGTACAAGAAAGAGTGATATGACCGCGATAACCAGTATTCTCGACCGGTGAACTATAGACATGGTAATTTTCTTACTGATGGAAAGAGATTCAATCAAACACGAGGTTAGAATGGATTATACAGGATCATCCTCACAATTCAGAATGATTGTTGTCGTTCATGGCTATAAAAGATGGGATTCGTAGTCTCGCTCACAAACTTTGTTACGATATCACTGCGCGCAATCTCCTGCGGTCATACAACATACGTCGCAGCACTTTTTTAAGAGATACCGGGATCACCGTGATTCTCGATGTCGGTGCCAACACGGGTCAGTATGGTCAAAGAATCTGGAAGGACGGCTTTTCGGGACGAATCATCTCTTTTGAACCGATGTCCACAGAATTTCAATTGCTGTCGGAATCGGCGGAAAAACACCCTCGGTGGGAAGTCCGGCAGACTGCGCTGGGTGACGAGGCGGGAACCGGTGAAATTCAGGTGACCGACTTCTCTCCCGCCAGCTCATTGCTCAAGCCGACCGGATTGCTCGAAACCGATCTCTGGCATCCGCAGAAATCCGAAACGATCCAGATTCAGAGGTTGGATGACATTGCGGATGAAATTCTCACACCGGACGATCGGGTTTGCCTGAAACTCGATGTTCAGGGATTTGAAGATCGAGTGCTCAAAGGGGCTGCTCAATCGCTCTCTCGAGTCGAGATGCTGGAACTCGAACTCTCGGTTCAAGAAATGTATGCAGGAGAGATGTTGCTGATCGATATGCTCCATTGGATGGATGAACTCGGCTTTATGCTCGTATCTGTGGATGACGCTTATGTCTGCCCGCAGACTGGTCGGGTGCTTCAATACGACGGTATTTTTCTTCGCAAGCAAGCCGATACGGTCGATCATCCTGCGTCAAAAGAGTGACCAATTCGGCAATCCTCAAATGACCGCTTGCGATCAGGGAAGGGAAGCCGATAATGGGGATTCGAATTCACTCATTGGATGATGCCGGATGCCTATCACACGGACGTTTCTCGATTGGTCTCGACCTGCGCTGGTCGCGTTGTGCGATGATTTGCTCGACAAACATCCCCATGCGGGAACCGTCGATCTGTCCAATTTTCTGATGGTCGTGGCGGGGGGACGAGCCGGACGGCGGTTGCAAGAACTAATAGTGACGATGGCTGAAGAACGCGGGTTGATCCTCGTGCCGCCAGAAGTGGTCACACTGGGAGCGGTCCCCGAACGACTTTACATCCAGCAAAAACCTTTCGCCGACGATTTGACCCAGCTCCTTGCCTGGATCCGCGCATTGCGAGAGTTTGATCAAGATCGTTTGCACCCGTTCTTCCCTAACTTGCCCGATGATGACAGTTTCATCGCTTGGAAGCCGTTCGCAGAAATTTTGTCCAATTTGCATCGTGAATTGGCTGCCGACAATCTCGACTTCGGAGACGTCATCTCCAAAGGAAGTCAACTGGAAAACTTTCCAGAAGCCGCCCGCTGGAATGTGTTGAGAGAGATCCAGGAAAACTATCTCAATATTCTGGACGACCTATCTGTCTGGGACAAACAGACCGCAAGGCTCTTCGCCATCAAATATCAGGAATGTGAGACCACGAGAAATATCGTGCTCGTCGGGACGGTCGATATGAACGGGACCACCCGAGAAATGATCGATCAAGTACAAGATCAGGTCGAATCAATCGTTTTCGCACCGCCCGACATGTCTCAACGATTCGACGAATATGGTTGCTTAAAACCCAACGCTTGGCTCCATGCGCTCAGTGACATTACCAATGACCAAATTCATATCGTGGGTAAGCCCGGCGATCAAGCGGATGAAGTTCTCCGGGCGTTGAGTCAGCTCGATGGCCAGTTTTCGGGCGAGGAAGTGATTATCGGAGTGCCGGATGAGTCTCTGGTTCCGGTCATCGAACAACGCCTTAAATCGGCTGGATTGGAAAGCCGATTTGGTGTTGGTCGGACGGTTGAGCAATCGCTGGCCGCAAAGTTGTTGTTGCAACTGGCAGAGTGGTTGGATGAAGAAACCGTTGTCGCGTTTCAGAATTTGTTACGTCATCCGGCCATCGAACGTTATCTGCAAAAACAAGAGATTGAAAAAGATTGGTTGACCGAACTGGACCAGTATCGAAACAAGCATTTGCCGGTCAAAGTGAGTTCGAACTGGTTGGGAAAGGAAGATCAGCGACAAACCATCGAAGACGCACACTCTGCGATCTCCCAACTAATCAGCGATTGGAAGTTTCAACAACGACTCTTGCCCGAGTGGTCGGCTCCCGTCGTCAATATTTTGGCCAAGCTCTTTGATGGAGTCGATTTTTCTGCGGCGGAACGAAAAGACTGGTCCGTCATCACGGACTCCATTCAGACGACGTTACAAAAATTTGCCGATGTTCCCGAACGGCTGATTCCTTTGATCAGCGGTGCAGATTTTCTGCGATTGTTACATGGCGAGATTGCCAAAACGGAGATTCCTCCCGAGAGTACGCCCGAGTCCCTCGAAATTCTCGGTTGGCTGGAATTGCCGTGGGACGACGCACCGGCACTCATCGTGACGGGCGTGAATGAATCATTCGTGCCTTCCTCCCAAAACGGAGATTTGTTTCTGCCTAACCGATTGCGGCAGGTTTTGGAATTGGAAGACAATCAGCGTCGCGCGGCCCGCGATGCGTATGCGCTGAGTATCATGGCCGCATGCCGAAGCCATTTGGTCTTAATCGCCGGTCAAATGTCGTCCCGCAACGATCCGCTGGTTCCCAGTCGGTTTCTATTCGGGGACTCTCCTGAAATCAATGTCCAGAGAACCTTACAATTTTTTCGAGACGAAGCGATTGAAAAGCCGATCACTCTAGGGCGATTGAAGCCGGGGAAAGCAATTGCCGATTTCAAACCGCCACATCTGGAAGAATTTTATTCGCAGGTCGAATCGATGCGTGTGACGGAGTTTCGGGATTATATCCAATGTCCGTATCGATATTTTCTCAAACATCGACTCGAACTCAAATCGGTCATCCCGAGGGGAGAGGAACTGGATGGTGGTGCCTTCGGCAGTGTCTTGCATGAGGTGCTGGAACAATTTGGGCACGATCTCGATCTTCGTGGTGAGACCGATGTCGAGAAGATCCGTGCGTTTTTGAATCATTCACTGAATGATGTGATGGAAGCATTTTATGGGAAAGACCCCGAACCGGCGATTCGCATTCAGAAAGAACGCATGCGAGCCCGTTTGCAAATGTTTGCCGAGTGGCAGGCTGCGTGGAGTGCCGAGGGTTGGCGGATTGAGCATGTGGAAGAAGGCGTTACGAGGGACCATGAATCGGAGTTTGATGTGGATGGTCGCCCCATTTTGTTAAGAGGACGAATTGATCGTATCGACGTTCATCAATCGTCTGGTGAGGTCATGGTCTTCGATTACAAAACCAGCGACACCGGCAAGACTCCCGAAAAAACTCATTATCAAAAGAAGAAAGAAGAATGGATCGATCTGCAACTTCCCCTCTATCGGCATCTGGTCAAATCGTTGGGGATCAGTTCAGAAGTGGGCTTGGCCTACATCAACCTTCCCAAAAAACTGGACGACGTGACTCATCAGCAAGCAAGCTGGGACGAAGAAATGCTTGAGTCGGCCGATGAAACAGCGCGTCAAATTGTGCGGGCCATCCGAGACAACATCTTCTGGCCTCCCAGTGATGACGGCGGGTTGATGCGCGAGTTCGCTGAAATTTGTCTCGAAACGACGATTCTGGAAGAAGATGCCGAGGAGGGAATCGAGCAATGAGCGAACTCTCTCAACGATTCCCGGACACCGTCATTCGCGCGTCTGCCGGTACGGGAAAAACGTTCCAACTCTCGAATCGTTATCTGGGCTTACTGCATAGTAATCAGCCTCCCGAACAAATTCTGGCGAGCACTTTTGCTCGCAAAGCGGCGGGAGAGATCCTCGAACGAGTGATGATTCGTTTGGCGGAAGCGGCAGACAATGACAACGAACGTCAGAAGCTGGCCAACTTTCTGAATGCCCCGGATTTAACGCAGGAGCGTTGTGCCTTATTGCTATCCCAGCTCGTGCAACATTTGCATCAACTGCGCGTAGGAACTCTTGATGCGTTCTTCGTACAAACGGCGGGCAACTTTGCTCTCGAATTTGGTCTGCCGGGTGGTTGGACGATCCTCGAAGATATCGATGACCGCCAACTGCGCATCGAAGCATTACGGATCATGTTACGGCAGCGGTCGAAGTCGTGGGATGAATTGACCACGTTGATTGGTCTGCTGCAAAAAGGGGAGAGCGCTCGCGATGTGATCGATAGTCTGCTCTCGACGATTGATGACTTCTATGCCTTGTTCCAGGAAACAGAATCGCAAGCCTGGCTCGGGCAACCGAAGTTGCCAACCTTGCCCGTCGAGCAGCTTGCACTGCATCTGGTTGATTTTGTCGACGCGCAATTACCAACGGATAAACGATTCGCCAAAGCGCACGCGAAGGCGATTGAATTAGCACAGCGAGAAGACTGGGAAACATTTCTGACGGCAGGCCTCGCCAAAGCGATCATTACCGAAACAAACGCGTATTACAAAAAACCACTCTCGCCAGAATTGATCGCCGTGTATGAGCCGTTGGTTGCCCATGCACGGGGCGAGGTAGTGCATAAGATCATGTATCAAACCGAGGCAACGTATCATCTACTGGAATCGTTTCATGGTTCTTATCACCCACTGAAACTGAAACGTCGCGGTTTGCGATTTGAAGACATCACCCGGAGTCTGGCAGAAAACTTGCCCAAAACGGAATTGCAACATGTCGAGTATCGGCTCGATTCTTCATTGCATCATCTGCTGTTGGATGAATTCCAGGATACATCGCTATTGCAGTGGCAGGTGATTCAATTGTTCGCACGAGAGGTGAACAACAAATCCGACAAGACGTTCTTCTGTGTGGGGGATGTGAAGCAGGCGATTTACGGTTGGCGGGGCGGTATCTCGGAGATTTTCGATAAGGTCGCCAGTGAACTGAAAAACATCAAGGACGAAAAACTGACGGAAAGCCGACGTTCCGCACCGGTGATCATGGACGTCGTTAATGGAGTCTTTTCGTCACTCAACTCGAATCCGTCGCTCGAAAGCGACCCCGATGTCAGGCATACCTGGGCAGATCGTTTTAAGCTCCACGACACATTTCATCAGGAGTATCAAGGGTACTTTCAGTTAGAAACCTATCCGGTTGACGATGAGGACAAAACCGACAAGTGGCAGAAAGCACGTTTTGCTGCCGAGAAAGTCGCCACGTTACATCGCGACCATCCGGGTTGCACGATTGGTGTATTAACGAGGACTAATCAAACCGTCGGTCGCATCATTCATTATTTACGAAACCCCGTCGGTGATCGAGATCCTGTGTTTGCGAGTGAAGAAGGAGGGAACCCGCTGACCGACGCGGCAGCCGTCATCTATATCCTGTCTTTGATGAAAATGGCCGCCCATCCGGGAGATCTCATCGCACGATTCAATGTGGTGCATTCGCCTTTAGCCGACGTGATCAAATACAAAAATCATCGAAGTGATTCGACGGCACGTGCCATCGCCGCTCGAATTCGCCGACAACTTTTACAAGAAGGATACGGCCCCACGATTGATGGTTGGGTTCGCGAGTTGGCCGCACATTGTGATCGGCGGGAACTCGACCGTTTATTGCAACTCGTCGAATTGGCGTGGGAATATGAAGCGCGGGCGACTCTCAATCCTGCTGATTTTGTGACCTACGTTGAAGAAACGAAAGTCGAGTCTCCTTCGTCAGCCGATGTGCGTGTGATGACCGTTCATCAATCGAAAGGATTGCAATTTGATTTGGTGGTCTTACCCGAATTGGATGGAAATATTGTTTCGGGGCGCGACAAATATATTGTTGAACGTGTTGAACCGACGGCTCCGGTCTCGCGAGTGACACGCTATTTCAGTAAAGACTTACTGCCGTTGATGCCCGATGAATTACAAACAATGCACGCACAACACCGGGCCCGAACGATTAACGAAGCGCTCTGTTTGTTGTATGTGGCCATCACACGAGCCGTACATGCGTTGCATGTGATTGTCGATTCGAAGCAGAAGCCGGAATCATTGCGAGCCTCCACAATCATGGTGAACTCTTTGTCTGAGGTCGGTCTCGAACCGGCAACGACTCTCCGAGAAATTGGACAAGCCGATTGGTACGAGCATCACAAGCAGGCTTTCAGGTCGCGATTGGCAAACAATGATTTGGAAACCAAAGCAGAAGAGATCAAACCCATTCAGCTTGCCGATCCCGGAAATTGCAGGCGTCGCAACTTGGAACTCATCAAACCGTCCGCTCACGAAACAGGAGTCGTGTCGATGTCGGAACTATTGGAACCTACAAAGTCGCTGGAACGAGCACGCGGGTCTTTGATTCACGCTTGGTTGGAGCACATTTGCTGGCTGGATGACGGACTTCCCGAGGATCGGGAACTGTTGAAAACCGCAGGACAATTTGCTCGGCCCGGCTTGGAAATCCCCAGTGCTCTCGATTGGTTCAAAAAAACACTCGAAGCTCCCAGTATGATTCGAGAGTTGGAATCAAATCAATATCGATCTGAGGTCGCGCCGGAACTGTTCCCCGCTTTGACCTCGGGACTGGTTGATGGGTCGATCGAATTGAAGGTCCAGCAGGAACGCCGCATTGTTTATCGCACCGATACCGAAATGATTAACGGCATCGTGGATCGTGTCGTCTTGTATCAACAAGATGGAAAAGTGATAGCCGCCGATGTGATCGACTACAAAACCGACTCAGCATCCTCAACCGAAGATATTGAACGATTAAAAACGATCTATCGCCCACAATTGGAAAAATACGGGCGTGCGATGCAGACGCTCTACGAACTCGACGAAGACCGTGTTGTCATCCGGTTGGGTTTGATTTCAGCCCGCGAATTCTGTCGCCTTTAGCCTGCTGTGGGCTGGTCATGTCGTTTGAAGCTCCACCAGTGTTTGAGGGGGACTGATGCAGCGATGGCGATAATCGTCAATTGCACGATATAGAATGTTCCCAGTGCCAACAAAACCCCATCGGTGAAGCCGTACGAATGGAGACCGACTCCCAATTCGTTCACGCCAAACCATGACCAAGCGGTCGCCATGTTGCCACCCATCGCCAGGCAGGCGAGTCCTCGATCTTTCACCAAGCCGCCCCATCGTGCATGCAAGACGAGTGCATTCCAAAGCACGATGATCAGAGCACCGTTTTCTTTCGGATCCCAACCCCAGAAGCGTCCCCAAGAGTCATCGGCCCAGAGACCGCCGAGAACCGTTCCGACAAAACTGAAGAAGATCGAAAAGCAGAGAATGCCGTAAATCATTCGAGTTAAATCGCGGGCGAGAGGTTTACTGAGGGTCGGCGTGAGGAATCCTCGTACAAAATAGGCAATCCCCAGGAAGCCCGCCACAAAGGTCGTCGCATAACCGAACGTAATGCAAACTACGTGTGTTGCGAGCCAGAATTGTGTATCCAACACCGCTTGCAACACACCGATGGTGTCCCCACCAATGGCCAAAAACTGAGCAATGAGCAGAGTCCCGAAACTCATGGCGGCGGAGATCACGATGGCGATGCCGATCGGATACAACCATTCGAGCAACAGCCCCAGAGCGATGGCTCCCCAACCAATGAAGATCGCCGACGAATACAAGTTAGTGACGGGAGGACGACCCGAAATATAGATTCGGGAGACCAAGCCGTAAGTGTGAACAACGAGTAGGAAAACGGTAATCCAGAACGCCGCTTTACGGAACGGTTCCGACCAGCCGATCCATGAGAACAAACCCAGCATAAAGGCAAAGATCGAAATGGCAGATGCGTAATAGTAAAGCGAAGTGTGATTGAAATAGGCTTCGTAGGCGATTCGTGATTTATCCATGGCGGGAGGAGGAGATTCGTGTAGATAGCCGAGATAGCCGGCAACCGCTTTGTTGAAGCCTTTGGCATCATCTTCGATATAGGCTGTGCGAATTTTCGAAAACAGTACGGCCAACGGATTTGCTTCTTTTGGTTCTTGCGGCTTCTCTTCCAGAAAGCCTCTTTGAAAAAGGGCGTCTTCGAAGATGAAGAGTCGTGGTGAAATTTCGGGGATGAGTTTTTCAGATGGATACGGGAGCCAGTTACCGGCGTACTCAGGATCGTCTGTTTTTTGTCCGCTAGAGATTTCGGGAATCAATAATGGAACTTGGCTGGCGATCAAATCTTTTTCGTAACTTTGCTTGATGCGTATCGCTTCGACCACGCGCGCCATTCCCTCTTGTGGAGATTGCGAGCCATCCTCGAGATCCGGCATGACTTGGTCGGCTGATAACGGAATGAAGCCGTCGCGAATGGTGTGATAGGTTTTGAATTTCGTGAAAAGCTCTTGGAGCTTCAAATCCATCACACTCAATTCACCCTCTTTTTTCCCCTGCTTGATGGCTTGGATGTTTTGCAGGTGCCCGAGCATTTTCGGAATCTGGGGCCGGAGTTCGTTGTACGAATACAAAAACCCTTTCCTCTTCTCTAAATCGAAGAACTTTTGCACTTCCAGATTCTCGACATAGATGACTTCATATCCATCGGCTTTTGTTCCGAACTGAGTCGGTTCCGCTGAATCCTCGTCAGGAATCACGGGAATCATCAAATCGAGTAGAAACTGGATGGCTGGCTGTTTGTTTTCGTTAAAGTCTTCGAACTCGACTTTCTTAGACAAAAATCGAAGTGTGTTTCGCGCGACCGAATCGAGCGGTTTCAGACGTCCCTGTTCGCGTACGGGAATTTGTCCAAAGGCGTATAGATTGAATTCTCCGTCTTCCGCTTTAGGAGCAGGTAACTTGCCCCCCAGATAGAACGCCATCATGACGGTCATCACCATCGGGAACCAAACGGCAACGGTAGAACGAGATTTGGCATCGGCGAGAGCCGGTTTCGTCGTGGCTTTTTGATTGGGATCATCGTCATCCGTGAAGACCGCATTTTCAGGTTCTTCCCGATTTCGTCGGTTGAGGAAGCGGGCGAGCGTCATTAAAAATTGTGCCAGCATTCCGACTCCTACGATGGCACACGACACATACGGGACCATCCAACCGGTGTTTGTGACCACGGATAGCGTTGTGGAGTCGGGGCCGTCGGGGTCATCCAGCATACCCGATTGGTAGAATGTTTCACCGCCGTATCGCAGCGGGTTGTTCATCCAGATTTTGGATTCGAGATTGTTATCGGTTTCTGAATCTTGCAGAACAATTTGGGAGGAGTAATCTCGGGGTGTCGTTGTGCCTTCGTAATTGATTTGCTGAGCATCATCGAGATAGACCGAGTAGGGTTTATAGAGTCGCTTGAATCGCAGAAAGACTTGATACTCTTCGTCGCCTACCGTGACCGATTCTCCCTGGTCCATCGAAGCCGGTTGAATCGCCAATAGATTCTGGCTGATGATCTTGTCGGGATTCCCTTTTTCAAAAAAGGTGACATAGGCCGACGGTTGATCAACCTGCTCGCTGCTACTTACGCCGGTTGCAGATCCAATCGGATCAGGAGCGAACTCTTTGCCGAACCCACTTGTGACTTTTTTCTGATCGACGCCGGAAGCCCGTTTGAGTCGCGCGTTGGGAATGTACTCGTCGATCCGCAGATCGAACGGCAACTCTTTATGAGAGATAATGGGATCGGCAGGTTCTTTCTCTGGGAAATACTCTTTCAGAATGCTCCCTGGAACAACCGTCACTTGATCTTCATCGTCGTTGAGTGGTTTCGTGACGGCTATTTCAAATTTGCGAATATCTCGGGCGAAGTTGACGGTTTCCCCTTCCACAATATGCATCTGAGCTTCTTCTGCCGCGACACCAACGAGGACTTCATAAAACATCATGAGCCCGATACCGCCATGAAGCAGTACGATCCCTGCGCGTTTTCGGAAAACAATCATGCAGCCCACCAACAACACGACGCCCGCGAAGGTGCCTTTGACGAGTTGCCAGAGGATACGCATCCCGGAATCATCGATGGGAACTTCTGATCCGCTCCAGAACATCCAAACAAGAAGCGGAATTGAAGCCGCAATGCCCAGCCCCATGAGCGAACGATGCCATTTCTTGCCAGGGTCGGCCTTCACGATGCCGTAGACTAGAGTTCCGATGAGAGCCAAAAGCGAGAATTGCATCCCTCGCCAGAGCATATTCCAAGAGACCTGATAATCGGTCTGCACATCTTTGCCGCTGCCACTCATGATGACGGCCCACGTGACAAACATTCCGAATGCCAACACGCCGAGACCGATCCAGAGGCGGGAGCCTTTGGCTTGTGTCTTAAAGCGAACGGTGTGGGCGGCAAACAAATTGAGCGCCATGAGCAACCCAATCAGCCAGCCTTTCGGGAAAGGAAAGGCTGACGGCATCCAGCTCGGTAACTTCGCAGCGATATCGATTGGATTGCCGGTGAATGCTGGTGGGAAAAAGATTTGTAAGGGAACTTTGACGAAGAACTGTTCAGGATGGAACCAGGGGGCAGAATCCGTGATCACTTTGCTGAAATCGACGCGAAAATAAGTGTCGATCACTTCCCAGATATCCATAGAGACCTGAGCCAAGGTTCCGAATAACACAATCAATATTGAAAGTGCGAACAACACCACCGTTAGCTTCAGCGACGCCACGGGGCGCAGGATCGAATTGATCAGGTAGCCGAAATCCTGCTGTGTTTCCTTTTTGGGAAGTGGCTGCCCGGCTGTGCTTTGGGATGTCGGTGTTGGAGTGGCCATAATTGCCCCGCGATCTCTAAAAATAATGTGTCTGGAAATCTCTGGTAAGCAGGTTCGTTAAAACTCAATCGTCTTGACGAACTGCTCGAAGTTCTCTGCTTCCTGCTCGGCCAAATCGTTTGGCCCTTTCAGCTTGACGAACCAGTTGCGGTCGCCACGACTGATGATGGCTCCCAAGATGGTTTCCTCGGGTCCGATCAGTTTGACAGAATCGGCCGTGAAGCCTTGGCCGATCAGATTCTTGTTGGCTTTGGTCAGTTCTTGTTCAGTCCAGTCGGGTAGTTGCACTTGTCCTCGCCAACGATTGACGTTGTCGAGCAGCGATCCGCTTTGTGAGGAAAGCGGGATCACCGTGATGTCGAGTAAATTCTCTCCTTCACCCACAACATAGGCGGCCTTCCGCATGGAGTTGAGTTCGCCTTGTTTCCAATGATCGGGTGGTGAAAACTTGGCACTCCCTGAAGAGCTTGTTGAAGGAGGAGTTTGAGGTGTTGGAGTTCTGGGGCTTGTACCTCCCATGTTGGCAAAGGGAGCCCCGCCGCCTGAAGACATCGCGCCCACGAAGTCGACCAAAATTGCCTGGCCGGCGGGCGTTGTGATGGAAACAATTTCGCCTTCCTCTTCAGGCAGGATTTCAGCATCGTTCTCCGCAGCCAACGCACTTTGATATTGTTCGGTTTCCAGATCAGCCAGCCCTAATTGACCGCGCCACCGATTGATATTGGCCACCGCACCGGAGACCTCATCCTCGGAACTCGGCAAGGTGGAAACGCTAAGATCAGGCCCGGTTGCTCCCATTTGAAAGGTGGCAAAGCGGAACTGATTGCCGGACTTCTCAATCCAACCTTCGGGAATTTCCCAGGACGGTTTGTCGTTCTTAAAGGTTGTTGATGCGACGAACTTGCCAAACTGTTCTCGCAATGCAGCAGCTTCCTCGGGTGGTGCGGTCACTTTGAAGAACCAAGTTTGTTCCGGTTGCCTTAAAATTGAAGCCAGCATTCGAGTCGGTTCTGCCGGTCCACTCGGAGCCATTGGTGCCGACATTGAGATCGGCTTGGCTTTCGGCGCCACGTAAGAGTGAATGGTCTCTTCCTGACAACCCATAAACAGCGTTGCTACAACCACGAGTGCCATTCGTGAAAGTGGTGCAAAGGATGTTTGTGCGTGGTGATTTGTGGGAATCGATTTCAAACTCATGGCGATTGACAATCGGTTATTTCTGACCGATGACCTTTCTCTCGGGTCGATGCAGTTGAATGGGCCTGCGAACGGTAAGTTGGAGGATGTCCGATGTGGTTTAGGCGGTCTGGTAGGGTTTCGGTGTCCACCCGGTGGAGGGTTATCTCATTATACTCACCGCCGAAACTGTGCATGAGTGACTCAGAATTTTTCGGGTCACTGGTCTCATCTTGGCACTTGGTGACTTTAAGTCATTATAGACAAGGTAATTCTGGAAAGTACACCACTCGTTGATCGGGAGTCGAGATTCCCAGGAGTGGGAGCGTTTTACCGTGGAAACCTCGTGACTTCACGGAACTTCTGATTCGCGGTCACTCGCTGTTTAACAACGCCGTTTGACAACAAAGTGCAGAGAGGTAGAAGAAGTGATTCGCGACGATTGGCATTCCGTGTGCTTTTACCTTTTGTTGAAAACTGTGTGTCAAGACGAAATTGACACGAATGTGATTGTAAACTCCTGTTGCAGTGAGCCTTACGATCAATTACAGATTCACCCCCGACCGGCAAGGATTGCCGAAAAGGGACCGGGAAATTGTAACCTTTTCACTCTCTTTCCCATTTTTACATTCGCCCAGGCAAGGACGCCAAGCGGACACGAACAATTAATCGCCCGGTCTGAAAATACCGGACGAAGTGATGTTGTTTCGAGTCAGCCTGTTTTCTCGCCGTTGCGAAACAAGCAGGAGATTCGAAATGAATTCGTTATCCGCATTGTTAATCACACTTTCCTCCCTCGGCGGCGCTCCGCAAGGGGAATTGCTCGACTTTACCGCGAGTTATTGCGGTCCCTGCCAATCGATGGCACCCACGGTTGAGAAACTGATACGGAAGGGCTATCCGATTCGCAAAGTCGATGTCGAGAAGCACCCCGAGTTGGCGGCAAAATATGGAGTCGAATCGATTCCGCAATTTATTCTCGTCATCAATGAAAAGCCGGTGCAACGATTGATCGGCCCTCAATCCGAAATTACTCTTGCGAAATTAATGGCAAGAATTCCGCGAGGAGATTCGTTCAAGACTTCCTCCAAGGAAGTGGACCTACAAATCGCCGCAGAGGATCGACCTTTATTCCGACGAGGAATCCCGATTCCGTTTCTAGGAAAGAGTAAAGAGATCAGCCCTGATGACATTGAAACCGTTCGTGGTCAGAATGCCGATCAACCAGAACCTGAAGACGCCAACATCGTCTCGACGACCAACGAACGTGGACCCATCACCAGTCAGCCAATGCAGGCCGCCGTTCGGTTACGCGTCAATCAAGGCGGCAGTGTCAATTTTGGCACGGGAACGATCATCGAAAGCCGATCCGCTTACACATTGATTATCACTTGCGGGCATATTTTCCGAGGCAGCGATCAGAACACTCGCATTTCTGTGGACTATTTTGAAGGAGAAGAGCCGACGACTTGGCAAGGAAATCTGATCCGTTTTGATGATAAAGGCGATGTCGGCTTGCTGGTGATCAAACCGAATCGCGTGTTACCTGCCATTAAAATTGCTTCCGACCCTCAAATGATTCGTCCACGCGACTTGGTCTACAGTGTGGGTTGTGGGAATGGTGAACCACCCACACGCTGGCAAATGTTTATTCAATCGGTTGATCAGTTTGTGGGATCGAGCATTATCGAGTGCACGCAAGCCCCCGTCTCTGGACGATCCGGTGGCGGATTGTTTAACCGTGCGGGTGAATTGATCGGAATCTGTATGGCGGCTGATCGCGAAAAAAATTCTGGCCTCTATGCGGGACTCAAAGAGATTTACAAAATGCTGGATGCCGCATCACTCTCCGCATTGTATCGTGGACCTGCCGACATGATCGCAAAAGCCGCCGAGACAAAACCGGTCGCGAAAGCGATGCCTGTAGCCATGGAAACACCGTTGGAGAAATTAGAGCCCCGATCAACACGCGGCCTGGAAAAAACGCCTCATGTTTTGACTCCGAACGAAGTCGACGCCATCGCAACGGCGTTGCAGTCTTCCGTACAAACGGGAGTCACAATCTGCATCGAACCCGATTCGCAAGAAGCCAGTGGATACCAGATATTGATCAGTAATCGTCCCGAGCTTCCCGAACGGATAGCAACTCGTGTCTCCGTTCCTGCGGAAAGAAAACTCTCGACAACAACCAGCCAACGAAAAGTGGCTTCCACGGGCGACTCTCTGACGGCGGCAGATTTTCAAGCTGGCCGAACATTGAAGTGGGAAAATTTGCTGGAGACGGGCAGATCTTTGCAACCAGTGAATTCAAGCTCTCGCTCCGAAACACCCGTTTGGGCACAATAAGCGGCTCGGTAGCAGTTATCCGATTTTCCTCGTTTGCTGATTGTTGAGCCCCGTAAGAACAGAGCCTGCTGTCGGTCCCGCAATTTCTTCGCAATTAAAGAGTGTGGCGAGAAGGTCTTTGCGCCGGACGACTCCCAAAAATTGGTGAGACTCGAACACCGGTATTTCAGTCGCATAGCCACTACGAAATAAAACAGCCGCTTGAGAAAGCGACTGATTAGGATGCAAAGTTTCTGACAGTGGTGATGCAAGATCACTCAGCGAACAGCTTGCAAGCTGGCCTCGAACCAGCGCCTTGAGCAATCGATAATCGCAAATGACGCTGGAAACCAAACCGGCCTCATCGGTCACATAAACGCGGTCACACTGGTGGGCCGTCATGATTTCGATGGTCTGCGAAATTCCTGCATCGTGACAAATCACGGCAGCATTCTCGATCATATCGCCGATGTTCAAAGTCGTCATTATTACCTCCGGAAGAACTCGGAAGTTTGGGATTATCGTCAAGGGTGCGATTTCACCCTACTTTGATAAATCGGCGTCTCGCATCAATTATCTCCGTTCTTTTGGAATTGTTTTCGAGAAAAATAGAACTCGTTACCGTTTATTAAGGTCCTGACGGGTTATGACTGATGACACAGGCCAAAATTCTCCCGGTGGCTCATCTGTGCACGCAGGATTCCGTTCCTGTTCATGCAACCTCAGTAACCCGGAAGCAGGGCGACTCCCCTGTGGTCCCGGTTATTGCGCCCAGCAAGAGAAGCGAAATGAAACAAGAAAAAAAGCAGAACGAGCCAAAGAAATCGCGAGCATCGTGCTGTTCTCATTTCGGGGTTGTTCTCGATCATGATCTTGCTGTGACTATTTATTTTGCCAACGATTCAAATTTGATGAAAGGTATGTAATGAAACATATTCTCAGATCTCTCATTGTCACTTCGATTGTATCTCTGGTCGTTTCCACGTCTCACGGTGCGGGCAGTATACAGGATGTCGATTCACCGAATCCAGACAATAAGAAACCAGTCGAAAACTGCTACTCGAGATGCATAGAAGAAGCTGATCAAACTCAAGTAAACTGTAGAAGGAGAGCCACCAGAAAACGTGACGATTGTGTTTCGAATTGTGCGACCGGTAAACCCGCTTATTGTCAATCAACTTCGAGATGGTGGCTGTGGCATGGAGAGGGTGGATTAGGTTCGTTACTGGGTTGCCGGGGTGAAGGAAAGCCTGACCCAGATTGCCCGAATGATTGTCGGGAAGACTACGAAAAAGAAATGAAAATATGTAACTCACAAAGTCTATACCATTCCGATATCACTTTATGCCAAATCATAAAATGTTCTTTCGGAAGATGAAGTTCTTGACTCGCGTAGTAGGACAAAACTCGACTGTTATGTCTCATGTGCTCTCAATGATCCTGATTTGAATCGTGAGATATTTATTCCCTCCTGATTCAATGGAACGACGACAATGAAAATGCTGCTTCGAACATTCCTGATGTTGACCTTATGTACTTTGTTGGCAAGTTCCGGTTATGGAGACCAGCAGGGGAATCTCGATAGCGAGTTACCCAACCCTGATAATCATGAGAAGCTGGCCGAGTGCTTGAGGAAAGTTCGTCGAGAATTACTGAGCTGCCGCACGTTCGCAGATCAGCAATATAATGGTTGTTGGACTGAATGCGACGACAGTCTCCAGATAGTACGCAACGAAATTGATAGTGATTGGAGTGACAGTGATCGATCAAAATGGCAGGACGCACTGAAAGAGGCTGGTCGTTGTTTGGCAAGATGTGATCGTGAACTTCGAAGAAAAAAATCTTCCTGTACATCTCGTTTCTTTTCTGGGAAAAGGTTATGCGGACAATTCTTTAGATAGTTCCCCGAGTTTTGTAGAGCGTAATCACTTGTCAGCATCCAAAGAAACAATTCAAAAAGGTGTTGTAATGACTAATCCTATCCTCTTCAGGCTTGTATTTATCACACTTACGGTATGCGTGCTGACTCCAATGACTGCGGTAGACCAACAATGGCGGAGACGCAGGGCAAATAGCAACGACGGACCATGATCGCGATATTTGTGAGACAGAATGTTATCGTCGGGTGAGAAGACTTATAGACAGGTGTATTGCCAATAAAAAAGCAGATCAGAATCGGTGTCTGGAGAAGTGCAAGATGGCAAGATGCTGGCTTGTATTGACATTTCGAGATGAGGAATACTGCGTCATAGAAAACCCATTGTCTGGCTGTGATCATAAATGTAGTCTCACATTTCAAGCAGATCAAACGGAGTGTCGCAATAGTTATTCAGGAGTGAAGCGAAACTGCCTAGCGTGGTGTCAATGACAAATTTACCTATGTGTCATCTTCTTCAATCGTCTGGCAAGCATTAGCAGCTTGAGCGGAATGTTCCGTGAAAATCAACTGCCTAACATTGCTGTAGACCGCCAATGACCATCAGACGAAAACGACAAACTCCCGAACAAATCGTCAATAGGCTCCATGGTGTGGAGTAATTCAAAAGATGCTGGAGAAGGCCTGTAAGCCGGGTTTTGTCGTGAGCAATCATTTCTCTACGGCGACGATTACTCGCCGCCTCTAGCAACACACCCGAGAGTCAAACGGTACGAACCGCACCTCCTCTCTGCTTGGTCTTGCTCCCGGCAGGGTTTACCGAGCCGTCCTGGTCACCCAGGTCGCTGGTGCGCTCTTACCGCACCGTTTCACCCTTACCTCCTGGGAAGCGAACTTCCCCGATCGGCGGTATACTTTCTGTGGCACTGTCCCTCACCTCGCGGTGGGTGGGAGTTACCCACTGCCGTGTCCTATGGAGCCCGGACTTTCCTCTCCGAATCGGCAACCGAAGTTCCCGATTCGCAGCGATCGCTTGGCCTTCTCCAGCAAGTTTCATTCTATCCAGCAGACACCAGATAAGCTATCCGGAGTTATGGCCGATTCCATGGCGATGATGAGAGATGTCTCAGCGTTCTCGGTTGCCAGATTGAACGTCGATCAAGCAAGCTGGGTGGAACTGACGGTCATTCCCAGCCACACAATCAAGTTATGAAGAATTTCTAGGCAATACTTCCAAGTATGTACCAGCCAACGACTTGACCGGTGAGTGCCAAAAAATTACCGATACTATGGAGCAGAAATGGCATAAGAATCGTTTCACTTTTCAAGTAAGACCACGCAAGAAAAAAACCACCAATCATATTTTCCGGGCTGGGATTTCCATACAAAAAATGCAGAATTCCGAATAATAAGCCGTTGACTACGATCGTACGTTTGTTGCCAACGATCGCTGCTATGAGCCCGCAGGCAACAAATCGATAGACCGCCTCTTCAAGCGTAGGGGCTACGAAGCACATCAGTATGAATTTAGACCATGCCTGCGATGGTTGCGTGAAAGCCAATTCGAGTTCGTTACCCAGCATAGACCACAAGCCGAAGCCGACAATAATACAAACTGCGACCGCGCAGCCTATTTTGAGTGACATACTTATCCAGCAAGACCAGCCCTGCACAGGAGATGCACGTAGTCCAAGCGACTTGTGATCACCGTCTGATAAATAAACGGCCAATGCAAATGCGAGCAAAGAGATGCTGATGCGAACCTGTCCGTCAATGTTCTGGATAACACAGACGAAATCCAATGCAACGGTAGTGACAGCCACTGCCACGGCGGTTCTCGGAACACCCAGGAACTTACATCCTATGGCAGATTGACTCATCGAATTAGGAACTGTCACCATGACTCCGAGTTGAGTGAATGGACAAGCATTGTAGAAGATGCCGGTTGTTGACCGAGTCACAAGATAAACTATCATGCCGGTTTGAGACTGCGAATCAACGGTAATTTCACTCTCTCGATTTCCATCTGGCTCGGCCTCAAACCGACATTATTGCCTGATTTTTGCGATTCTGGGGAATCTTCCGAACTCTTTGGCGTCCCTGATTCATTAGAAGGGTGTATTGAGGTCGTATCCACAAATTCGGAGCCCTCAACGCTGGTTTCGCATGTCCTCATAATCAGGGATTGGTCATGGCCACGGAGACTCAACCACTGCAACGCGACCTCGAACAACTCTCCCGCGATCATCGCTTGGGAGTCTGGAGATATCTGCGGTTTCTCGGCTGTTCTCCCGAACTGGCCGGCGACTTGTCGCAGGAAGCCTTCGTCGCCGCGATGCATGGGCCGTTTGAAGATCGGAGTCGTGCCGAGACGTCGGCATGGTTACGAACGACGGCCCGCAATTTGTATCTCGGCATGCTCAGAAGTCAGGATCAAAATGTGGTCCTCGATAATCCCGAAGTGGCAGACAGCGTGTGGGAGAAATTTGAGCGTGACGATAGCGGAGAACATTCTTTGCTCGCCTTACGAGATTGTCTCGACACGCTTGAAGGACGTGCGAAAGAAGCCGTGCAACTTCAGTACAAAGAACGAAAATCGCGGATCGATATTGCCGCGATTCTCGATATGAAACCTGACGGCGTGAAGACGTTACTACGTCGTACCCGCGCCCTTCTCAAAAACTGCATTCAACGAAAGTTGGAATCATGAATAATAATCACACGACCGATCATTGGAGCGACGAAGAGATCCGCACAGAGATCGAAGACCGACTGATGGATACTGCCCTGGAAGAAGTTCTCGGCGGGGTAACCCCGGATCAGCTT
This sequence comes from Planctomycetaceae bacterium, assembly GCA_029243145.1. Classification (GTDB taxonomy): domain Bacteria; phylum Planctomycetota; class Planctomycetia; order Planctomycetales; family Planctomycetaceae; genus JABURQ01. The sequence goes on along the minus strand of JAQWSQ010000123.1, from coordinate 23,607 downwards.
GACCGGCAGCAGCCAGCCGTGGCATTAGCTCCGGTGTCGACCGAAGAACCCGAACAAGAGACGGGCAGGTCACGCCGAACAAATTTGTTGGCGTCTTTGTTGGCGATTGGAATGTGTATCTGTGTAGGAGTGATCCTGCAAAGCGGCGTGTTTGTTCCCGAGAATGAGTCTGTTAATGATCACATCGTGATGTCGGAAGCACAGATGAATGAACTTTCTCCAACTTTGCAATCAGCGTCATTTAATTCGATTTCAGAAAACGATCCATCATCAGACATCGATGATGTTTTAAGCTTTCAAACTCAAACTGTCCGTGAAGAACAGAAGAATTCTCAGCTTCAGATTGATTACGAAAAAATGGCGGAACAAAATTTATCGATCTCGTCTGGTCAACTCTCCAAATTAACCTCAACTAACGAACAGCTCAGTTCAGAACTTGAAGCTCTGCGAGATGGTGCATCGCCACAGAAGTTTCAAAACCATTTTTGGGAACAGCCAACTTTAGGCAAAGAAGTTACAACTGCTCCTGCACAAAATGGTCGAGGACTTGGCGTCACCGAGAGCCGGGCGAAACGACCAGCCGTAAGAGGTTATGAGACCGAGTCCAAAAGCGGGTCTGTTCTTACGGATGATTATGGGGTTGCGCTCGACATTAAAAATACGCGTGGAGTGACGACTGTCGATTATTTGAGAACAGACGCCACTCAAGTCCCTCTCGGCTGGCGAAAATCCACCATGAAATGGGAGGACGGCCATTGGGCATTCAATCCACAGACTGATGGCCTCGAAGGCGTTGGCCCCGGTAACAGCGGCGACAACTATGCCCCCATCATTGAAAACGAATTTCAGGCCGTCACCGATTCACCACTTTCGACGTTCTCCATCGATGTCGATACGGCGTCATACAGTAACACGCGTCGCATGCTCACACAGAACAACATGTTGCCTCCCCCCGATGCGGTCCGCATCGAAGAGATGATCAACTACTTCAACTACAACTATCCCGCTCCAGTAGGTGACGATCCGTTCTCTGTGACGGTGGAAGCGGCCGAATGTCCCTGGCAGTCGGCTCACACGTTGGTCCGCATTGGCCTGAAAGGGAAAGAGATTCCGTTGGAAGAGAAGCCAGCCAGCAATTTGGTCTTCTTGCTCGATGTCTCGGGATCGATGAATCAGCCGAACAAAATTGAATTGCTGAAAAGCTGTCTCAAGATGATGGTCGATTACCTGGGCGAGAACGATTCCATCGCCATCGTCACTTATGCGTCGGGAACCCACGTCGTCCTACCGTCCACTTCGGGCGATCAGAAGTCGGTCATCATGAACGCTCTCGACAACTTGCGAGCGGGTGGATCGACCAACGGAGCCGCCGGCATTCAACTCGCCTACGAACAGGCGACCAAAAACTTTATTCCCGGTGGAATCAACCGCGTGATCCTGGCGACCGATGGTGACTTCAACGTTGGCATCACCAGCCAGGGCGACCTGCATCGGATGATCGAAGAGAAAGCCAAGTCGAATGTCTTTTTGACGACTCTTGGTTTCGGCTTCGGTAACCTGCAAGACAACACGATTGAGTTGCTGGCCGATAAAGGAAACGGCAACTACTCTTACATCGATACATTGCAAGAAGGACGCAAGGTGTTGATTGATGAAATGGGCAGTACGCTCCACACCATCGCCAAAGACGTGAAACTTCAGCTCGAGTTTAATCCTGTGGAAGTGGCCGCCTATCGATTGATCGGCTACGAAAACCGGATTCTGGCGGCTCGCGACTTCAACGACGACACCAAAGACGCGGGCGAGATCGGTGCCGGTCATACGGTCACCGCGTTTTACGAAGTGATTCCGGCTGGCGAAGAACCAGACAACAAAGAAGTCGACGAACTGGAATTCCAAAAACCATTGAAGCCCTCCAAAGCTGCTAAGGCAGGGGATATGATGGTCGTCAAACTGCGGTACAAAAAGCCCGATGAAGATAAAAGCCAACTGTTAAAGATGAATGTTGCCAACAAAGTGGAACCACTGGCTGAAAAGTCACGAGACTTCCGCTTTGCGTCGGCAGTCGCTTCTTTCGGCATGATTCTTCGAGGTTCAAAGTTTGCGGGACATGCCAACTACGACAGTGTTCTCGAACTTGCGGAAGAGTCTCTGGGCGAGAACCCGGAAAGCTATCGCAGCGAATTCGTCGAACTGGTCAAACAGGCGAAAAGTCTCGACCAACGAAAGTGAGATATTGTTGGTTGATGTCAGTAATTCGAACAAAGCTCCGGGTGAAATCACTCGGGGCTTTTTTTGGTTCACAAACGCACCTGCTTGACAGGAACTCACCGTAATCCCTATGATTTTGATAGATCAAAATATTTATCGTGATCATGGGAAATCTCTCAATGCGTTATTATTACGTTATTCTCTCTGCGCTTCTGCTGGCTCTCGCAGGTTGCAACCCAGAATCCTCGTCTGATAAGAGAGCCGAGCGTGATCCGTCGCAGCCCTATAAGATCGTTACCACTTGTAGCATGGTGACCGATATCGTTCGGCAAGTAGCCGGCGAACATGCCGAAGTTGTCGGCCTGATGAATGAAGGAGTCGACCCGCATCTCTATAAGCCGACCCGCGACGATATGAATACGCTGTTCATTGCGGACATCGTTTTCTATGTCGGTTTGATGCTCGAAGGTCGGATGACGGATGGGTTCGTGAAAGTCGGACGGGCCAACATTCCCGTCTTCCCTGTCTCGGAAGGACTCGACAGCGAACGACTCCACGAGCCGCCCGAATTCGCCGGTCATTACGATCCCCACATCTGGATGGATGTCTCGATGTGGTCGGAGTGTGCCGAGTTTGTGGCAGAAAAACTGGCAAAATTTGATCCTCCGCATGCGAATGACTATCGAGCGAATGCGAAAGCCTATCGAGCCGAACTTGCCGAGTTGCATCAGTACACGAAACAGGCCATCGCTTCGATCCCCGAATCGTCACGAGTTTTGATCACGGCTCACGATGCGTTTGGATATTTCTCGACGGCTTACGACATTCCTGTGAAAGCTTTGCAGGGAATTACGACCGAGGCCGAGGCGAGTGTCGATGATGTCAATCAACTCGTCAGTTTTTTGGTCGATAACAAGATTCAGGCGATCTTTGTCGAAAGCAGTGTGAACCAGGAAGGGATCAAGGCGCTTTTGGAAGGGTGTGAAAGTCGCGGACACAAAGTCGTGATCGGGGGGGAACTTTATTCCGACGCAATGGGAGCCGCAGGAAGTTATACTGGCACCTATCTTGGTATGATGGATCATAACGCCACGACAATCACCCGCGCTCTGGGTGGGGATGTGCCGGAAGATGGTTTTCAAGGAAAGTTAACAACCGCAGAGTGAACTCAAAACGGTTGAGTCGCAAACCGATGAGATCTTATCCGTCCATATGAAAATCATACTTGTGATGAATTTGGAACCGCGTTGATGAAGTCCTTCTCCTCCTCGGGAGGAGAAGGTGCCCGATAGGGCGGATGAGGAGGTCGTTGAATCGATATTGATCACCTCCTCACCCCGGCCCTCTCCTCCAAAGGAAGAGAGGGTGGCATGCCAGTAGGCAAGAATATTAATACTCACTGAACATCCCGAAAACCGCAGACTTATATCATATTCCCACAACGGGAATGAAAATTATGTCACAATCACAACTCGAACAAATGCGGGCCGAACATCCCGCGTCCTCTCCGCTGTCGATTCACGACATGACGGTTGCGTATCAGCGAAAACCGGTGTTGTGGGACATCGATTACGATGCTCCCGCTGGAAAACTGGTCGCCATTGTCGGCCCCAACGGTGCGGGTAAGAGCACACTCATCAAAGCAGCCCTCGATTTGGTCCCCCGCATTTCGGGGATGGTGCTGATGTTCGGCCAACAATACAGCAAACAACGTCAACGAATCGCCTATGTGCCGCAGCGAGGCTCGGTCGATTGGGACTTTCCCGTCAGCGCTCGGCAAGTCGTCGAGATGGGGCTATATCGTAAAATTGGCTGGTTTCGTCCAGTGACGAAAAAATACAAACAGCAGGCGCTCGACGCGCTCGACCGAGTCGGTCTCGTGGATTATGCCGACCGGCAAATCAGTCAACTTTCGGGAGGTCAACAGCAGCGAGTCTTTCTGGCGCGAGCACTGGTTCAGGATGCCGACCTTTACTTGATGGATGAACCATTCATTGGAGTCGATGCAGCCACCGAACGCGCCATTGTCGATTTGTTACGCGAACTACGGTCGGCAGGGAAAACCGCGTTGGTCGTCCATCACGATTTGCAAACCGTCAGGGAATATTTTGATGAGGTCATGCTGCTCAACATGCGGATTGTGGCAGCCGGCGCAGTGGAAGATGTGTTCACGGAAGAGAATCTCCGGGCGACTTACGGTGGCAAGCTGGCTTTGCTGGAACAAGTTGGGCACCGTATGAAACTCTCGGAGATGGGAGAATGACGGGTGCTTCACGAAACTCCTCTCGACTCAATCTGATGTTAGTTCTGGTCGTCATCGCGACGATCATGGCTCCCAGTTTACTATTGGCACAAGAAACACGCACAGTCTCGGATCGTCTCTGGCGAACGGTTTCTCTGCAAGATTACAACACGCGCATCGTGTTGATGGGAACCTGCCTGCTCGGCATCTCGGGGGGAGTTGTCGGCACATTTATGCTGTTACGCAAGCGATCACTTGTCGGCGATGTTGTTGGACACGCATCACTTCCGGGCATCGGTATCGCGTACCTGGTGATGGAATCGATGGAGTCGGGTAGCGGTAAGTCACTTCCCGGACTGTTGACGGGCGCTTTTATCTGCGGGCTGTGTGGTGCGCTTTGCACACTCGCGATCAAACGATACACGCGAATTAAAGACGACGCGGCTCTCGCCATCGTGTTGAGCATTTTCTTCGGTGTGGGAGTCGCTTTATTCACAATTGTGCAACGCATGAGTACCGGTAATGCGGCGGGCCTACATCAATTTGTGTTCGGAAAAACGTCCTCGTTGCTGGCCAACGATGTGAAGTTGTTTGCTGGCCTTGCCGTTCTGGTCATCGTGGTCACCATTTTTCTGTTTAAAGAGATGACGATTTTGTCGTTCGATCAGGAATTTGCACACGTCCAGGGTTGGCCCGTCTTGCTGTTAGATAGTTTATTGATGGGACTCATTGTGCTGGTCACGGTGATCGGTCTGCAATCGGTCGGCCTCTTGCTGGTGGTCGCCTTGCCTGTCATTCCCGCAGCGGCCGCCCGGTTCTGGACCGATTCGCTCCGCACGATGTCCTGGATTTCGGCAGGCATCGGAGGAGTCAGCGCCATCGCCGGTGTTGTTTTGTCAGCAACATTTCCATTGCTCTCCACTGGCCCGATGATTGTGCTTTCGGGATCGCTGCTGTTCACGATCAGCATGCTCTTCGGGACTCAACGAGGTGTGTTGACTCGATTGAGAAGACTTCGCCTTTCTCGCATCAGACACGGTCGCCTCGACTTGCTGCGCGCCTGTTATGAACACTTGGAACAAAAACTTCCCGAAGGGATGATGTTACATAGCGATCAAATGACCGACCGCATGTTGACTCTCAATTCGTTACTGTCGCGACGTACCTGGAAGCCGGCCCGCGTACAATCTTTGCTGAACCGAGCGATTCGAGACGACCTGCTCCTGCGTAAAGGCGAAGCCGGCTATCAACTGACTGAGGAAGGCGCGACCAGAGCCGTCCGAGCGGCCCGCAACCATCGCATGTGGGAATTGTTTCTCATCCGTTACGCCGAGATCGCACCGAGTCACGTGGACCGCGATGCCGACATGATTGAACACGTCCTCTCTCCCGATGTGCTGGAAGAACTGGAAACGGCACTCGGCCAACAGTACCCACACCTCCGCGTCCCCGACAGCCCACACACGATTTGAATGAAATCTAGTTCATCCGACCAATGCGTGATTAGATTGACGAAGCGATGGAATCTATGGTTGGCTGAACACCCCGTAGCTGGACTCGCAAGAGTTCAGAAGGATCAACGCTGCCCCCGCATTTCGTCTGAATTCTTGCGAATCCAACGACGCTTTGATCGCCTTTTTTTAACCGAGTCCTCGATAATTCTTCTTGACTCCCTATACCTAGCCAAGCTATGCTTAATGCATTGATGAACTAGGTATGAGGGCGAAGTCATGGATTCAAAATTACTTTCTGGCACCGTCGAGATGCTGATTCTCGAAGTCTTGTCCGAAGCCAACCTCTACGGCTATCGCATCGTTCGCTCTGTTTTAGAGCGTTCGCAGGGGACTTTTGAATTGAAAGAGGGCAGCCTCTACCCGGCGTTACATCGTATGGAACGTCAGAAACTTCTCACGTCTTATTGGGAAGAAGCCGATGGTCGACGGCGTAAGTATTATAAGTTGACTGCTGCTGGCAAAAAGGCGTTAGCGAATAAGCGAGACGAATGGAAGCAGTTCTCGGACGGCGTCAACGATGTGTTGGGGTTCAATTATGGTATGGCCTGAAGACCTCTCGAATGAATTGCCCTCGCCGCGGCCCGATGAGCCACCGATGTTGCGCAGTGACATTCTGGATGAACTTAACGACCATCTGCAATCAACGCTGGAATACGAACAGATTAAAGGCAAGGACGAAGAGGCCGCGCGAGAGTTGGTTCTCTCGCGCTTTGGAAACCCGTCAACCATCGCCTGCTAACTCTGGTGGGACGCCATGTGGGGAAAAGTCATGATTCAACGCATCACCCTCGGCTTCGTCGCGGTACTTTGTGCCTGCTCGATTTTCGGTGCCTACTCCATCCTGCAAACGATGAATGCCAGCCAAACCTTGACCATGGGTTTGATTAAAGAAGTTCGTGAATTGAGCGAGCAGGTGAAATCGACTTCCAATGACGAACAGATGAAATATCTGGAGTGGATCCCGGTCACAGTGAAGCTGGAACACGAAGATGGCGAACCCGTGACGGATGAGTCTATTCAGGTCACTCTGAGTGGACAAAATCTTTTGGGTTCTAACAAGACTTCATCAATAACACTCTCACCCCGAAAAATGGGATTGGTCGATTTCGGTCTTGTGAAACCGGGCAATATGTTACTCTCTGTCGCGTTGAGTTGGGGTGAAGAATTCAAGGAAGAGGTTGTTGGGAAGGTGGGGTCAGCATTTGAGCTTACAGTGACTTGCCCCAGGAAAAAGGCGAAAACGGGCTCAGCGCACCTGAATGTCGAATGGCCCGATTATTTTCGCGAGCAGGACATCTGGATTTGTTTAGATTTGACTCCTGCCGCACGAATGATCCACGGCGACCGTTGGTATGTTGATCTTGATCATCGTTCAGAACAGACCCGACAAGTTCTGATTGGCTCGAACGGACAACTTCACTCGTTGATCACTGATGCCAATCAAGCCCCCTTTTCATTCGATGCGCACGCACTTTGGTTGATGAAATCATTTGTGCGTGGGGATTGGGTGAAATCAGACACGGGGCTTATTGCTATTATATCCTCGAATGGAGGTTCTTATTATGGGGTCGAAGAACTACGGAAGCAGATGCTAACACCGATCAAGCTGCAAATCTCCGATCAAACTGTCACAGAAAGCCTCAGCGTCTATGGTGTTGATATTTCCAAATTGCTCGTTATGAAACGGATCAAAAACAACAATGAAGCGGCAACATTTATGCCAATACTTCCAATTCAGTTACAATCTGGATTCTTAAAAAACGAAGCGGACATTTCATCGCCAAGTTGGACTTATTCCCCTTCAGACGAAATTGTCGATTTGGTCAGATACATCATCAAAAATCCTAAGTCTCTACAGCCTCAAATGCCAAGTGAAGGATATGGTGTAAATTGACCAGTGAATTCGGGCCAGTTCCACCAGCCAAAAACCTTATGAGCAATTCAACGTCGCTCATACCGATACGGAGTATCGGTATGAGGCACACTGATAGACGAGCGATTGATGCTACCTAGTCAAGTGTGTTGTTTGTTTCCTCTGCGCCACCGCGCCGCTGCGTGAGTGTTTTTTCTCACTGGCGGACAAGCCGGGTGCCATACTCTCGCTCACGTGAGCATGTGAGTTTCATCCGCGAAATTCGTATGATCCGCGGTCAAATCCTTCCCGATCAATTGACCAGGGGCTTCCGTTTCACGGAGCGACCCCGCCACCCTGTTTTGGCCACATTGTATGAGAAAACTTCATTCGATTGATTCGAGTCATTCGTGGTGAGTTCTTTCTGACGTCAGGCACAGCCGGGAGCCAAGTGCTCGCCAGCGTGAGCATGTGAGCATTTCCACAAGAAGATGTGGACCCTGACTCCTGTAAAGCATCGACGTATTCACCAGCTCCTGAATTGCCGTTTCGGAATGAACATCGAATCAACAACTCCAATCCACTTGATTTTCAAGACAGTCGCTACACAAATATCCCTAGCATTTCTTGGCCGATCGACTTTGCGTCGAACTGAACGGTCCGCAAAGCGGACCCTACAACATAAAACGCAGACCCAACGCCATTAAACATTTTCTGATGAATCCTCGACTGAATCTGTTTTCGCCTTCTTCCGTTTGCGGAAATAGGCCAGCATCGGAGGTAAGAAGATCAGGTCTCCCAAGAGGGCTGACGAAATCGTGAGACAACCCATTGTGGCGAAGATGCGCTGTTCGCGCATGCCGCTCATGATGACCGTCGAGAAACCAACGGTCAGAATTACGGTCGTCATAATCAAAGCGGTCCCGGTGGAGACGAACGCCGACCGGATCGCTTCTTCGTCGGTTTTGTCGTCGCTCTCTTCTCGATAGCGGGTGAGAAAATGGATCGTATCATCCACGGCGATACCAAGACAAACCGTGAACGCACAGACCATCGCCAATTCGAGCGATTGTCCGGTGGCGACCAACCATGTTCCCGTGAATGCAAGCGGGAAGAAGTTGGGGACCAGCGCGATCAATCCGATGCGAATGGATCGATAAGCAATGGTCAGCACGAGGAAGATCACAATCGAGGCACTGCCGAGGCTGTACGCTAGGTCGACCACAATCTGTTGCAGATTTTCCCAACGCCAAACCGCATTCCCTTCCAGATCGAGGTCGAACTTGCCGTGATTTTGTTCCGCATTCAGTAACTGAGCTTCAATCCGTTCGAATACCGGGCCGTAAGTGGCAATGCCCAAGTCGCGAGCGCGAAAAGTAACTTTGGCCTGCCGACGTTCGGGCGTGATGAAAACTCTCTTGAGCGGTGGAGGAAGCAGTTCGACCATCGACATGCGTTGTGCCGCGTCGGGATCGCCGGGCAGGACATCGACAAAGCTTTTCAAAGAGACCGGGTGTCCGATCAATTCTTCCTTGTCGAGAATCGCATGAATCTCTCGCAAGACCTCCAGAATCTCTTCGGAATCACTCTCGATCTCTTCGTTCCAAACGATCTTTACTTCTGCCGTCTCCATGCCGTTCAGCTTGTCATCGAGATGGGCGATGGCGCGGGTCACTTCGGAATCGGTCGGCAGGGCATTTTGGACACGTTCATCGGGCCGCAAGGTGAGTGAGATCCCGATCAGCACTAACGTGATACTGATTGCTATGAACGACATTGTCTTGCGACGTTTCAGAACCCAATCGATGATGAGTTCGATTTTACCCAAACTGCGATCAACGAGGCCTTCACCGTGTCCCTGTTCGAGTCGATTTCCCAAGCGGGTCGAACAGAGCAGCGGAATGACGAGAACGACTGCGAAAAATGTCAGCACGACACCGATCACGCAGCTCCAACCAAACTCGCGCACCACTTCATGATGGGCGAGCGACAACGCGCCCAAGCCGATGGCGGTCGTCAACGATGTCAGAAAACAGGCGAGCCCCACTTTTTGGAGTGCATCGTTGGCCGCTTTGCGCGAGGAATCACCATTCGCTCGGCGACGACGGATCTCGACCATTAAATGCACGCCGTCGGTGAAACCAACCAAGCTGATCAAGACAGGTAATACAATGTCGTTAAACGGGTTGTCTTGCAGGTCGAAGAAGCAGAGGATGCCCTGCGTCCAGAAGACTCCCAGAATCGGAGCCGCTGAAACGATCAAGACCGCGCGGACTCCACGAAAGAGAATCACCGCCATGATCAGAATCATTCCGTAACCGATGATTTGATAGCGTTTCTGATTTTCGCCGCGGGATTTTTCAAACGTGATATAGCCCGGCACACGTCCGGTCACCAGAAACCACATCTCGACATCGGGATTATCGTCATCCACTTTTTGTGCGGTCGCGCGAATCAACTCGGAACATTGATCGTCCGATTCGACAAACAACCAATCGAGGTGGATCAATAAAAGCAGTGTTTCAGTGTCTTCAGAGAGTAGTTGGCCGCGAATCAGTGGGTTGGCGAGTGCCTGTTCGCGCGCGTCTTCGAATTGTCGCGCGGAAGCGGTTCCGGTGGGAAAGATGGGATTTTGTAGGCTGAAGAGATTGATGGGCGGAACTTCATCGAGCCAGAAAATGTCCTCGACCATCGAAAGTGCTTCAATCGATTCGACGACTTGCCGAATCGCCTGACTTCCCTCGGGTGTAAAAAACTTTTTACTATCCACAATGAGAACCACGTCCGCATTGTCGACTCGTAACGGAGAGACATTGGGTGAAGGTTGTGGTTTGGCGGTGGGCTTAGTGGTGGGTTTTGCAGTGGGCTTGGCAGGAGAAGTTTGAGGGGCAGGTGCCGGTTCTTCTCCACCGAGAATCCATTCGGGATTAACACGACCGATCAAAGCGAGCGTCGTCAACGCGAGGATGAAGAGTAAGGACCAAACGCGATGACGTGTGGATGCCGATAACAGGCGATGAAACAACGCGCTCATGATCGCTCGCGTCGCAGATAGGATTGACGAATTTCATCGCGCGTGATGCTGCCATCGCGGTCGCGGTCGAGATCGCGAAATCCGAATCGTCCAATCGCACTGGGAAGTTCGTCCTTAAGAATCACATCATCACTATTGGTATCGAATTTCTGGAAGTATTGGTCGGTATACTTTTCAGCCGCCTGTTTGACGGCTTTGCTTGGCCCTTTGGGTTTGGGTTGTGGCGAGAGAGATTCATTGGCCGATGTTCGGCGCGGCACGGCGACTTCCAAAAAACCAATCGCCATCTCCTGATAGGTCTGATCTCCCCAAGTCACATAGGCTTCGGGGTCGGGGTTGGAAGGATTTTTGTCCGAATTATCGAAATGCGAGACAAACGAAATTCTATCGATTTCTTTCAGTCTAATCGGTTCAGCGAACGCATAAACGTGTTGCCAATTGAAATCGTATTTCGGTACGTTGAGCAAGGTTGTTTTGCCTTGCTTCTTCTCCGCAAAGAGTTGGAAACTTTTGCCGCGTAAGTGCATGTGAGGTGCGACCGCGAGCAACTTTCCATTTTCGGGCAAATTGTCCCGTGACCCGTGTATCGGAAAGTTCCCTTCGTTGGGCGGTATTTCAAAATCATGATTGATGGCGGCCAGCGTGAATAGTTCGTGTGTGACCGCGGATTCCTCCAAAAAGCACAAACCGAGCCGCGTCAAATCCTCTTCCTGAGACCCCGTTGGTGTGTAGTGCATCTGAAAAACGAGTTTCGATCCCGCCGGAATGCGACGCGCATATCCTTCCGGTAAAGCCAACGCACGTTGACCGGGCACATAAGCGGTCAACCAACCAATCCCTTTGGTATCAGCGCCATCGGGGGGACGAACGAAAACGATGCAATGATGGACGACCGCACGATTTCCCGGCAACACTTGGGCATCGGTAATCCAAGTCTCTTTCTCAAAGCCGGGATCGACCACGTAGTATTGGTATTCCACAAACTCATCAGCCGCGACCTCAAAAGGTTGTTTGCCCATTGGCAGAATGAGATCCGGTTCGTGTTCGAGTTGCCAATCTCGGTCGGTACTCGCCGACTGATTGACGACGGGGGAAGGCAAGTCTTTCGGTTGACCGAAGGGCGTGCCTCCTTCGACCCACTCTTTCAGGATTTGTTTTTCCGCAGCAGGCATCAGTCGCGCGTTGATGAACGAGCCATGTTTCGGGTCTGCGTTCCAAGGAGGCATCCGACCGTTCTCAATGACCTCAACCATCATGGGTGCCCAACCAAGAACTTCGTCGAACTCCGTTAAAGAGAACGGCCCAATTTCGTTCGGTTGATGACACTCGATGCAATGTTTCTGCAAAATACGCGAGACCTCTTTCGCGTAAGTGATCTCGGTCGTGACTTTGCCTTTCTTCACACGACCAATGAGACAGCCAACACCGTCTGTTCGAGCAACCGTCACTGGTTGACCCGACAGCAACTCATCCAATGCCTGCTTGAGTTCCCGTCGGGTGGTTTGAGAGCGTTTGACGCCCGGCTGATATTCATTATCGATGCGCCCCCGATACTGCACCTGCAACCGATGATCGAGCACAAAGACTTCCGCGGTTCGCTCGGCAGAGAATTGATCGGCGATTCGATTTTCGAAGTCTTTAATGATGGGAAACTGAATCCCCGTCAAGTTCGCAAATTCTTTCAAATCGTCGACCGAATCGTGAATATTGCTGCCGACACCGATGAAGGAGACACCCTCAGACGCAAGCTGCTCAGAGAGTTTCTGTAATCGCGGACCGTAAAGACGAGCGACCGGGCATTCGGCTCCCAGAAAACAAACAACCGTGATGCGTTTTTCGTCGGTCTCTCGAACCTCAATCGACTGATCAACCAGTGATTTCGTAGAAAATGCGAACGAATCTCCGCCTTTTTTAGAACTCTCGGCAGCCAAGAGGCTACCAGACATCAAACACAAGACGATCAGAACATGTGTTCGCATAAATAAGGTCTTGTCGGTTGAAGAAAAAGCTGATGATCTGATTTTGAGAGGATACCCGGCGAAACGCTGCAAAGTTTCAACAGTTATCATACTATGAGGGTCTTCGATTTCTGCAAGAGGGGTTTTGAGGATGCAGAATCGGAGAAGCATTCGGTCCTCCACTCAAACTTTGACGTTTGGAGTCGATTAAGCCTTTGCGTCTGATATCAAATGTTCGTTATAATAGTAGATCTTCAATGATCTACCTAGACTGCCCACCCGATCACTTTCTTACAAAACTATCGACATCATGAGAATTCTATTTGCTCTGGCGTTCGCTTTCTACACTGGCTATCTGCATTCGGAGATTGTGGCCGCTCATCCGCAACTTCCTGCATTCGAGCGATTTTATGCCAATGACGACGCCAAAGCGATTGACGCGGGTTTATATCTGTTGGGCGAATTGAATTGTGTGAAGTGCCACAAAGCTGACAAGCAGCCCGGCCTGACTCTCCGCTCGGCTCCCGTCCTCACCGAAGTCGGCAGCCGCATTGATCGCCAGCACATTGAAAAGTTTATTGCCGATCCGCAAGCCGTAAAACCGGGAACATTGATGCCGAACCTGTTCGCGGGGTTAAGTGATGCCGAGAAAGAGCAGAAGGTCACAGCGCTCACTCACTTTCTGACCAGCACGGGGACGTTTCAACCGACTCCCGCAAGTGGTCCCTTTGTTAACAAAGGACGGAATCTGTTTCATCAGGTGGGGTGCGTGGCGTGTCACGGCAGTCAGAAAAAAGAGGCCAAACCATTGGCGACCTCCGTACCCTTGGGCAAGCTCGATGAGAAGTACAGCATCAATGCGTTGACCGATTTTTTGCGAGACCCGCACAAACACCGGCCTTCGGGCCGCATGCCCAATTTGAATCTCAAAAATGAAGAAGCACGCGACATCGCCAACTATTTGCTCAAGGATGTTGTTGCTCCGGCCAATATTTTGTATCAGGTGTTTGAAGGGAATTGGCAAGAGCTTCCCGATTTCGGCACCATGACTCCCAAGAATTCTGATAAGTCTGCCGGGTTCGATTTGACGGTCGCTGGTAAGACCAATAATTTCGGCGTCCGTTTTATTGGCTATCTCCACATCGCAAAAGCGGGCCAATACAAATTTCATCTTGGCTCGGATGACGGTAGCTGGCTGCTCGTAGACGGCAAAAAAGTGGTCAATGTGGATGGTATCCACCCTCACTCAACGAAAGACGGAACCGTCGAACTGACCGCCGGTGTCCATGAAGTGATCGTTGATTATTTTCAAGGGGGAGGCGAGTGGACGATCTCTGCCGAGTATGAAGGACCGGACCTCAAGCGGCGTTCGTTGGCCGCCGACCTCACTCCCACCCAAGAAAAGATTGTGGTCAAAGCAGACGGCGATCAATTTATACTCGATCAAAAACTGGTCGCTGAAGGGCGGCAGATTTTTGCGTCCGTCGGATGCGCAAACTGTCACGACCTTAAAATAGACAACCAAAACATCAAGCCAACGCTTGCTGCCATAAAACTGGCCGACCTCAAACCGGTCGGCGGGTGTCAAGCAGTTGCCGCAATCAAAGGTGTTCCCTACTTCTCTCTCAACGACACGCAAGCGAAAGTCATTCAAGCCTCGCTGGGTAATTTGAGTTCTGCCGAAACACCGACCGGCGAACAAGCCGTCTTTCGCACGATGGCAACCTTCAATTGTTATGCCTGTCACGCACGCAACGACATTGGAGGCGTGGAACGAGAACGCGAAGCCGATTTTGTTGGGACGATCCCCGAAATGGGAGACGAAGGACGTATCCCACCCGCATTGACGGGCGTCGGTGACAAACTGAACGACCCCTGGTTACAACATATCCTGAACAACGGCGCCAACGACCGACCTTACATGCTGACTCGAATGCCCAAGTTCGGAGCCAATCATGTGAAAACGTTGCTGACCGAATTTCCCGAACTGGATCGCAAGAGTCTCTCAGCCCGGGCAAAATTCGATCAACCCGATTATCGAGTGAAAGCAGAAGGCCGCGCGATGATTGGTGATAAAGGACTCTCCTGCGTCAAATGTCATCCCTTTGGCAACAAAAAGTCGTCCGGTATTCAGGCCCTCGATCTGCAAACCATGTCGACCCGACTGCGGGAAGATTGGTTTTATCGCTACATGATCAACCCGCAAGAATATCGGCGTGGCACACGGATGCCGTCGGCCTGGCCAAACGGTCGCACAATCTTGCCCAAGGTTCTCGATGGCGATACCAACAAACAACTTTCTGCCATCTGGTTGTATCTGGAGGACCGCGACAAGGCCGCCGTTCCGTTAGGTGTTGGCGGGCAATCGATTGTTCTCGAACCCAAAAACAGTCCGATTATCTATCGGAACTTCATGACCGATTTGTCCCCGCGAGGCATCGCAGTCGGCTATCCCGAAGAAGCGCATTTGGCCTTTGATGCCGAAGAAATGGTCGTCCGATCAATCTGGCACGGAGCTTTCATCGATGCCGCCAAACACTGGGTCGGTCGCGGTCAGGGAAACCAAAACCCGCTCGGCGATCACTTGGTCAAACTTCCCACCGGGCAACCGTTCGCCGTCCTGGAAAGTCTGGATGTCAGTTGGCCGGCTGAAAAAGCCCGCGATGCCGGCTACTCCTTCCTCGGCTACGAATTGAACAAAGCAGGTCGACCCACATTTCTCTATGCGTTTCAAGGTGTGACCGTTGCCGATTACCCGGCACCCGTTCCCAACAAAGGAGACACCTCTTTCTCGCGAACATTAACCGTGACGACCAATGAAAAAGCTCCCGAAAATCTCTACTTACGAGTGGCCACCGGCAACATTGAAAAACGTGCCGACGGTTTGTATCTCCTCGATAAAATCCTGGAACTCAAAGTTCCCTCTGATGCCATCACTCGCTCCTCCAACGGCAAACAGGAGTTACTCCTGCCGGTCATCTTCACCGACAACAAAGCCGAGTTGAAGGTCGAATACGTCTGGTAGAAGCCAATCATTCAAACTACGTTTGGAATTATAGATATGCGATTATTGATCTCTTTTTGCTTGTTCACCATCACCACATCCTCTCTCATCGCGCAGGATAATCTGCCGACGGAAGAGGATTACTATCCGCTCGCCGCGTTCACTCTTCCCGAAGGGGAGGTCCTTGAAATTGGCGCGATTCAACCGATCCCCGATGGACGTTTGGCCGTGGGAACTCGCCGCGGCGAAATCTGGATGGTCGACAACGCTTGGTCTGAGGATGTTGGCAAAGCCAAAGTGACGCGCTACGCTCATGGCATGCACGAAATTCTCGGCCTCGCTTGGAAAGATGGCTGGCTTTACGTGACGCATCGTCCCGATGTCAGCCGTATCCGAGATACCGACAAAGATGGTAAAGCGGATGAGTTTGAAGTCGTCAACGACGATTGGGGCATCAGCGGCGATTACCACGAATACGCGTTCGGATCCAAGTTCGACAAGGACGGCAACATCTGGGTCACGTTATGTTTGACAGGATCATTCTCCAGCAAAGTTTCGTATCGCGGCTGGTGCGTGCGAATCACTCCTGATGGAAAAATGATTCCCACTTGCAGCGGCATTCGATCTCCCGGAGGCATGGGTTTCAACGCCAAAGGGGATGTCTTCTATACCGACAATCAAGGGCCGTGGAATGGTACCTGTTCGCTCAAATGGCTCAAGCCGGGTTCCTTTCAAGGACACCCCGGTGGTTTTGAATGGTTCAAGATGACCGATGCTATCGGCCACAAACCACAAGAACCGGAAAGCGGCGGTCGTATCATGGCGGAAGCCAAAAAGATTCCCGAGTTCGAACCGCCCGTGATTCTGTTCCCGTATAAAAAAATGGGACAATCGGCCAGCGGCATCGCGTGCGATACCACCAACGGCAAATTCGGTCCGTTCAAAAATCAGATGTTCGTCGGCGATCAAACCTACAGCACCATCATGCGATGTTACCTCGAAGAAATCGAAGGACATTATCAAGGAGCCTGTTTCCCTTTCCGCTCAGGCATCGGATCGGGAACTCTGGGTGTCGATCTGACCGAATCGGGAGCCATGTTCGTCGGTGGAACCAATCGCGGTTGGGGATCACGTGGCAACAAACCGTTCTCGCTTGACCGCATCACCTGGAACGGAAAAATCCCCTTTGAAATTCTGGAAATGAAAGCCCGGCCCGATGGCTTTGAACTCGTCTTCACAGAAGAAATTGATCCCGCCACCGTCAGCAATCTCGACTCTTACAAATTGCAAACTTACACGTACATCTTCCAATCATCTTACGGCAGCCCGGAAGTCGATCACACGTTTCCGAAAATCACCTCGGCCAAAGTGGGTGCCGATAAGAAAAGTGTGATCCTCACCATCGACGGCTTGCAGGAAGGCCACGTTCACGAGTTGATGTCGGCGGGAGTTCGCAGCAAAACAGGCACACCACTGCTGCACAACGAAGCGTATTACACGCTCAATTATATTCCGAAATAGGCAACAGATTCAGAACTCAGCCTTTGTCGTGAAATTCACTCCAGCGGTTCCACGCATAGTTCCATTCCATCCACATCCGCATCACGCTCCACAAGCTGCGCATCTTGGCGAGATGTTCGGGAGGAATCGACGCGTTCTCGGTCACCGAATTTTGTGCCGACGACGACAAGCCCCAGCGATTGCCCAACTCTTTACAGATGGCATCCGCGGCGAGCGGGCCTTCTTCGTCTTCAGTCAATCCATTCTGATGAGCCGTGCTGAACAGATCGAACAACTGACTGCGATATGGCTGCATTTCGAGAGGCCGGGTCTTCTCCTCGGCTTCGATGATGACAGCTTCAATCTGGTTCAGGATTTCGTGAATCAGTGGACGATTGATGGACGCAGACATAACGGCATTCACTCTCAGAAAGTTGACAATTCTTCCATCATACCGTTTGAGAGCAAAATGTCATCTGTAAGAAGGGAAAGGCTGATGTTGATAAACCTTCATCAACGATTCTTCCGGGAGATCACGGAGGGAACTCTCAATTCGGCATGGTGACAGCACGCAGGAAGTCGCCGCGTGTTCGAGCTGATTTCATTTTTGTAGAATCAATTTCTAGATCATAGTCCGCAGCAAGATTTCGCCACTTTTTTGCCAGTGTCGTATCGAGAGCTTTCTGTAACTCGGCTGCGTGGCCAGAAAACGCCTCATAGTATTGACCTCGAAAATGTGGACCACGCTGACCGTACTCGTCTTCTCGTTGGGACACTCCATGCCATCCCCCCAGCGAACCCCACCATTGGACCCGTTCAAAATCGGGCGAGCTACGAGGTACATCGCTCACATAAATGGTGGCACACCCTGAACGATGAAGCAGTCGTCGGATATCGACGACAGAAACATTTTGCACAGGCCGATTTTTCTGTAGCGCCAAATGAGCGGCGGTCCCCGCTGCTTCTCCTAACGAGATCCAGATCGGTTCTAACCTCAAGGCACAAAATCCGACATGCGACGATGAGACTGCCACCGGCACCAACAGATTGTTGATTTTGCGAGGGACGATGGTGCCGTATGGAATCTGGTAAGGGGCGACTTTCAAATAAAACTCACCCGTATGTTGTCCTCCAAATAACGGACCGTCGTGTCCCGTACCGTGACAGTTGGGACCGTAATCTCCTTGCGCAATGGCATCGGGAGCCAAGATAGCTCGCACCGAAGTTGGCGAGTGGGCAGAGGTATTTTGTTGCGTGAAGACTGTCATGCCCACCATGCGTCTCGCTTCGCGAACATAAAGTTGCACCGGCAGATGCCGGGAATCGACGAATTCATCGCGACAAAAACCCCATTCCCGCGCTTGTTGGCGGAATTGCTCAGGGACCGCCTCATCGTTCTGAAAAAAATACAGCATGCCGATGTTATGTTTCACATGCAGATCAAAGAGCTCTCCACGGGTATCCGCATCACCCTCCGGCCAATCATTATTAAATTGAGGAAGAGACAACCGAACATTGCCGCGGGACATGTCGTTGATGTCGAATTTGCCATTCGGAAGAACCGGGTCGTGGGCTTTGTAGATCGCTTTTTTGTTGGAGCCAAGTGTGGTGATGTGAAACGGCTTCTCGATTTGACCAGAGGCAATCAGAGGAAGCAATTCGAGATAGAATTCCCGATTGTAATTGTCAGGCTGTTGCGGCCAGACACGGTTTGCGGCCCGATTGGTCATCGTCAAACGAAAGTTATACCCCTGAACCTGTCCATCAGCGACGACCGGTGCTAGCGATTCGTTATGCTCGTTATGGCTTTCGCGTCCGACTCGAAAATCGACACCGGCGGCGGCCATCAAGTCCCCTTCATAAGTCGCATCGATAAACATTCGAGACTGAACCGAAAATTTCTCATCTGCACCATTGATGAAATGGATTCGCTCCAGACTTATTCCTGTGTTGTTCAATTCAGTCGAATGACGTCGCGAGGATTTCATGATTGTGATGTTGGAATTTGCCTCCAGCATATCATGAAACAAACGCACGATCAGTTTCGGTTCGGGATGAGTGCCGCGCAGACAATCTTTGACCTGTTGCGAATCGGGGCCATATTTTTCGGAGTAATACTGCAAAGTCTGCTCGGTGAGATCCTCGTACAATCCCGTAATCGCTTCGAATGTGCGAAAGTCGGGATGCGACAAACCGTTCGTCATCAATCCACCGATGCGCGAAGTTGGTTCAACCAACAAAACACGATGTTCGTGTCGTCCCGCAGTGACAGCGGCGGCGATACCGGCGGGCGTCGCACCATAAATCAAAACGTCATAGGTCGAATCGGTGTGAGCAGCGGCGGCATGCTGGACCGAGAAAATCGGTGACAAAGCAGTCATCAGCGTGACAACCAGCATTATTTTCGAGCGAGCTTGCATGAAGTGGTTTCCTGAATTTCAAGGAGGTAAGACTTCATGATACAAGAATCTCCCGGCAGAAAAAAAGCAGGAGATGAGCGGACGATTCGTCCAGTCACATAAAACCTCCACTCTCTGAAAGATGGCACTTCTTTCGTGATACCATCTGAGAACAAATTGTCATGTAAGGGGGGGGACTTATTTCTAAATTGAATTGTGGAACCTGATTGAATGGCAGTATTTCGACGCTATTCTAACAGTTTCCAGTTTCGATCTCGAAAAGCAGAAAAATCCTTCATGCTTTGAATTGTCCCCGAAGAAAAGTCTGCAAGTTCACCACTTTGATGATCGACCATTCGGAGACCAAAATGCTCACAAACACGTTTCAACACAGGAATTGAATCCGAATCACCGTTAGAATTTACGCCTATCGACTCGATGATGCCGTTACCCGTTCGATCAATGTAGTTAAACTGCACACGAACATATCCATCTTCAAAATTTGTTTGCCCATCCGAATGGTCAGCATGCAGAAAGAGGGCGGACAAGCCGTCTTTCACCTCAGCAAGAGTACCTACGGCTGGCACCTGCCAGTCAGATCCGAACTGCTCCTTCATCTCAGCAATTGTCATGCCTTCGGGTAGGCGTATCAGGCTTGCTCCCCAAGTCATGTCTCACTCCTATAAACTCAACCGGGTATCATGCCCTCGCTCGCGTGGCATGAGAACAATTTGCGATCATCACGGCAGCATCGCACCCCAGCCGTCGCATTCTCCTCCGAAGGGGGCGGCGAGTTGTGAGAGTTCGGCTTGAATCCGAATGATCTCATTGTACTCGGGAGCCATGGTGATCTTGGCGTAAACGTCCCAGGTCGGGCCGAACTCTTCATCATCGGGATCAATCAGGCCATCTTCGTCCGGCTCTCCATCGTCAAAGACAATCTCGGACTGATATCCGGCCTGAGCGATGGCGTTCTGAATCGAATTCGCCGCTTCTTCATTGGGGGCAACCACCGGGAATTCCAGTTCGAGTGGTTGAGTCATATCGACTCCATCAGCCGCCATATTGGAAAGTACGGCTCCATCGGCATCATCGGGGTACTTGGTCATGTGTTGATTCCATGTCAGAGATGGGAAAGGAGGAGTATTCGGTGCGATGCAGAACGCGACCGCTGAATCAATCTAAGTCGATACTGAATCGACAGTCAATCTTTTTTTCGATCCAAAACACCGTGCTCATTTCTGCTCAGCACCCACGGCTTCCGAACCTCCCAACAAAAAAACCGACGCAGGAATTCTATCCCACGTCGGTTTCGATGTTTCTGATTGTCTTCTGCGATCTCAGGGTACGAGGAATGCCGCACCGGTCACTGCCAAGCCTTGAGCGGCGGCCGCTTCGATGTTCAGTGGAATCTGATAATGCAGATGCGGGGCGGGCTCTCCCGGACGATACCAGCCGAGCGTATAACGCTTGGTGTGAGGTGAATCAATCACTGTTTGATAAGGCAGGCCGACCAATTGCACACTCATACGGGTGAGCGAGAAGAGCGGTTGTAGATGGCCGTGAGGGTGGCCGTAGCGTTCCAGCGGAGCATCTTCAAAATAGAGCGGATTGTGGAACAGATTCGAAGCTTCCCAAGAAAACAGCCGATCGGGAGAAAGCCGCTGCTTCAATTCTTGATCCGGGAATGGGATGTCTTTCGGAACGAGATTTTGTTGGCTCTCTGGCATGTTGTTATTGAGGACTGCTTCACGCTGTCGAGGTGAATCATAATTGTAGAATGGCGAGATATCCGACAATGAGCGGACCAATTCACGGCTCTCCAAACCAACTTCGGCAGGCTGTGAAATCGAGGAATATAACAACGGAGCAGGAGCCGGTGCGGGAACCAGTTTCGGTTGGGCGGTTTTCGGCTGGGGAACCGGTTGAAGTTTCACCTCGGCGGGTTGTTCGAACGGTGCGAACTCTTGCAATTCATTCAGTTCCGGTAAACGTGGTAATTTGTTTTCCTGAACGGGTTGGGCTTGCGGTGGTGGGAAGTCAGCCGGTGACACTTCCTGGAGTTCTGCCGGCTCTTCGAGAGGCAGGGGTGCAGGCGCTTTCTGATTTTGCAATTTTTCGAAACGCTGTTCAGCTGACCGCTGCTTCAAGCGTTCCAGTGGTGAACTTTCCGGTGCTTCGTCTTGGCTCACCCGCTGAATCGTTTCCGGGCGTTGGACTCGCAAATCCAGATAGCGCACAGCCGGTTGTTGAGCGCCGGCTGAACCTGTTGAGATTGCAAACAGACCCGCCGCGAGGGTGAGTCCCGAAAGACTAGCTGTCCAGACCTGCCTGTTGAGGCGAATAGTTTGGAGATTCTTGAGTAATCGCAATGTCATGTGGATGGTTCTCCCTCACCGAGGCAGACGAGACCTGGATAAACCGCGCTTCCTTGCGTAGTTCTTCGATGGTCGACACGCCCAAATATCCCATCCCGGCTCGAATCCCGCCGATCATTTGATACAGCAAGGTATTCAGATGCCCCTTGTAAGGGACACGGCCCTCGACCCCTTCGGGTACGAGTTTCTGACCACTCGATTTGGATTCGTCGTTGTCGACCGATTGTCGGTATCGTTCGCTACTCCCTTTCACCATGGCTCCCAGAGATCCCATTCCGCGATATCGCTTGAATGTTCGTCCCTGATACAAAATCATTTCGCCCGGACTCTCGTCCAAGCCGGCCAGCAATCCCCCCAACATGACTGTCTGGGCTCCTGCTGCCAACGCTTTCACAATGTCTCCACTGAATCGAATCCCTCCATCGGCAATCAAGGGAATGCCTGCTTCTGATGCCGCCCGATACGCATTACGGACAGCCGACAGTTGCGGCACTCCTACCCCGGAGATAATTCGAGTTGTACAAATGGATCCGGGCCCGATGCCAACCTTGACGGCATCGACTCCGGCTTTGATGAGGTCGCGGGCGCCGGCTTCGGTGGCGATATTCCCGGCGATCACATCGATATCATATTTTTGTTTGATTTGTTTGACGGTCTCGATGACGTTCTTCGAATGACCGTGGGCACTGTCTACCACCAAAACGTCGACACCTCTTTGAATCAGTTCGTCGATACGCTCAAAATCGTAAACGCCGACCGCCGCACCGACTCGCAATCGTCCTCGACTATCTTTCGACGCTCCAGGGAATTGCAGGTTCTTGTCAACGTCCTTGATGGTAATCAAGCCCTTCAGTTCATAGTTATCGTCCACCAAGAGAAGTTTTTCGACCTTATTTTCTCGGAGAATTCGCTGAGCATCCTCCAGAGACGTGTTTTCCTTCGCTGTGACAAGGTTTTCCTTGGTCATCACTTCCGAAATCAATGTTTCGGAGGACTCTAAAAACTTCAAATCGCGGCGCGTCAAGATTCCCTTAAGCTTCCCATTTTCTGTAATCGGAACTCCGCCGATGTTTCGTTCGTCCATGATGCGCGACGCTTCACCCACTTTTTCTGTCGGTGGTAACGTCACCGGATCGACGATGATGCCGTTCTCGCTGCGCTTCACACGATCCACTTCCATCGCGTGTCGTTCGATGGTCAAATTCTTGTGAATAATGCCGATCCCGCCCTCTTGAGCCATCGCGATGGCCATGTCACTTTCGGTGACCGTATCCATCGGCGACGAGATGATCGGCAACGATAATTCAATCCGCGTGGTCAGTCGGGTTGAAGGATTGACGTCCGACGGCATGATCTCGCTGTAACGTGGTTCAAGCAGAACATCGTCAAAGGTAATTCCCTGATAAGCGATCCGATCCTGCATGTCTCTCTCCGAAAAGTTTTCTGTATCTGTCTGATTTCTTGATGGCCTCCTCACCCCGGCCCTCTCCTCCAAAGGAAGAGAGGGTGGCATGC
>JAQWSQ010000120.1 GCA_029243145.1 Planctomycetaceae bacterium | reverse complement strand
CGCGTCGCTCAACGAGAAAGAGTCTCTGGCAGCCGGGCTCGAAGATGCGCGAGCAGACTTTGAAACCCTGAAAGAGCAAATCTCACAAAACGGTCAAATCGTTGGTGATAGCCGCTCTGTACAAGATTTGCGAGAACAAATTGAGCGCATTGCTCCGACCGATGCCACGGTACTCATTCGTGGAGAAAGCGGTGTTGGGAAGGAACTGGTTGCCCGTGGGATACACGAATTCTCCAACCGAACCGATCATCCTTTTGTGACCATGAATTGTGCAGCGCTCAGTGAAACACTACTGGAAAGCGAGCTGTTTGGACACGAACGAGGTTCTTTCACGGGAGCCATCGGGCGAAAAATTGGTAAATTCGAGCAAGCCGATGAAGGGACAATATTTCTGGATGAAGTCGGCGAGATGGGACCGGCCATCCAGGCAAAATTTCTACGAGTCTTGGAAGGTCACCCCTTTGAACGTGTTGGTGGGAGCGAACGAATCGAAGTCAATGTGCGAGTCGTCGCGGCGACAAATCGAGATCTCGAGACCGCTGTCAATGAAAACACCTTCCGCAAAGATCTCTACTATCGACTACATGTCGTACAGATCGAAGTCCCTCCGTTACGATCAAGAATGGAAGACATTCCCTTGTTGGCGAATTATTTTCTGGCCCGAGTCGCCTCTCGAAATGGGCAAGACATAAAGACGCTCTCGGACGACGCAGTCCGAACCTTGATGAAATATCAATGGCCCGGCAATATCCGGGAATTGCAGAATACTGTCGAACGAACGGTAATTCTCAGTCGCAATCAACTCATTCAGGCGAACGACATTCAACTTTCTGCTCTCGATGCGCCGAAAGAAATCCTTCCCGTCAGCAAGATTGAGCCGACCAACCCGGAAGCGTCTCTGGAAGAGATCGAACAGCAGCATATTTTGTCGGTGCTGGAGGAAACGGGTTGGAATAAGTCAAAATCGGCCCAAATTCTGGGAATCGAGCGTTCAACATTGGACCGAAAACTTAAGAAGTACAATGTGTCACGGCCCTCGAAGTAGAAGAATGGTGCGATCCGGCAGGTCAGAGTGCTGTGCGGATTGAAGACTCAGTGGAGGACGAGATTATATAGAATTCCTAATTTTGAGAGAGAGTCGAGGAAATACCACCCACAGATCTTTCAGATTTGGGAACCAATAACCTGTCAACGCTACAATTTCTTTTTTTGTCCACGAATTACCAAAAAAGTCATTGACATATTTGCCCATCTGGAAAAAAATCAATTCATCAGCCGGACGATGACATCCACTCGCTGGTTTAGCAAAATAGATTTTCGATGTTGCTACCACGCCGACCGGTTGACAGTGGCTTCCAGCAGTGAAGCCTTACCAGCGAGCAACGCATGAGGCGTGATGAGAAGTGAGACCAATTTCCGGGATCGTTGTGCATCCCGAACGCGGCAGACGTCGCGAAGATAGAGATACATTTTAGTTAGACGACTTGGAGAAGAAATGTCACAGGAATTGATGATTGAAGAAAAGGATGTTGTCCTCGAAACCGAAGAACTCGTGTACGAGGAGTCGGAAGAGGATTCAGAAACAGTGATGGACGAGGTCGAGCTCAATCAGGGTGTTGATTTCGAGGCTCTCGGAATTGATCCTGAAACCCCGACTCAAGCCAAACCGGGTTCTGAAGAAAAAGTGTTGATGCTGTCAGCTCGATATGCAGCCGGATTGCCTTTGTGGGACAATAGTGATCGTTACGACCACGCTCCCGGTCAATCTGCTCTCAGTGGGTTGAAATTCGAAGCGTAATCGCGTCACGCCATTTGAAACAAGCAGTGATCAGTCGACTCCTTCATGAGTTGGCTGATTTTTTATGCGCGAGAACTTTATTTTCTACGCGACAACGCGGTTCAGTTTCACTTTGTAACGGAATCGTTACCGATTTCTAAAAAGGCCTGAATCCGTGTGACAAATGCTTTCCAAACGGCCTTCGACCCGTCACAATGTGGACTTGTTTAACCGGTTGAAACTTCTGATTTTCAAACCGGTTTCGTTTTTTGACGGGCCTCACTGACGGCCATTTCCAACACACACTTCGATTCACGAAAGATAAAGCCACCGATGGCCCACATCGCTCAACTTGCCGCAGATGCGCTTTCTGCCGGAAATGGAATTCTTCGACTCGCACCAACCTGGGTTCCTCGATCATTCTTGCAACCGGGTCGCCGCCTGAAACTGCACCCCAATGATTATTACGCAATGGGCATGCATCGCGGTGGCATTGATGAGCGCTGGTTCGGCTCGACCACAGAAGCCGCCAACGAAAATCGCGAAGAAGACGAAGGACTTTCTTACTGCGTCCATAACGGCGAGAAGTTTCTCCTGCGTGATGTCGTTTCGGAACTCAAAGGCCAGATCATCGGCGATTCAATCTGGAATAAATACGAGCGCTGGCCCGTCTACTCCAAGTTCTTTGACAACATGGGCCCCATCCCTCATCACATGCATCAAAACGCCGAACAGGCGGCCAAAGTCGGACAAGAAGGAAAACCCGAGAGTTACTACTTCCCCCCACAAATGAATCAGATCGGTAACAACTTCCCGTATACTTTCATGGGATTCGAGCCGGGAGTGACGAAGCAGGATGTCGTCGATTGTCTCGACCGTTGGAACGAAGGGGATAACGGCATCTTGGATCTCTCCAAAGCCTATCGTCTCAAACCGGGGACAGGCTGGTTGATTCCACCATGTGTCCTGCACGCACCAGGGTCGCTCGTCACTTATGAGCCACAATGGGGGTCCGACGTTTTCGGAATGTATCAATCGTTGGTCGAAGGCCGCATGGTCCCACGATCATTGCTCACCAAAGATTTCCCGGAAGAATTCCACAACGATAATCAGTACCTCGTTGACGCCCTTGATTGGGAAAAGAACGTCGATCCGAACTACAAAGACTCGAACTACATCGAGCCGGTCGTCTCCGAGCAAGGTGACGGTTGGGTCGATAAATGGATTGTCTACGGAACCGTCGATGGTGACCAGCTCTTTACCGCTAAGGAATTAACCCTTCAACCGGGAGCCAAATGCACCATCAAAGACAGTGGAGCATATTCCTGGATCACCGTTCAGGGAAGCGGCAAGATCGAAGACCTGACGCTGCAAACTCCCGTCATGATCCGTTTCGGTGATATGACCGACGACGAAGTCTTCGTGGTCGAGTCGAAGGCCAATGAAGGGGTCACCTTCGAAAACACCAGCATGGACCCATTAGTCGGTCTGCGTTACTTCGGACCCGATGCACAACCAAACGCACCTGCCAACGGTGCCTGGAAAAAATAAGCGGCTTCAAAGTCTTAAATTTCACACACCATTCATTCAACCCATTGAGGTTTCAACATGTCTCACTCCAAGCCCAAATTACATAACGCGATGTGGCCCGGATTAGTCGGTAAAGAAGAGGGAACCGATCATCCCCCCATCAGTCTCGAACGTATGCTTGAACTGACGGCTGCGGCAGAAGTGAACGGGCAAAAGTTTGACGGAATCGATTACTTCCTCTTTTTGCCACACACCGATCCTGATGCAACCGACGACGAACTCAAACGAATTGCCGATCTCATTGCCTCACACAATCTCTCGGTCGGTTCGCTGGTCGCACCGGTTTGGCCGGGAACCGTCGGTGACTCTGCCATGGGTGATCAGGAATCTCGGGACAAATTTGTGCTGGCCGTCGAAAAAGCGTGTCGCATCGCGAAAATCTTCAACGAGCACGGCGTCCGCAAAGGTGGTGTCATTCGGATCGATTCCGCAGAATTCGGGATCGAAAAGTGGCGTGAAGACCCACAAGCCAACACACAGCAAATTGCCGACACGTTCAAACGGGCTGCGAAAATCGCCGCCGACAACGGGGAACGACTGGCTGCCGAAGGGGAAATCTGTTGGGCCGGCATGCACTCCTGGAAAGATATGCTCAATCTTCTGGAAGCGGTCGACATGCCGGGAACTGTCGGTTTTCAAGCGGACTTGGCCCATACCTATCTCTACCTGATGGGCTATAACGCTCCCGAGCATGCCCTCCTGCAAGATGGCTATTCGGAGGACGAGTTTTGGGCGGCCTACAAGACCATGACTGATGCACTTCGTCCTTGGACTATCGACTTTCATGTCGCCCAGAACGATGGCACTGTCCACGGTTCTGGCTCACACGACAAAACCGGAAAACATTGTCCTGCGGACGATCCCAACGGAAAAATCGACATCGTCAAATGCTCTCAGTACTGGCTGGAAGGGGCCGCAGATCGCGGAATCGATCACCTTTGTTGGGACGGTTGCATGTTCCCGAATGAGATGCTGGAAAATCCCGAAACCTGGAACACAATTCTTGATGCGATGCTGAAAGTTCGCGACGCCTGCGGCTGGGAGTAACGAATAAAAGCGGAAGATTGAAAGCGGTAAGCCGGGGGAGTTTATTGCGTCATGCGAATGGAAGGACTAAGAGATCGAACCAAGCAATTTGCATTACGTGTAATTCGGCTTTATTCTTCAGTCCCTCGTGACACTGCTTCACAAGTGAATGGAAAACAACTGCTCAGATCGGGAACGAGCGTCGCAGCAAATTTCCGAGAAGCTTCGAGAGCAAGATCCTACGCAGAATTTATTTCTAAATTAGGAATTATTGAACAGGAACTCGATGAAACGGCACTTTGGTTTGAGCTTCTCGTAGAATCAAACATGGTGGCTCAGACAAAACTGGGATCACTGATGCAGGAGGTTGACGAGTTATTGCGAATCATTGTGACAGCGGTCAAGTCAACCAAGAAAAATTCTTCGACCTCGAAATGACCCCGCTTTCCGCTCTCCAGTTTCCGCTTTTATTTTCTATACAACTTAACCATACATTGAGACTTACAAAGAAGGTAACACCACAATGACCAAGCCTCTTAACATCGGCCTGATTGGCTACGGCTTTATGGGCCGTACACACTCCAACGCCTACCGACAAGCACCGCAATTCTTTGAATGTGATGTCAAACCGGTTTTGAAGGCTTGCTGTGCTCGCAACGAAGAGAGCATCAAAGCGTTCGCCGAAAACTGGGGCTATGAATCGTACGAAACCGACTGGCGTAAATTGATTGCTCGAGACGATATCGATGCTGTCGACATTTGCACCCCCAACAATCTCCACAAAGAGATCGCCATTGCCGCCGCAGAAGCGGGAAAAATGATTCTCTGTGAAAAGCCACTGGCGATGGATGTCGCAGAAGGTGAAGAGATGTGTGCGGCCGTCGAAAAAGCAGGAGTACCGAATACTGTCTGGTATAATTACCGTCGCGTTCCCGCAGTCACGCTCGCCAAAAAACTCATCGATGAAGGCCGACTGGGACGAGTCTTCCACTATCGAGCCAATTTCTTGCAGGACTGGACGATCTCCGAAGATCTGCCTCAGGGAGGAGCTGCACTCTGGCGGCTCGATGCCAAGGCGGCGGGTTCCGGCGTCACGGGCGACCTGCTTGCTCATTGTATCGATACGGCACTTTGGCTGAACGGCGGGATTGCCGACGTGAACGCGATGACCGAAACCTTTATCAAAGAACGTGTTCATCAGGAAACCGGTGAGAAACAAGCCGTCACCATCGATGATGCCTGCACTTTCATGTGTCACTTCTCGAACGGATCCTTAGGACAGTTCGAGTCAACTCGTTATGCTCGTGGGCACAAAGCGTTATACACTTGGGAAATCAATGGTGAAAACGCTTCGATTCGTTGGGATTTGCACGACCTCCATCGTCTCGAATACTTCGACCATAATGACGAGTCACAAGTTCGTGGTTGGCGCAGCGTTCACGTCACGGACGGCGACCAACCCTACATGGATCACTGGTGGGTTCCAGGACTTCAAATCGGATACGAACACACCTTCATTCATCAAGTGGCCGACTTCCTGCAATCAATTTCGGATGCCAAACCGTGCAGCCCAACCTTCCGAGATGCACTGGAGACACAGAAGGTGTGTGACGCTGTCCTGAAATCCGCCGACGAAAAAGTCTGGATCGGGATTTAATAGGAATTTCTGGCTGACTGTGTATAATGCAAACTAAGTCGAAATCACACGGTCGACTCGGACAACAGGTTCGAGTCGCCCGTCTTTTTTTGTGATTGTCAGATTTCACCAATGATGACTCGACCACATCACAAACACTGAAACAGTTAATCAATCATATAGAGAACCTAGAAAAGGTGGAGATCATGGATCGCCAACCAATTACCCGTGAGGGATACGACAAAAAGCTCGCTGAAATTCAAGCTTTGGATGAGCAACTTGAAGAATGCACCGAACGAATTAAGGAAGCCCGCGAAGAGGGTGACCTCAAAGAAAACACCGAGTACCACGGACAACGTGAACGCCAGGGACAAATCCAGGCGCGCATGAATCAAGTGAAAGGTGTGCTCGCCAACTGTTATATCGTCGATAAAGCCGACATGCCGAAGGGGGTCGTCACTTTTGGAGCGACAGTGACGCTCAAGAATCTGGATGATGGTCTGGACGAACGCTATGAATTTGTCGGACCGGGAGAAGAAGATTACATGACCGATCCCATGAAAATTCTGACAAACAGTCCTCTGGCTCAATCGCTGCTCAATAAAAAAGTAGGGGATCGGGTCGAGGTCGAAGTCCCGTCTGGGATAATGAGAATGGAAGTGACCGAAATTCAGGATCATCAATAATCGCAACGATCCAACCAAAGAGTTCTGGAATTTTCACGCACACTCCTGTTCAATAGTAAGCCAGAGATCCTTTTCCCCGATCCCGCGTGCGGCAATCGCAATCGCGTACCCACCTATTCCTTCCTCAGGAGTGAGATCATGTTTCAACGCTGGATACTGACGGTTTTCATCGGTCTATCGACGACAATTCTCACTGCCGAAGAGTGGTCCAAATTTCGTGGCCCTGAAGGGAATGGCCATACCTCCGCAAAATCGCTTCCCGTGAATTGGTCTGCGACGGAAAATGTCGTCTGGAAGAACGAAGATGTGGGTGAGGGTTGGTCCTCACCCGTTGTTTGGGGAAATCGCATTTATCTCACGTGCGCCCGTCCTTTGGCAGAAGAAGAAGTCACTGAAGAAAATGCCAATGCGAGGGATTTGTTTGCTCTCTGTATCGACGCAAAATCCGGGAAGACCTTGTGGGATCAAAAGCTCTTTTCACAAACCCCAGAGCTGGCTCAGAAGATCCACAAAAAGAATAGCCATGCCAGCCCCACTCCAATCGTCGACGGACAATATGTGTGGGTTCATTTTGGTGCTCAAGGAACAGCGTGTTTGACGGTCGAAGGGAACACTATCTGGAAGCGAAACGATATTCGTTACACCATGCAGCACGGCAACGGTGGATCGCCTGTTATCGTGGATAACATGATGTGCTTCAGTTGTGATGGAAGCGACACCGCCTTCGTCATTGCCGTTGATAAGATGACCGGAAAAACGAAATGGACGAAAGATCGTCCACCTGTCGAAAACCCACGAACGTTCTCTTTCAACACGCCACTCGTCATCGAAGTCAAAGGACGAAAACAAATCCTCTCACAGGGGAGTAACATCATCACCGCGTTTGATCCCCAATCGGGTGAGGAGATTTGGTGGTTTAACTACGACGGTTATTCGGTCATTCCAAAAGCAGTCTCTGCACATGGCTTGGTTTTTCTCTGTACCAGCTATAACAATTCCAAGTTGCACGTGATTCGCCCTGATGGAAAAGGAAACGTCACCGAAACGCACGAAGCCTGGAACGCTCCCAAGGTCGCTCCCCACACTCCATCCCCACTCGTCGTTGGCAACGAACTCTACATGGTCAACGACAAAGGGATCGCCACCTGCCACGATGCCAAGACCGGCGAACAACACTGGCAAGAACGAATTGGCGGCAACTATTCTTCCTCACCAATTTACGGAGCGGGACACATTTATTTCCTCTCCGAATCGGGACTCACAACCGTCATCAAGCCCGGCAAGGAATTCAATAAAGTGACTGAAAACGATCTCGGTGAACGAACTCTGGCATCGTACGGGATAATCGAAAACGATTTACTGATTCGCTCGGCGGACGCTCTCTATCGAATCAAGTAAAACGATTCGTCGCCGCGTCCATAGTTCGCGACTCTGATCTATCGTGGAGTTTTTCATGCGCACCGCCAAAGAGTTTGGAGCGGTCGGAGACGGAACGACCGACGACACCGCGGCCCTCGAACATGCCGTTCAGCAAGCTGATGGTGTCTTGCACTTCCCCAAGGGTGATTACCTGATCAAGAAGCCGATCACGATCACGCTTGACCGAACCGGTTTTTCCGGCATTTCGGGAGAGCAGGGGACCGCACGAATCCTGATGGATGCCTCCGGTCCCGCATTTCGACTGCTAGGGACACACGAAGGGACGGCTTCACCCCCCAGTTTCAAACCGAACGTCTGGGACAGACAACGATTCCCCACAATCTCCCATCTGGAAATTCACGGCCTGCACCCGGAAGCCGATGGCATCGAGCTGATCAAAACGATGCAGACGACCATCCAAAACGTACTGATTCGCCAGTGCCGTCATGCGATACATCTGATTGAACGAAACCGAAACTTCTTACTCGCAAACTCACACATTTACGACTGCCACGCGACGGGTGTCTTCTTTGATCACTGCAATCTGCATCAAGCCATCATTACCGGCAATCACATCAGTTATTGCAAACAGGCCGGTATTCGACAAGCAGATGGCGATGTCCACAACATTCAGATCACCGGCAATGATATTGAATACAACTCAGGACTCGGCGAAATCAGCGCTGAGATATTGTTAGAAGCACCGACGGAACAGATCAGCGAGTACACGATTTCTTCGAATACCATACAGGCCACGCGGGAAGCTCCCGGCGCCAACATCTGGATTCGTGGTTCGCAAGAACAATCTCGTCTACTTTGTAAACTGATTGCCATCACGGGAAACGTCATCGGCAGTCGCCAGCACTCGATTGTCATTGAAGACTCGGCCCGAGTGAGTATGACCGGAAACACGATCTACGATGGTATTCAGCGGAACGTGATTTTAAGACGGTGTCAAAACTTTGTCCTCTCGTCCAACAGTATCGGTACTCGCCCCGTTCGTTGGGACAGCACCGCCATCGATGGAGTGACTCTCGAAGAGTGCGAGCACGGCGTCGTCAACGGCAATACATTCAATGAATGTCGGGCGGGTGAAGAAGAAAGCGGTGCCGGGCTTGTTCTCAAGAACTGCTTGGGGATCAACGTTGGCGGCAATCAAATGGATTCCAAAAATGCTCCCGGCATCAGTCTGATCGAGAGCCGTGATTGCCTTGTTCAGGGGAACTCAATCTCGGTGGGAGAACAAGGGGACCAAACAGGGATTTTGGTCGATGAGGCTAGTCAGAAATGCGTGATCACAAACAACGCAATTTGGGCGTGATCATTGCCACCACGGGAAGAATTGTTCGTACCAGACGTAAATTTTTCGACCCATTCGACATTGAAATAGAGCCATTCCAACGGATCATAAATGCGTGAAAGCGGCAGATAGTAGTCGTCCATCCACCTAGGTGAATTTTGCCCGATTAGGTAATAAAAGGGAATGCTGAGCGGATAGAGAACCAGCAGCACAAAACCAATGATGAGTGCTGGAACAAGAGCAGACTTTTTCTGCTCAGTCTCTTTTTTTTGATTCGCGTCCATCTGGGATACCCGTCATTGCGATCATCAAAACTTCGATTGGTAATATTCCAACCCCGCTTTGAGAGCCTCTTCGATCTTGTCGGGGAAACGACCACCCGCTTCGGCCATATCGGGACGACCTCCACCACCACCTCCAACAATCTTCGCGGCCGCTTTGACACAGTCGGAGGCACTGAGACCTTTGTCTAACAGGTCCTTGGTCACAGCGGCATTCAAGGCGACTTTGCCATCACTCTCACGAGCGATCAATATCGCAGCCGACTTGGCTTTCCCGCGCAGTTTATCCATGAATTCGCGGACAGCGTTCTTGTCCATCGGGGGCAATTGATGAGCGATGATTTTGGCATCGCCGATGGTGGTCGCATTGGCGACGATTTCGTCGATTTCCTCAGACGCAGAGGCCGATTGCACCTGCAACAATTCCTTGCGAAGCGTTTTCAACTCGTCTTGCATGGCGTTGATCCGTTCGGGGAGATCTTCGGCTTTGTTGGCTTTCACCAATTGCAAGGTATTTTTGAGAAACGACTCTTGCTCTCTGGCCCATTGAACGGCTTTCGGACCTGTCACGGCAGAAATACGGCGTACTCCTTTCGCGACCGGTTCTTCGGCGAGAATTTTACAGAAGCCAACCTGCCCGGTGTTGGCAAGATGAATACCACCACACAGTTCAACGCTAAAGTCCCCCATTTGTACGACTCGAACGCGGTCGGGATACTTTTCGCCAAACAGTGCCATCGCACCCAGTTTGCGTGCATCTTCCAAGACCATCATGTCAGTCTCGACACTCTCGCCCAATGAGACGCAGCGGTTGATCTCATCTTCGATCTGCACGAGTTCTTCCGGGGTCACCGCCGACTTATGTGAAAAGTCGAACCGCAACTGATCCTGCTCAACTTTAGAGCCACGTTGCACTGCGTCATTTCCTAAAGTGATGTGCAAAGCATGATGTAACAGGTGAGTTGCTGAGTGAGCACGACGGATTCCGGCACGACGGTCGGCATCAACTTTTGCTACGGCTTTGTCACCTGTTTTAATCTGACCAGACACGAGACGCCCCAAGTGCAGAATGAGTTCTCCATCTTTCTGAGTATCTTCAACCTTGAACTCAAATGCTTTCCCGGAAATGATGCCCGTATCACCCACCTGACCACCGGCTTCTCCGTAGAAGGGGGTTTCTTTGAGGACGACAACTACCGGAGAATCTCCCGCCGTCTTTGAGTCGAGTGATTCCTGAAGTTTTTGATCGGCAATCACTCCGACAATTTCGCTCTCTGCCTCAATGGCCTCATAGCCAAGAAACTTAACGCCTCCAGTTTTGTTCTTGAGCGCATCCAACGGCCCTTCGGCCATGACGGAACTCGCAAATGCTCCGGTGCCGCTGGACTGTTTATGTTGAGCGACGCACTTTTTGAATCCGTCTCGATCCACTTTGAGTCCGTCACGAGTGGCGAGTGCTTCGGTCAGTTCAATGAGAAACCCATCCGTTTGATGTAGATCAAAGGCGTCTTCGCCGGAGATAGTCTTGCCACCCGCCGACTTGATGGTTTCGACGAGCTTTTCGAATTTCGTCACTCCTCGCTCGACAATGTGCAGGAACTGGGTTTCTTCTTCCTTGATCGAATCCATAACCGCCTTGCGAGTCTCTTTCAACTCGGGATAAGGCTTGTCCATGATCTCGATCACGGAATCGACGAGGGTGTAGAGAAATGGCTCGTCCTGACCGAGCAGATAGCCTTCCAACATCGCTCGACGCAGCAATTGGCGAACGATGTAATTTTCTTTCTCGTTGCCCGGTTCGACACCTTCGTGAATACAAAACGTGACCGCGCGAACATGGTCGGCAATACGACGTAGAGGACGACCGTGAGGTGCGTCAAACTCGTACTTCAGACTCACCGCATCACCGGCCGCTTCACAGAGTTGCCTGAGAGTATCGATCTCGAAGTTACTCTTCTTACCTTGCAGAACCGCTGCGGTTCGTTCCAAGCCCATCCCGGTATCGATGTTCTTTTTGGGAAGCGGTTGTAAGTTATCGGGTGGATCGCCCACGCGATTGAATTGCGTGAAGACGAGATTCCAGATTTCGACTTTTTCGCTGCCTTCAGGATGAAAATAGATCTCGGAGCAAGGGCCGCAAACACCATCCGGGCCTTGAGAGGGGGCCGATGCAGGCCAGAAATTTTCGTCTTCTTCCTCACGACTAATCCGCTCCGGCGGAAGACCAATTTCTTTGTTCCAGATATCGAATGCTTCGTCATCATCTTTATAGACGGTGACGGAGAGTTGTTCGGGGTTAATTCCCAGCCATTTTTTGTCAGTCAGAAATTCCCAGGCCCAGTGAATCGCTTCCGTCTTGAAGTAATCTCCAAACGAGAAATTCCCCAACATCTCGAAGAATGTGTGATGGTAGGCCGTCACACCCACATTCGAAATATCTCCCGTCCGCAGACATTTTTGAGAGGTCGTGGCCTTCGTGAATTCAATTTCACCAACACCCAAAAACTGATCCTTAAACTGATTCATTCCTGCTGGTGTAAACAGCACCGTGGGGTCATCTTTCGGCACCAACACATCAGTGGGGCGTCGGACGCAACCTTTGGACACAAAGAATTCCAGATACTTCTCTCTCAGTTCATCAGTTTTCATCGTCGGCAATTCAATAACAGGATCAAGGGTTGGGGACAGGTTCAGAATTGATAATCGACACCATTACTTCTCGACCATCAAGCATTCGAAGGGAAACCTCTCCCTCCAAATTTTGTAACGCTTCATGAAACTCGGCAGGCTGTTTGACATCCCGTCCATTGACGGATTTCACAAACTCACCGCTTTGTAATCCGGCCAAGTCAGCCGGAGAATCAGGGGTAATCTTTCGAATCAAGACAGCATCTGGGTAGGCCAAGGTTCGATTGAGAAAACGATTTCTGCCCGTCGGGTAGTCCACTTCCATTCCTCGCCAGCGGGGAAATCGAGGATTGGTGGCAATAATTTCGTCGTCGTTAATGACGGGCCATTTTCCTAAAGTCACAGTCACTATTCTCGGTCTCTGAAAGTCGTTTCTCCAGATTTTTATCCGAGCTTCCGTTTCGGGCGCTAAAAGAGAGATTTCTCGCATCAAATCACGCCGATCAAGAACCGGACGACCTTCGATATTCAGCACAAGATCTCCGCCGCGAAGACCCGCACGAGCCGCGGGTGAATTGTTGAAGACTGTCATCAGCTTGGTTGCTGAAGGTTGTCCCAGCGGAAGATTTCGGCTGGCGACTTCTCGTGGAGAGACATCTTGCGGATTCACACCGAGAAATCCATATTCGACTTCTTGCCCCCGCGCCAAAGCCTCAAATATTCGAACAAATCGTTCATCCGCAGGGATGGCATAACCGGCAGCGGCTTCGAAACCTTCAATGGCGGCGAGAGAGGTTGTCAAACCGACGAACTCTCCTTTTAGATTGAGCAATGCACCACCGCTCGTTCCCAGGTTTAACTTCATATCGAGCTGCAACAATGTTCCCGTGTGATGAAGAATTTCATCGGCATTATCAGCGAATGTTTCTGGCTGAGGAGGGAGCTTCGGATGGCGTGCGGTATTGCTGATGATTCCCCACGAAGCAGAAGCCGAACCATCTTTGGCAATCGCATACGGGTTACCTAGACCAATCACAATCTGACCTTTTCTGACTTTCAGATTGTCGGCTAGCTTTAACGGTTTTAATTGGTCGGGAGTTAATCCCATGCGTTCAAAATTGATCTCCAAGACAGCGAGATCACTACGAGGGTCGGCAGCTTTGATCGTTGAGTAATAGCTGTGACCACCTTTGACTCGTACGAACAATTCGACTTGTGCATCGGCGGGGTTTTCACCGCTCACCGGGCCACCTTTGACAACATGGTAGTTGGTCAGAATGTAGCGGGAGTTTGGATCGTCCCGCAAAGAGAGCACAACTCCCGCTCCAAAATCATTGGGTTGAAAATCTGGCGACTCCGGATTTTCACGAGTCTTTTGATCTCGCTCGCGCCAATTGAATCGACCAAATGGATTTCGCCGAACGCCCGCTTCCTGATCAGGATTCGTACGAATCCGTGCGATACTGACAACTGCCCCTTCGGCTTCAGCAATGACCTTGATCAACGTCGATTCCAACGCAATTGCTGCATCGAACTCGGTCTGAGCGTAGACCGTCCCGGCTAGCACTATCGAAACCAAGATCGATAGTCCCATAGGAAGCATGATAGGAAAATGACGAATGATCATCCGAAGTTTCTCATGAATCGGGGATCTGTGACGTGTCTATCATAGCTAAAGACTTATCAGAGCAACAGTACGCCGTGTACGCTCTGCGCAAGAAAAAAACGCCCGGACCGCAAAGATCTGGGCGTTTTGAGACCTCTCAAGATGGATGGAAACTTCTTCCCGACCGGTGGCTGGTCTCTCACGAGAAAAAGCTTCTTTCAACCAGAAAGGACTATTCTTTGGACTCTTCCTCGACCGTCTCGTCTTCAATCGGTTCTTCGTTTTGTGATTTGGGATCGGTGACTCCGCGAGCCACGAGAACCTTACCTCGAATTTCAACCATCATCTCCGGGTTTTCTTCGAGAGTTTTCCGAGCATTATCACGACCTTGCCCCAATCGGGTTTCTCCGTAACTGAACCAGCTACCGCTGCGATCAATAATTTTGTCTTCAACGGCCAGATCGAGAAGGTCTCCCGAGATCGAAATTCCGCACTCGCCGAGCATATCGAATTCACAAATGCGGAAAGGAGGGGCCACTTTGTTTTTGACGATTTTGCACTTCATGCGAATGCCAGTGGTGAGGTCTCCATCCTTTAATGTTGCGATACGCCGAACATCGACTCGACACGAGGAGTAGAATTTCAGAGCGCGACCTCCCGGAGTTGTCTCGGGGGAGCCAAACATGACACCAATTTTTTCGCGAATCTGATTGATGAAGATCACAGTCGTTTTTGATTTGGCGATGGCTCCAGTCAATTTTCGCATCGCCTGGCTCATCATACGTGCTTGCAGGCCGACGTGATGGTCACCGATTTCTCCATCAAGTTCCGCTTTGGGGACCAGTGCGGCGACAGAGTCGATAACAATAATATCGACGGCATTTGACTTGATCAGCATCTCGGCGATTTGGAGAGCTTCTTCACCATATGAGGGCTGAGAGACGAGCAACTCTTCCAGATTCACGCCGATACGTTTCGCCCAACTCGGATCGAGAGCATGTTCGGCATCGATGAAGGCCGCAATGCCTCCTTCTTGCTGAGCACTGGCCAGTGCGTGTAATGCTAAAGTCGTTTTACCACTTGATTCCGGCCCATAAATCTCAATGATACGACCGCGAGGAAAACCGCGTCCTCCCAATGCTAAATCGAGTGAAAGCGCTCCGGTTGGGATCCCTGGAACTCCACGAGTGAACTCTTCACCCGCCAGCTTCATGATCGATCCCTTGCCGAAAGTTTTTTCGATCTGTCCAACAGCATTCTGCAGAATGGCTCCCCCTTGGGAGTCTTTCCCTGAACCTTTTGCTGGAGTTTTTTCTCCCGATGTACTTTTTTTGCTTTTGGCCATGCCCTTAATCCTGTTATTAACTGTTGCTGTGTTTGCCATCGAGAGATTCCTTGATTGAGACGGGAAAATCAGTTTTCAGCAGTTTCTCCCCCAATCTTTCACTCACTTAATTACTATTGTGGACGGAAAAAACGCATTTGAAAAATGAACATACGAACATAATACTATTAGTACAGTGTTCGTCAATCCCAAACTGTACATTTAACCACAAAACGTAATTTTTGTTCACTCTTATGAATTTTCCTTCCACGAGCACTATAAAACACTTCGATTTGCCTTTTTATCGTGCATTTCTGTTAGTTATCATGCGACTGACTGTTTTTTTTATCAGACCACTCTTGAAGTTCTTCCGCTTGTGTGCGTAACTGGTAGCCATAAGACTCCATTTTCATGACCATACGGCATAACAATTGCTCGTTTTTCAGGCTTCTGCTCGTTTTTCGAGTTGAGCAATGTCTCCCATTCATGAATCAGCCCATCGGCTGAACGACATCTAACGAGGTATCTGTGTCTTCTCAGAAGCAAAGCTCGAGTGACGCCGAAGCCAGTCGAGGCCAAGTGTATCTAAGTAGTGCTTCCCCGCGAACCACAGCATTTTCGTGACTCCTTCAAATCGGCATAACCGGTCTCATCCGTCACGAAAGCATCGAGGTCCACCCACTGACGACTGATCACCGATATAGAATGAGACCGCTTGTTTTCGGTACCAATGGATGGTGCGCGCTGCGGCTGGATCACTCACGGAAGGGAAACAAAGATCGTGGCTCACTTGAATCCCGATCAAATATTCTGGATTCAAATATTCTGGATTAAAGATGCTTGTCGTCGTCGACCGGCTGGCCGATCATCTTTCGTACCCTAGAAGAGCTTCCTGCCGAATCTCCGCTCCCTCCCGGTGAATATCAACACCAAGCAACAGGGCTCATTGGCGGCATGCTCTGTGTCGACTTGCCTCCCGAATATGAAGAACATGTTGATTGGCCCGCGATGCGCCAGCTTGTTCATGCGCAGTCCGAATTCATTAACCGAGTGATCACGCTGGAAAACTCCTGCAATCTGGAAGTCAGACGCCGGGAAGAGATTGTTGAATTTGTAAGCGTGATCGCAAATCGTGGTGGTCCCGAAGAGAATTTACCAAGATTGATGGAACTGGCATGCGATGTCTCATGCTCTGAAGGAAGTGCCATTTTCTTACTCTCCACAGAGAACCGAGAACTGAACCTCATTGGTCAGACATCCCGAGAGAAAATGTCCTTCACGCACCCACGACGGCCTTTGGGGGCAAACGCACCAGATGTGCAAGCAGGAGTCAAAGGAGCCACAGAGGTCTTGATAGGCAATCAGCCTCAAAGTTGGTTACCTGATGGATGGGAGCAGGGGATATGTTTCACTCTGCGAATCGGCAATCAACCCATCGGATCATTGTGGATTTATCGTAAAATCAGAAAGTCCCTGAAACATCAAAGTGTCGAGTTCCTCGAACGCATTGCCGACATCCTGTCGATTGAACTCGAACGGATCGCATTGCTGGAAGAAAGCAATCATCGCTTCCGTCTGCGAAAAGAAATGCAAGCAGCCTCGCCATCGACATTGAATTCCTACAATACCCATGCACCGACTCGCTCGTTACATGTCGAAAAACGACACGAATCGCGAGAGGTGATTTGTGTAAGGTGATGAGAATCGATCACGACCGAACCGCGATCCTGCTCGGTGACGCGACCGGAGACAGCATTCCGGCGGCCTTGATTCGCGCACATGCCGAGGGGGCCATTCATTATTCCCTGATGCATGCCGACATCAACCCGGAAGAAACCGACATGTTGATGGAAAACATCAACCGTTCGTTGTGCGAACTTCTCTCAGACGATCATTTTTTCAGTCTGTTTCTGGGAATCTGGAATGAGCGAACTCGAGAATTGAGCTGCACCAATGCGGGACACCCGGCCCCCTTATTAGTTCGAGGGAATGAGTTTCAGGAAATCAAATCTCACGGCATGTTACTCGGCGTGTTAATGACCTCGCGATATTCAAACTCCACCCTCAAGCTTCGCGATGGCGATCAATTGATTGTTTTTTCGGATGGGATTAGTGAATCGATTTCACAAACCCGCTATCAAACAGTCCGTCAACTCGCCAAACGTGCCCGAGCCCAAGAACGCTACCAATCGCGTGAAGCATTGTCCGATTTGTTGTGGGAAACCGCAATTTTCGCCGACGACCGGGATGATGATCGCAGCCTGTTAGTCTTGGAAATTGCAACCGGAGAAGAGAATTTCAAGAGTTCCTCGAACGGTCCGGTCACTGACCGAAAGGTTCATCCCGATCAT
This sequence comes from Planctomycetaceae bacterium, assembly GCA_029243145.1. GTDB lineage: Bacteria > Planctomycetota > Planctomycetia > Planctomycetales > Planctomycetaceae > JABURQ01. The sequence continues at coordinate 3,738 of JAQWSQ010000120.1, read as the reverse complement.
TCTCCCAAATCCCACGGCGAGCCTCACGGGCAAGTTCTTCAGCCCGACGGAACTTCCGTTTCATACGATCCGAGAACGGATATCGTATTTCCGCACGACTGAAACCTTGTCGAATCACTTCTTCATTGATGAGAGTTTCGCCAAGATAGACGTAAGCCAGAGTTCGATCATATTGATCAAATCGTTCGATGTCGAACTCCAATCGGACCGTTTCATCTTCAAGCTGATGACGTAGCCAATCCTTGGATTCTTGCGACCATGCTTCGGCGGTTCGACCGTCTCGCTCCAACTCTGGCGTGTTGATGCCAATCAGTCTGATTCGTGTTTGATCGGCTAACAACACCGTGTCTCCATCAATCACACGAAGAACACGATAATCAGCATCAGCGATCAGGGGAGCAGGTTGCGGTGCGGGCGGAAATAACCAGCGACTACTGGCGATCACAACGACGATGGCCAACAACACCAAGATGCGTTGGGGAGAGCCCGCCAGCAATTGGAGTTTTTCACGAGTGGAGAAGGGGCGAGACATAAAATGGACGATGCTCGGAATTAGTTTTCACTAAAATGCATCGAACTGCGGCTCGACTTGCCCAAAGGATCACGGCGGAAGCGTAACTGGCACTCTCGACAGAGATCGAACTGTAATGTTCCGGTTCCGTCCACATCTTCTGAGGGCGCGGGCAAACCTTCTCCTTGCATAATCGATTGCGAAACCGCATGCAGGTGATCGACATCCAGATCGGTGGATGACAATTCATCGGGATTGAATGCCGGAAAGAGTTCGATATGCACCACATAGCGTTGATCGTCGATCTGACAACCACAAAGATCGCACGAAAAGTGCTGCATCGCGATGATCCTAAAATAAAATGACGAACGAATCAAATCAAGAATATCTATTACATCGATTAGAACAACTCCCCCTCAGCGGGGAAAGATTCATCTGCAAAAGGGACCACAAATCACAAGTTTTTTTTGGATCTACGAACAGGCAGAATATGCTCGGTTCAGCCCCTCGCAAACAGCATCATGTCAAGCATCCACAGGTGACATTTTGGGCTTTTCGACAGGCCTTGAAAAGTGCCTCGCGTTGATTGTTTCAGAGGCCAATTCCGGGTACAATATTGGTTTGAAACAGAAGGGGGCGAATTCGCCGAAAACTCAGTCGAAAAAAGAGTTTACGCCTTTCTGATTCATGCGGTCATGAGAGCATAAAACACGTTCTCAATAATCGCTATTCAAGCAGAGAATTCCCGATCCACCAAACAGGATGCCAACCTCGAAACGACGAGCGTTTCGAGCGACATCTGTGGACCGTTTTTGACCACACAATCTGGAGTGACTTAAATTGGCTGACGGAACAGACGACCAAAATCTTGCCATTCCCGGTAACGACCGAATTCAACCGCACGACATCCGCGAAGAGATGCAAACCAGCTATCTCACCTACGCGATGAGCGTCATCATCAGTCGTGCGTTGCCCGACGTTCGCGATGGTTTGAAGCCTTCGCAACGCCGCATTCTGGTCGCCATGAACGACTTGAATCTTGGCCCCGCGTCAGGCCGAAAAAAGTGTGCCAAGATTGCCGGCGACACCAGCGGTAACTATCACCCACACGGGGAAGGTTCGGTTTACCCGACACTCGTCCGTATGGGACAAAACTGGACGATGCGACAAGTCCTGATCGACAAGCAAGGAAACTTCGGCTCACTGGCGGGTCTTCCTCCCGCGGCCATGAGATACACCGAAGCGCGACTTTCATCACTGGCTCTTGAGTTATTGAGAGACATCGACCGCAATACGGTCGATTACGTTCCCACCTACGACCAGGAAAATCTGGAACCGGTCGTATTGCCGTCCCGTTTCCCGAACTTGTTGGTGAATGGATCCAGCGGGATCGCCGTAGGTATGGCGACCAGCATTCCACCGCACAACCTGAAAGAAGTTTGTTCGGCAGTCAACGTATTGATCGACAACCCTAACGCTGGTGTCGATGAGCTCCTCGCAGAAATGCCTGGGCCTGACTTCCCGACCGGGGGCACCATCTGCGGACACATGGGAATTCGCCAAGCGTATTTGACGGGGCGATCCACCATCAGCCTGAGAGCAAAAACACATTTCGAGAAAGAGAAGAACAGCGATGTGATTGTCGTCACCGAGATTCCGTTCATGGAAACTCGCGACCGCATCCGTGAGAAACTCGAGCACCTGGTCCGCGACGAACGCGTCAAAGGAATCTCGCGAATCATCGACCTGACCGACCGGAACATTCCGACTTGGCAGGTCAGACTACACATCATCCTCAAGAAAGACGCCGACCCCGATGTCGTCTTGAATCAGCTCTACCAGTTTTCACCGCTGCAATCGACAGTCAGTATGATTCTGCTCGCGCTGGTGGGCAATCGTCCTCAAGTGATGTCGGTTAAAGATATGTTGCAAGAATTTATCTTGCACCGCGTTGATGTGATTCGTCGACGAACAGAATATCTTCTCTCCGAAGCGCGCAAACGTAAGCATACCGTCGAAGGCTTAATGATTGCCCAGATCGACATCGATCAAGTCATTAAAACCATCCGCGATTCACCCAGCCGGAACGACGCAAAAAATCGACTTCAGGACATCCAAGTCCCAGCGGGACTGATCGCCCGTGCGTTGGGAGATGAGGGTTTTCGTGTCTACCAAGAAGAACAGGGCGAAAAAGAGAATTATTCGCTCTCGACCAATCAGGCCGAAGCCATCGTCTCGATGCAGCTTGGTTCATTGGCAAACCTCGAACGAGAAAAACTCTCGGACGAATTTGGGAAACTCATCGAAGACATCAACGAATATGTCAGCATCCTGTCTGATGAATCGAACATCCGAGCCATGATCCGCGATGACATGGACGAGATCATCGCCAAGTATGGCGATAAACGACGCACGGATATCTCTGACGAAGAACTGACGCACGTTGATCGAGCCGACCTGATCACTGAAGAGCCGATGGTGGTTACGCTCTCAAAGCGCGGTTATATCAAACGGACTCAACTCTCGGTCTATCAGGCCCAAAATCGTGGCGGCAAAGGCATCAAAGGGGCCAAGTCAGACGAAGAAGATGCCATCGAACACCTTTTTGTGGCGAGTACTCACGATTACCTGTTGTTCTTTACCGACCGCGGTAAGGTTCATTGGCAGAAAGTTTACGACCTACCTCTGCAAAACCGGACGGCAAAAGGCCGTGCCGTGGTCAACATTCTTCAGGTTGATGAAGGGGCCAGTATCTATAACTGCCTTGCCGTTCGCGATTTCGACGAAGATCGTTTCCTGATCATGGCGACGAAAAAAGGAATCGTCAAAAAGACCTCGCTTTCCGCGTATAGTCGCCCGATGAAGGGAGGTATCATCGCCATCAATCTGGATGATGATGATGAGCTGATCGATGTTCGCATCGTGGCTGATGGACAAGATGTGGTGATTGCCACCAGTACCGGTATGAGCATTCGGTTTGCCCATGACGATGCACGCCCTATGGGACGTAATACACGCGGCGTCAAAGGGATCAAACTGGCGAAAGACGACTATGTCGTCGGCATGGTGACGACTCAGGAAGACGGTACGCTGCTCTCTGTTTGTGAGAACGGGTACGGCAAACGGACTCCGTTCGGTGTCATCGCCGATGAATCTGACGAAGACGCGGATGAAGTCAGCAGCACCATGCGATACCGACGACAAAAGCGCGGCGGCAAGGGACTGCG
>JAQWSQ010000118.1 GCA_029243145.1 Planctomycetaceae bacterium | reverse complement strand
GTGGTGTTCTGTCTGTGAGAATGGGGGGGGGGATTCACTTCGGCCTGATGGGGGACAATATTTTGCTCGGCGCAACTGTTAATCAGTTATTGGGTGGGCAGAGGTTGTTGCTCTTTAAACATCTTCCGTCTCAAGTGTTTCTCAAAGAACTCCAGAATCATTTTTTGCACCTCGGGAGAACGGAACTCTTTTCCGCCATGCCCGGCTCCTTTGACGATGTGCAAGGTTGATTCCACACCGTTCATCTGGAGTGCATCGTGGAGCATCTCACTTTGTATCAGCGGCACACCCGGATCCTTCTCGCCATGCATGATTAAGAACGGGGGATCGCCTTTCGAAACTTGATGAAAGGCAGATGCCTGCATCGCTTTCTCGGGAATCGTCCAGACGGGTGCTCCCAATAACTTCGCTCCGTTTGACTGTGCGACTTGCTCGGCGGTTCGTTTCTTTGAAATGACATTTGGCGGCATTGTCAACAAATCGGTCGGGCCAAACCAATCACAAACGGCTTGGACGCGGCTTGAAGTGGTTTCGAAATCGGGAGGAGGAAGCGTTCCCATCATAGCAACGAGGTGTCCGCCGGCCGAACCTCCCCAAACGGCGATGTGATTCGGGTCGAGATTGTGATTGTCTGCGTTGAAACGCAACCAGCGGACCGCCGCCCGACAATCATCAATTTGTGCCGGCCATTGTGCGGGAATGAGTCGATAATCGATGCTGGCGACGGCGAAACCATGTTCGACGAGCCAACTCGCAGGACAATTCTTTCTGCTACCGTTCTTCCAACCTCCTCCATGCACCCAGGCAACTACCGGGAACGGGCCGTCTCCTTTTTTGGGAAGATACAAGTCGAGTAGTTGAGGCTTGCCATCGGGTTTCGAGTATTCGATATCTCTTAGAATATTGGCGTGAGGATTCGCGGCTGGCTTCTGCTTCTTGTTCTGTGCGTTAGCTAAGCTGGATGCCAAGATGGTTACAAGGATCAAGAAATATCGGATATAAAAAGATTGAACCATGGTCGTCTGCTTCTATGAAATGGAAGGTCGAGTTCTAGCCATTTGTCCTTATAGGACGTCCGCCAATTGTGTGAACAACAGTTTTGAGCGTTCGTGACGTTGTTCGTACTGATCTGTCCCGATTTCCGTTCGTGTGTAGATGAGTCCGTGTTCCCAGAGTTCACCGTCGGGTTGGTCGGCAGACAAGACCACATAATAACGCTGTTCCCCTTCCTGGCTTCCTTCACTCGTCACAATACTTTCCTCGATGCGACAGGTCTTCAATGCTGAAACCGGGACAAACCAGCGATTCTTATTCCCTTCAAATCATAACTCTTTTTTCTGGCGGTCGATCTTCAGAAAACCAAAATCATTCGCCATCGCCGTGACTTTGGTCCACAATTCACGATCAAACAGTTCAACCGTGACCAGGTTTTCCTCAGCGGTATCAAAGAATGATTCGGCCCGCGCACGCATGTTTTTTCGAGCGACGCTGACTCCGTATGCCGCAGCGACGAACTGTCCGATCCGCATCAAATACAGGAAGGATAATACGAATAAGACCAACGCACCACCAATCCGCAAGCCAATTTGCAGCCACGAGAGTACTGCTTTGTTTTGATAAATATAGATACCCATCCAGATACTTCCACCCAGAACCAGAAGGAGAAGGAGAGGCCACAACGCAATCACCAACTGGATGGCCATGTCGAATCCTGAATTCAGTTTCGGTTCTTGGTCTCCTATTGGAGACGTATGGATCTGACCGGTGGCTGCTTCTGGGTCGAGTTCCAGATCGTCTTTCACTTGTATGCGAGTGTCTGAGTCGGAGGGTTACCAGCCTTCAAGCTCGACGGTCTGGCCCAATCGAAACAGAATGTTGGCAAGAGTGTCGAGTGTTACCTTCGTAGGCACGGCGATCATGAATCCTTCACCATTACCTAAATTCAAAATCATGCCGCCGTAGGAGCGTTTCCACTCATCGGGTCGTTTCAGTTGAATGGACTCGACTTTATCCAAAAGAATTTTGGTGAATGAGCTTTTTTTCATGGTGCTCGAAACAATGATCGAATCTTCGTAGACGGCAACCTCCCGCTGCAAGTTCCGATAATCCATCAGAAAGAGGATCATTGCGCCACCTGCGAACGCCAAGCCAATTTCTTCGAGGTGAGTTCGCTGGCCCGGTTGCAGCAGAAACATGCCCAGAAAAATGAGAAGAGTTGCTCCCAACGCGATCAGTATTCGATTTCTCCAGCCCCAACTTTCTCGAATTCGAATGAGAAAAAAGAGTGGTTCCGACCAGCTCAATATGGTTTTGTCAAAGAGCCTCATGATGATTTCCCTTGTGAGCTTGAATGGTTTATGAAGCACTCGCGACTGTAACGCAATTCATTGGGGATCGCGAAGACTATTTACGGCTCGCGTGGTTGTGATATTGATCAATACCACTCAAATAACAATGGTTGCTTTTGGTGATCAGGCAACAAATAACCGATGTGCCAAGGGAAATTCATCTCACGGTCGGGCCAGACGCATTGGTAGAATTGTCGGTCATGCTCCCGCATGACTTCCTGACTGCATTTGCTAGGTGCGGCGTTCCTTCTTGAAGATTTCAACGCACTTTTCGTAGGGTGGCTTGGCGAGCTTGCCGCCCCGTCTACCATAATATCCAACGTGTTCCGGCCATTCACTGCTGTCAACGTCTTGCACTTGAATTTCCCACCAAGACCAACGATCCACCATGGCTTTCTTGATGAGTTCAAGGGCTTTTTTCATGCTCGTGAAGGTATAGAAGAGCATTTCATCAGCACGGCAGTCGTCTGGAGTCCCCATTATCTCGTGGTATAGTACAATGAAAATTTTCATACCGCTCATTCCCCAATCATCTTAACCAGCACCCGTTTACGCCGTCGGCCGTCGAATTCGTAATAGAAAATGTGTTCCCACGGCCCCAAGTGCAATTTGCCGTCGGTGATCGCCACGACCACCTCACGGCCCATGATCTGTCGTTTGTGGTGTGCGTCGGCGTTGTCTTCTCCCGTCCGATTGTGCAAGTAACCGCCGGAGTCTGGGTCGGTCCCCGCATCGAACGGCACCAACTTTTCGAGCCAGCGGTCGTAGTCGGCATGCAGTCCCGATTCGTCATCGTTGATGAACACCGATGCGGTAATGTGCATCGTGTTCACGAGACATATCAGGGTACATGCTTTCCTTGACCATAACCGGGACAACCAAAGGGAACAAAAATGTCACTCCCCAATAATCTTGACCAGCACTCGCTTACGTCGTCGGCCATCGAATTCGTAATAGAATATGTGTTCCCACGGCCCCAGGTGCAGTTTTCCATCCGTGATCGCCACGACCACTTCCCGACCCATGATCTGTCGTTTGTGGTGTGCGTCGGCGTTGTCTTCACCCGTCCGATTGTGCAAATAGCCGCCGGAGGCCGGGTCGGTTCCCGCATCAAACGGCACCAGTTCTTCGAGCCAGCGGTCGTAGTCGGCGTGGAGTCCTGATTCGTCATCGTTAATGAAGACCGAAGCCGTGATGTGCATTGCATTTATAAGCACCAACCCTTCTGAAATTCCGCTCTCGACAACTGCTGTTTTAACATCATTATGTATAGACAGAATGGCTCGACGATCAGGAACTTCCATCCAAAGTTCTTTGGTGAGCGATTTCATTTTTATCCTTCTGAATGGAGAGGCCATCATTATGCCAGAAAGCGATATCGATTTCTTGAATTGTTTTTTGAAGGAATTGAAAGAGCATTATCAGACTGTCCAAGAACTGAGTCAATCCGATGTATCTCCTTCGGAAAACACTTCTGCCGACGAGGAACGATGTGCCAGACTTGCGGATGAATATGGGTTTGAAGGTAATCTTTTCCGTAATCTTTTTCTGAATCAAAGTCTCTCGACAATTGAGCGAACCTTGAGAGCACGAATAGTGACGATTCCGCAAATCATAATCGAGATAGAAAAAAGGCAGACATCCAATCAATTCTCAGCAAATGAATTGGAAATTTTACGTCATCTAAGAAAGAGCCCATTTCCACAAACTCAGACTGCAATTGACTCAGGCACAGAAATCAGCCGAAAAACTATTGGGTGTAGCTTGGCCGAACTCAGGAAAAAGAAACTTGTCGAAAGACCCAACGGTATCTTTATCTGGCGTATCCCAGTCGAGGCCTGTGGGTAATGTTCCGGGTGGAAGATCTGCGATCCGCACAAAATATTCGCCCAAACCGAGACCACCAGTGATTTGAAATTCAGTCCATGTTTGGCCCGTCGAGTTCAAAGCGGTTCCGAACTCGAGTCGGTACTCTGTCGTTCCACCGGTGTTGACGACACGCACGAGGAAATTGATGTTCGAAATTGCGAAAACAACTCATAGGAGTGAGAGCTTCGCTGAGTTATGTTACTGGAATGCCTTTCCATCGATCGAGAAGGAACACCATGACCTGCAAACGCCGATTCTCTTTCCTGTCAAATCACATTGTCTTCATTTTTTTGGCTAGCCCCTGTTTTTTGATCGCCTCCGCTGAAAGGGCGAATTCTGAAGAGACGCATCCACCGGATATCGTTCTCATCGTGGCAGATAATCTTGGCTACGGAGATCTGTCCTGTTACGGATGTCCAGATATCAAGACACCTCATATCGATAGCATTGCGGAAGAAGGGGTTCGATTCACAAACTTCTATTCCAACGGACCGGAATGTTCGCCGACCCGCACAGCCCTTCTGACAGGACGTTATCAACAGAGAATTTCGGGGCTTGAATGTGCGTTGGGCACAGGGAATGTCGGTCGTTATGACGATGCGATCGCTCTCGCTGAAGAACATAATCTCGGGTTGCCCCCCGACGAATCTGTGTTGATCCCCGCGATGAATGAGGCGGGTTACAAAACTGTCGGTCTGGGGAAATGGCATCTGGGGTACGAAAAGCACCTCCTGCCGCCACATCACGGTTTTGACTATTTTCTCGCTTCTCTGGGCGGAACCATCGACTATTTCTATCACAATGAACCCACGGGAGAGCCGGTTCTTTATGAGAACCTCAAGCAGGTTCGACGTGATAAATACTTCACCGATTTAATTACCGATGGTGCGATCAAATTTCTTGAGAAGCAGCCACGGGAAGAACCCATTTTTCTCTATCTTCCGTACACGGCTCCCAGTGCTCCCTTCCAGCATCCCGACAGGAAACCGAGTAAACCCAAGGTCTCTACGAAATGGGACTCCAAAGACTGGCAGAAAGGTGATCGAGAGACTTTAATCGCAATGATGGAACGCCTTGACCAGGGAGTCGGCCGGATTCTAGAAACTCTCAAAGAGACCGGACGAGAAGAGAATACTCTTGTGATCTTTTGCAGTGATAATGGTGCCTATCCGATCGCTACGAGCAACAAGCCATTTCGTGGGCATGCATCCGAACTTTTGGAAGGAGGGATCCATGTGGCCTGTATGGCGAAGTGGCCTGGAAGGCTGCCTGTCGATGAGGTGGATGAAACTCCCATGCTGTCCTTCGACCTGACAGCTTCCATCCTGGCCGCAGCAAAAGCCAGACCCCGCAAGGATCGGCCTCTGGATGGCATCGACATTCTGGGGCAAATCTCCCGCGGTCAGTCTGCCAAGTCTCGAACTTTGTTTTGGCGTTCTCGTCGAGCGAACCGGACGTGGAAAGCGGTGCGCAAACCCGGTGGACTCAAGTACGTGTCGCTCCAGGATGGAGATCAATTCACGGAATCTCTCTACAACGTTGTTCGTGATCCCGGCGAGACAAAGGATCTTTTCAGCTCAAAACCGCAAGAGGTGAAACGACTCAAAGAAAAGCTGGCGCTGTGGGAGAGCGAAGTTTCTCCGAAGAAATAAATTCTGACTCATTCGATTACGGTACCTGCGTTGTCTCACATCAATATTCGACAGCTCACCTTTGAAGATCTCAGATACGCAGACGCTCTGCGCCAAGCGGAAGGCTGGAATCAGACGCATCGGGATTGGGAACGACTCCTGACCCACCAGCCGGAAGGTTGCTTTCTGGCGGAATGGAATGGTGAATCGGCTGGAGTCGTCACGACGACAATCCACGGTGGGGAATTAGGATGGATTGGGATGATGCTGGTGCATCCCATTTTTCGCAGACGCGGAATTGCGACTGCGTTGATTGAACGTTGTCTGAATTATCTGGAACAACAACAGGTCCAATGTATCAAGCTGGATGCGACACCCGCTGGGACGCCCGTCTATGAATGTCTGGGGTTTCGCACCGAATGGTCGTGGCAGAGGCGTGCCCGGCTAAGTGACCTCACTCCTGAGATCAAAACATCGGGTAGAGAGACCATGCCGGAATACCCATGGGATCATGAAGTTTTCGGCGCTAATCGAGACATCTGGTTGGCTCGAGTGGTCAGAGATTCCCGAGTGATCTGTCTTGAGGATGGTTTTGCCATGCTGAGACAGGGGGCTCGTGCCGGCTATCTGGGCCCTATTGTTGCCCTGAATGCCGAGACGGCCGAACACATGATTCGACAATTGCTAACGGGACAACAGGGGGACTTTCTCTGGGACTTGCCTGCGCAGAATCAGCATGGAATCGAGTTAGCCGAATTGTTCGGTTTTGAGGTAGTTCGCGATCTCAATCGGATGTGGACGGGAAACAGGTTGATTGCAGGCATACCGGAATATCAATACGGCTATTCTGATCCAGGAACCGGCTAGGTTAATTCACAATCCCGGATGCTATTTAATCGATCCCGACTCACAACTGATTGCAGGCGGTGGCAACTCCCGCTCGATCTCCTCAATTCGATAACCCATGCCGGTCGATCCCAGCGTAGAAAGATCAACACACCCCTCTCGACGACGGTACATACCGGGATGGATTTTGGCCTCTGGTTCAGATGCATCGGGATAGAACTGCATGCTGTTTGTTTCAATTCCCATGATCGTTTCCACCTGTGAGCCGAGCCGAAGATGAGAAATCTGAGCCATCAGTCCGTTAGCCAAATCCTGGACCATCAAGGGCATTCCATGCGATTGCGCCCAGCAGTTACTCAGGATCGCCCCCGATTGAGTTTTGCAAGTCTTCAGGGCAACTCCCGACCAGCCGAGTTCTCGACCGAGTCGAACGAACTTCCAGTCATGAGCACTCTCATCGAGAAACACAGGTTTTCGTGCGGCAACACTGCGGGCGTCAATCGAGTACTTTTCCAGATCATACGGAAAAGGTTGTTCCACATAGAGTAGCATGCCGTATGTCCGAGGATGATCATCCCGCAATTGATCCAAAATGGCTGTGACATATTCCGGCTGCGAGACCGTGCAATTGAAATCCGCCGTGAGCCAGGCCACATCATGTTCAATCGCGAGTTTTCCCACGCGAACAATACGTTCGAAATCCCACGCGGCGTCATTTCCGCGAAGTTTGATTTTCAGACAGTTTAATCCGTCCCGCTTAATCCAGTCTGTGAGCAGAACCGGATAATCATCGTCGGGTTCATCACCGGTCAGGTCATCGGGTGTTAATGGATCAAGACCTCCGATGAGGTGCCAGGCGGGCAGCGATTGCAACGGTTTCGAGCGGAGATATTCTGAAGGGTATCGGCCCTGAAACGAGACATTACTCCCCTCCACGGGTTCGAGAAATGCGGCAAGGTCACGATTCAGGAATTCCGGTGTGTATGTTTGATAGATGTCCTTCTCGACCAATTTTCCGTAAGCATCATGCAAGGCCAGATCAAACAGACTGCAACAAATGAGAGCCGCGAGGTACGGAACCTGTTCGGCGCTTCCTAATTCCCGGTTGATGGTTTCACAGAGAGAGGGGAGTTGTTGATCGAGAAAATCACTACCGACTTCCAAAGGATGTCCACAACAGTCAAAGGCTGACCATGCCACCGCGAGCTTCTGACAGAAATCCACCAAGATATCGTGTCGTCGCTGATAGGTCAGAGAACTCGGCCAGCACCATTGCACCGACAAAGGTGTTTCTCCCCATCCGATCGCGACATTGTGCTGGCGATCCCGTACGGTCAGTTTCACTCTAGCATAGGTGGCTTCCGTGAAGACTTCCGGGCCGAATTTAATCGGCATGCGTGTCTTAACGGGGATCAAATAGAGTTCGGCTGCGATCACCCTAACATCGGTTGGTTTTTGCGAGGAAGACATAGGAAAAATTCTTTGGTCAGATAATTGTGATTGATATGAGAATGATTCGGAATCAGGCTGCCAGAAAATTCTGAATCTGAGGAAGGACATTATAAATCGCGAGTTTGGCCGACATCGCCAACAGGATCAGGAATCCCAGGACTCCAAAGATTGTAAGCAACGGCCCGTTGGCATCGTCTCCCATGATATCGCGTCGAGAAGTCAGCCATAAGAGAGTCCCTCCCACAAGTGGAGAAGCTAGCACGGTGACTGCTTGCGCAGCCACAATGAGTCCGACCGGACTCTGATTTTCCAGGACCAGAATGCAGTAGAGGCCGACTCCCATTCCCGTCATTAGTACGGCGGCCGTCAGAATCTTGGGCCAGCGATCCTCCGGCGAACTTCCCAGTCCCAATCCATCGGACAGGATAAATCCGCCGATCATCGAGTTGACCAGAAACGAAGAATAGGCTGCCGAGAAGACCCCCAAGAAAAACAGCATCGGGCCAATGGTGCCAAACAGTGGTTTCAACGACAGGCCGACTTCGGGAATCTTGTTGAACGCTCGTGGAGCGAGTTTGGGGGCAGGATCAAGCGTTTGCACGTCACTGAGTGGAACAATCGTTGGCCAGTACTTTGCTTCCGTCTTCAGGTCGATTTCCAGTTCGGCATCCTTTTTGAGCTGAGCAAAGAGTTCGGGATCGGAGTCATCGATGACGAGAGTCCCGGCGTCAAGTCCCGAATCAGCCGACTCGGTCACGACTTGTTGATGCTGATAGCTTTGGTGAAACAGGGTTGCCGGGGTTGCCATTAACATCAGTGTGATGGCCGCCATGACACAGGCTCCGACTCGGGTGTCGATCATTCCTTCGCGCAGTTCGTTATGGCTCCAGCCTTTCTGCTTCACGAGATAACATTGATAAAAGGCCGCTGTGGTGACCAGCGTCGTTCCCACCAGCCCCAGTACGGTCACATCCAGATCACTGAAACCTGACGGAATGAATCCACGGAACCATTCACCAAATCGAGGCCTCGCAACAATCAGATTGATGGCAAATGCGATCAGCATGATCCCCACGAAGAACATCATCAGACGTTCTAACGTGCGATAAAAATTCTTGCTGAATAACAGAAAGGCAATCGTGAATGCATTGAAGATCACAATCAGGTAATTGAAATCCAGGAAGGTGATCAGTGCGAAGTGAACACCGAGGTTGTTGCCGAATTGATAGGCGGCAGA
>JAQWSQ010000104.1 GCA_029243145.1 Planctomycetaceae bacterium | reverse complement strand
GAATGCCAAACTGCTCTTTCTTTAAAAACGGAAGCAGTTTCCATAAGTTTTTGCGATTGTCGTGATTCCCGATTGTTACATGAACGGTGATGCCCGCAGCACGAATCGGCTCAACAAGTCTGAGGAACTCCTTGTATTCGTCTTCTTTTCCATTGCTGAGAGCACAGTCACCGTTGACGATGAGGTGAGCCGGTCGAGGATTGAGTTCGATGACACCCTTGGCTGCCTCGATAAGACTGTTTGCGATGTGTACGCTTTCATGATCGCCTTCTTTTACTGGCGAGCCAGGCCACTTCGTCCCTGGGTAGACACGATTTGGATCAGCGCTGATATGTGTGTCTGCGAGCAGAGCAACTCGGTTTTGATCCAACCTGATAGGTTCGCTACCCGTGGCCGTCAACGCGGGAGATGTCGTCATAGCCATGGCTCCAAGTGTGAGCGAGCGTTTTCCGAACTGACGGCGAGTGATCGGTGGAAGACTAATTGGCATGGTGTATCCCCTTGAAGTCAATGGTTGAGCGATAGATTTCGAAACGATGTCATAGTTTTAATTTCGCTAACGCCTGACTTTACGGGCAAGGTATTACGCCTCGCTATCCCGTGTATTGTCTTGAAGGTTTCGTTTAGCGGAGGGCCTGCAGTTCCTTGGTTTTTCGAGGAAATGTTAACTCCGCCCAGACGGGTTTATGGTCAGATAAAGGTTTTTATAGTTCGATGATGCCTCCGTCTGTTGCCCGACCACCAGACTCTACATTGTATAAAATGTGATCGATTACACCGAGATTCTTTTTGGGGTTTTGGGCGTTGTACGTGAACTCCTTTGCGACATTAATCTCTAAATCGCTCCACGTTGCTCTAAGTCCTGCCTCCTCGACCGTTTTCATGGCATTGTCGCCAATGTTGTTGTTATAATCTCCAACAACGATAACTCTTTGGGTTATCTCCTTTTGTAATACCGTGGTCGCAAGACTATGAGCGTGACCATCGTTTGTGTTCGACTTGCAGATATGTAGTGAGTGAAATGCGAATGAAACTCCATCAATCTTAGTTGTAGCTCTGACAACCGATGCGGGATTCCAGCCGCGGCCCGTGAGTTTGTGTTCTTCAAAACCTTCTAACGGTGTCCTGCTGACAATCGATTTGTATTTGTCCTTATGATTTGCGGATGAAATCTTGCCTACATAGCTGTGTTTCATTCCCAGAGCTTTGCCCACGCGAGCTGTCCAGTCGCCATCTGGAGTTTCATTCAACCCAATGATGTCCAAGTTGTATGATTTGAACATATCCCCAACTTGTTCGGGGGTTGTGCTTCTGCCGAACTCCACATTGTAAGAAGCAACACGTACCGTAATTGAATCATCAGCCTCTAGATCGGCAAGGCAGAGTGTTGCTCCACACGTGCATGCAATAACAAGAGGCCATAGGGTTATTGTTTTCAATTTGAATCTCTTCTGTTTGATTGAGTTTTTGTTCATGTGGTCTCCTAAGGACCACAGTTTACAGCGGCGTATCTCACGCCACATGTGAGTGCTTTTCAGGCCGGCCTGTTAGCAATCAACGTGCTGCTTGCATTTCTTGTTTTGGTGGACACAGCTCGATAGTGTCACATAAACCACTTTACCTTGAGGTGTGAAAGTGACGTAAACACCACCTTGCTGATCAACCACAATGTCATTGGGGCGGTAGTCCCGCTTTTCCCCTTCGGTTTTCAGTTGTGCGAAATCAGTGATCACTACTTTCTTGCATCCATCGACAAAGCAGAGCTTGCCTTGCCCGTTATCGATTAAATACAGCCGTCCATGATTGAAGAATGACGCACTGATGCGACCGGCATCGGGAATCAGCGTTCGCAATGTCTTCTTCTTTGGGGTGTATCTCAGAATCTTTTCAGCTTTGACATCGGGAACGATCAGCGACCATCCATCCCAGCATGG
>JAQWSQ010000079.1 GCA_029243145.1 Planctomycetaceae bacterium | reverse complement strand
ACCTCTCAAACGTAGCCGCACAATTTACCACCAACCTTGCGTATACCGCGCTCGGCATGATCTTGGCAACGAGATTCATGCCGAGCGTTTTTCGTGCGCGCATCGTGGGGAAGGGAACTCATGTCATAGCCCGATCTGCGCGGTTTCATAGCCGTAGTGCGCAAGCACTGCGGGCTCGTACGAATCGTATTCGACGGACAATGACACTTGGGAGTGCCCCAACTGCTTGCGCAGTGGGGCTATGGATATAGCAACTGGCGATCAGAGAGTCCCCCCCATCTCCCGATCTCCCCATCCCACAACCTCCCTGTCTTTCCCAAACACGCCGTGACTCAAGAGTCTGGGCCTTCTCTCACATGCCCACGCGAGCGAGGGCATGGCACCAGGCTGATATTCACTCTGACCACGATCATGGCAACGCGTGAGCGTTTATCAGTGGAGATCAGCGTTCCCTCTTTTCTCTTCTCTGCGTTGCGATTTTGTGTCTTGACGCGAGATATGAGGAGGAAGTCATGCGGGAGTATGATCTACAAAACGACCAAACGGCGTGAGGTGCAAGGTTGGGTTTTCGCTGCGTAACCCAACACCCAGAAGGTTGACTGTTATCTTTCCAACGAGAGCCTACGCCCTGAGCGATTCGATTGACGTTCGATGAAATGAAATATGGAACTGGTTTGTCGGGTTACGGCTCCTCGGCTAACTCGACCTACGGGGCTTGCTTGAGAGTTTTCAAGAGTCTCCCCAAATCTCAAACTCTTGAAACGGCGGTTGAGTGTTTGAGAGATGCCGGGAGTTATGGCCTGCAATCACGCCCGCGGAGCTTGCGCTCCACGGCTATAACTTGCTCAATCCATGCCTGGCTCAATCGAAGACATCACTTTCAGCATCGGAGAGAAGCTGACGGATTTCACCCAACCTTCAAGTGATCTTATTCAATTCCTGATACTCATTCTGAGTTTGCCGATAGAGCACATGTTGTCGAAGTGGATGTTCCTCGGGCAGTGAAGGATGTTCAAAATCCTCAGCCGGGTTGTGAATCATGCCGATCTTCTCCATCACGTGTCTCGAACGAAAATTGGCGGGAACGGTTAACGACACGATCTCTGGCAGGTTCAGTTCGTGAAATCCGTAGTTCAGGGCGGCGCGTGCCGCTTCGGTCGCATAACCTTGACCCCAATGGTCGCGAGCCAATCTCCACCCAATTTCCACACAGGGTGTGAAGTGGGCTTCGTAGCGCGGGACGGAAAGCCCGACAAATCCAATGAATGACGAGACCTTGGGAACTTCCACCGCCCACCACCCAAAACCGTGGAGCGAGAAGTTCTCGACAATCCGGTCAGCAACGGCATCACTTTGCTCTCGGGTCAGTGGGCCAGTCAGAAATTCATTGACGGCAGGATCAGCATTCAACTGCGCAAATGGCTCACGATCTTCGGGCGTCCAATGTCGCAATAATAATCGATCAGTGCGAATTTCGACGGGATGATCCACAGCATTTCACTCTCTGAAAACGAACCCTCAAACAAAAAAACGGTGAACGATCAGATGATCGTCCACCGTGGTAACTTCATAGTTCCTGTGAGAATCAGAGACCGGCTTCGATGACAACCAGTTTCCCAGCGGACATTTTCTTTTCGTCGCCTTCTTTGGGCTCTTCTCCGGCAGTTCCAGAATCAGCACCAAATGTTGTGACGTAAAGTCGAGTCCCGTCTTTGTCGAACGCTAAGCCAGCCGGCTTTTCCAAATCGACAATTTTGACAGGTGTGACAGTCTCACCCTCGATATCGAGTCGATAGAGAGCCCCTTTGGTGGTATCCACCCAAGAGAACTCAGTCGCGTACAGGCTTTTGGTTTTCGGACTGTAAGCAAGACCCACAATATCGGAGAGTCCTGTTTTCAGACTACGGATCAATTTGCCATCTGCGGGATTGTAGAAGGTCAACAGGCTGTCACCGGCTACGTTCACTTCTCCCATTTGTGACACAACGATTTCTTTTCCATCGGGAGTCGCCGTTGCGGCGGCTGGAGCATCCACTTCCAGGTTTTCTTTGGAAGCAATGAACGTCGAGAGATCGCCGGGTTTACCTTCGGCGATATCAGATTTCAAAATCCAGCCTTTGGTGTCATCTCCATTAGCGGTGACAAAGATCGAGTCACCAATGGTGGTCACGCCGTAGAAGTTGCCTTCACCTTTAGCAGAAGACTCTCCCGCTTTGATCGGACCCAAAGTGAATACCGCGGTGTCCTCTTTCGCGGTGTCCTTTGGCATCTCTTTTTCAATTTTGTAGACGCGGACCAATTCTTCACCATCGGGACGACTGCCGTCACCGACAACCAACCAGTCCTTCCAGACTGCAACACCAAGAGGCCCGATGTTGTACTTTGGACCTTTGCCGTAAATATCTGTGGGATAGGAAGCGATGGCCAGAACCAGTTTTTCTCCTTTGGGAACATCTTGCGTGTGCTTGACAGGATCGTAGCGATAGACACCCCAGCGGCTGGCGACAAAGACGTGCCCGGTCTCGGGATCAACGGCAACTCCTGAAGGGCTTTCCAGATCGACAATCAATGTCTTCACTTCTGGAGCGGCAGATTCTTTCTTTTCTTCATCCTGAGCGGTTGCGGTGGCAGGCAGGCTGATGACGGTAACCGCCAACAGTGTGAACACAGCAGTCAGAAAACGGCGTGAAGTCATGGTGGGTCCTTATCGTGGGTTCGACTTGTGATCATCTCACACTTAGTGAGCCGGCGAGTCATTCTCGCGGCTTCAAGCAATTGATCGACACTTGGTAAAATCAGGTGTCAACCGAATTTATGGTTGTATGAATCCTAGCGGGTTGAAAGCGGGAATTCAAATCGATCCGGGGGCTCTGATCACTGAAACTTGGCCCAAACGCTCAATCCTCCTGCGGCCGCAAAAAACAGAAGAATGAAGAGTAATAAGAGGTTTGTGGACGTTCGATTCTTCAATTCCTGACCGATGAACTTTTCCCGGCCACACAGAATCAGCAGCAGAATCGCAATCAATGGGATACTTAGTGCTCCCACGACCGCATAAACCTTCTGTGCCTGCTTGAAGTCCATCACCAGCATTCCCAGGGCGGGAACAACGGCGAGACCATAGAGATATCCCCGATACTCCCAAGATTCGGTGTTGACCGTTCGTCGGTGAGTCGAGTTTTCTGGCTGCTTGTTCAACGTCATAAAATCAGCAAATAGATAGGGAACACTCTGCCAGACTCCAAACAAGCTTGTGAAGACGGCTCCCCAAGCACCAATGAGAAAGACCCAACGAGCCACGGGACCAATCGTTTCCCCCAAGTCCTGACTCAATTCAACGAGTAACGCCGAGCCCTTTGCGCTAAATGCGCCTGCATGTTGCCCGATGATGACCATCGCGATCCCGAACAGAGCAGTCATCACGTACCCTAATGCTAGATCGAGCCGACAAACTTTGAGTGACTCACGTCCTTCCCGCCCTAGTTCTCGTATCCAATAACCATAACAGACAATCGTCAGCGTCCCGCCCACTCCTCCCAAGAGCGCGATTGTCCAGGTGAGTCCCTCTGCCGAATTCTCAAGCAAAGTCGAGATATCTGGGAGAAACAACCCGGTCATCAAGTCTTGGGGGTTGGGCCGTAATGCAATGACAGTCAGCATGACCGTCACGAACATCATCCCGACCGCCACGGACATCAGTCGCTCAAAGAGTCGATATCCACCCCGCCTGACCAAAATGACGGCCAGCAAGCTCTGGAGGATCCCGTAAACGACCTTGTCCTGACTGGGTGAGTTCCAGGGAATGATGGCGTGCATCGTCGCTCCACAGGCACTCATCAATGCCAACGCCACCAGAAAACTCCAACAGAGCAGATAGGTGATAAACGTCCAGCGAAAGAAACGACCAAGATGATTCAGGCACCCTTCGAGCAACGTGGTCCCCGTCGCCAGTTGCCAGCGAGTCAATCCTTCATTCAGCACGTATTTGAAAAATGCTCCCAAAACAACCGACCACAGGATCATGGTCCCGAGCTTATCCCCGGTGAACGCTCCCGTGGCCAGATCTCCGGCTCCTACCCCGGTGGCCGCGACCAAAATCCCTGGACCGAACAATGCCAGCCGACCTCTTATCCTTGAAAATCGATTGTGGTTGGGATTCATGTTCGAGCGTTTCGGCAGAAGGGAGGATCGGGATAATTACTCACGATTATGAAAAAGGACCGAATGCAGAGAGAGATACTCTTTCCCTGATGGAAGACATGAGTAAAATAACATAATCGAGAAAAAGTTACCCGCAGCATCCAGAGTCTCTTCCTGCCAATATTTTCGAGGAATCCACTGAACTCTCCCTCACCTCCCCGGTTTGTCATTTTGGGCCAACCGAAACCCGAATCCGTCCATCAATTGCAACAGCAGTGGGAATCGCCTTGCGAACTCATTCTCCCGGAGTCGTTATCCGAAGCGCTGAGTTTGTTACGGTCCCCCGAGATTTCGGGAGTTTTGTTTCTTCCGCAACAGAATGCTGGTCAAGAGTCACTTTTACTGGCCAGTGAACTTCTACCCTTGCTACCAGTGGGCGTTGCCTTATTAACAGAAGACTTTGAAGTGGTGTGGGCCAATCAAGAGTTCTGCCGACTGGTCAACGAGCAAAATCTTGCTGCCCGCTCGTTCTACGACATTCTAGGAATTCAGGAACCTCCCTCCCCGGTGGACTGCCCGCTCGCGTTGACGCTGACGGAATCGGGAACCATCCGGGAAACGATACGGATCCACGATGATCGTTATTTCGAGATAGATTCCCGAGCAATTCGAGAATGTCATTCGAGCGACGACCCCACTCTATTGTTCGTGACCGTGCGGGATGTTTCCGAACGAGTTGTGAACCGGCAGAAGTTTGATGCCATTTCACAAGCGGGACTCGACCTCGGAGATTTGGCACCACAAGATATTGCCGAGATGTCTGAACGCGAACGAATTGATCTGCTGAAGTCAAAAATTCTGTATTACACTTCTGACATCCTCAAATACGAAACGGTCGAGATTCGTCTACTGGATCAAAAAACGGGACAGCTTAACCAACTGTTACAGGTTGGCATGCAACCGTTGGCGGCGGGAAGAACTCTCTATGCAGCGGCAGAAGACAATGGGGTGACAGGTTTTGTCGCAGAATCCGGGCGAAGTTATCTGTGTCCCGATATCGAACAAGACCCTCTGTATCTTCCCGGTGCTCAAGACGCTCGAAGCTCGTTAACGGTCCCGCTGATTCTGCATCACGAGGTTCTGGGAACCTTTAATGTGGAATCCCCGGTCACAAAAGCATTCGATGAACAAGATCTCAAGTTCTTAGAGCTATTCAGTCGTGAGATCGCTGCCGCGTTGAACACGCTCAATCTATTGATGGCCGAACGCCAATCGACGGCTGCTGAAGGAACTCAACTGATTTTGCGAAAGGTCGCCAACCCGGTTGATGAAATTTTGATTGACGCCACCTGGCTTTTGGAAAAGTTGTATGGACAAGACGAGGAACTGACCAAGCGTGTTCAAAGGCTGCTGACAGATGCACGACAAATTCGGCAACTCATTCATCAAGCGGGTGCTACGATGGCTCCGTCGGAAAATGAAAGTCAGCTTGCCGACCAAAAGGTAACCCGTCCCGCGTTATTCGGTCGACGGATTTTGGTTGCCGATCAGGATGAAGAGACTTTGCAATCGGCTCATGAACTTCTCGAGCGGTATGGATGCGTTGTCGAGACCGCCCATAATGCTGAAGAATCATTTTTGATGGCTCGTAGCTTCGACTACGACCTCGTGATTACCGACATTCGACTACCCGATCACACCGGTTACGAATGCTATCGACGACTGAAGTCGATTGACGAGAATCTCCCAGTTCTGCTGATGACAGGTTTTGGATACGACGCTTCACATTCGATTGTCAAAGCCCGTCAGGAAGGTCTCGTGGGAGTCGTGTTCAAGCCGTTTCGACTCGATTTGCTGCTGGAAGAAGTCGAAAAAGCTGTTCCCACAGAACGATAAACCTTGCAGTCTTTCGGCGAGTTGCGAGGCCGATTACCTCTTCACTTGAGCCTATCTTGCTTGTTTCTCATTTTTTCTCCAACAACCTTTGTTTCTGCTGACAAAGTTTGTCTAACCCGAAAAATGTCCTACAGCTGGGACTGCTCATCCGACGATGTTAGAATCATAGCTGCGGTGCGCTCAAGTTTCCCTCTCAACAAGTGCTCTGAAGTTGCGATCTAGTCTTGTCTTACAATTCACGCACACGGAGGTGCGAACATGAATGCCCAAACGATCAAAATCATACTGTTGATGCTGTCCGTCGCCATGTTGTCGGGCTGTTCGCTGCCGGAGGCATTCAAACTGAGCAGCAAAGATAAATCGGAAAGCAAGCAATTCGGAAAACTGAATAATCCCGAGAAATTCGCGCTCTCTTACGCCCGCTGGCAAGAACGGCAGGGGCAACTCGACGAAGCGGCCGATTCTTACAATCTCGCGCTGTCCGAAAATCCAAACAACAAGCAGGCTCAGTTGGGGCTTGCCAGAGTGAATATGCATCAGGGAAATCTGAAGGCTGCCGAAACCAGTTTCAAGGAACTTCTCAGAACGTCACCTAACGATCCTGAAGTTCTCGACTCTGTCGCTCAGCTTTATGCCGAGAAAAATGAGTGGGCGCGGGCTTTGGCCCTACTCGATCAGGCCGTGACACTCAAACCACAAAATGACATGTATCGGTATCATCGTGCAGTCGCGTTGGCAGAATTCGGGAAAGTTCCCGAAGCGTTGAATGACTTTCGCCAGGTACTTGGTGATTCGGAAGCCTGCTACAATCTGGCGGTCGTCTTAAAACGAAAAGGTGACTTACAAACGGCTGATCACTTTGCGACGCAAGCCTTGAATATGAATCCCAAATATACGGAAGCCAGCCAGCTTCTGGACACATTGCGATCTGAAAACCGAAGTCGTTATGCAAGCCATTCCGATTCTGGTTACCGGCAGCCAACCCATTGGATATCAAGCCGCTCCTCAAAGGCAAACGGCTCCCTCGTTACCCAATTCCATCAAGTACGAGGAAAAGTCACGCGGTCCCTTTGAGTGAATCTCATTCACTGGAGGAACTTGAGCAATTTCGTGAACGGTTCTAGCGGCGTATGCGTTTGAGCAATGTGACCATTTCGTCGTCGAGTTGTGCCCAATCTTCGCCAAAGAACTTTTCGAACTCCAGGATCCGTTCTGCGGGCGTCAGGTACTTTAGAATAGGCTTTTCCGCCACGTGCTTGAGATAAACCGTGTATTCTTCTCTGCGTCGTTTGATGAGATAATACGTCAACGACCAAGCTTCTGCGTAAGCCGCTCCCGCGGTATCAGCATCAAGGAACCTGGTGTCATCCTGAATCAAGGTTTTGAGTGAGTTCTCTGCACGCTGTCCGCTTTTGAACCAGTCTGCAAATACCGCCACGCGCATTTTGTTAGGTTGGCCCACGGACGCCCATCCCGATTTGTTTTTCAGGTCGGGAACCTCAAAGAACATGGCCATCCCTTCCATCAACCACAACGGGTTGTCGGCGTATCGTTGATGAAGCCCGCCATTGAAGGCAAACTGGTGAGTGGCTTCGTGGACCATCGTGGCTACATTACTCAGCGACTTTGCCATGCGGCGATTTACATCGGCAATGCTTCGTGCAGCGCCACTCTCATCCGCGGTGATATCGAACATGGCGGTACGATTTGTTTTGACAGAATAATAACCGTACGAAGCCGCCGTCGAGGCATCGGCATCCGCGAGTGCGTATTCCGCAAACTGTCGACGATTTGCGAACAGACAAACGGGTAACAGAAATTCTGGCTCTTTGAGAGGGAGATTGTCGCGCCTCCAGAATTTTTCAAAACTGGATTGCAAGCGGGAGAACAATTCGCCGCACCAATCCGCATAGTTCTTGCCAGCATTAGTACAAATTACTAACGGGCCATATTCCCAGCACGCGTAACCGGTCCCGAATTCCAACTTCATTCGGTCTCCCAGTTGACGCGCTGAATAAGGAACGAATTTCATGCCGTCAACAGATTGCCGTTCGACGAGGTTCTCTGGAAGAATGGTCCATAACCGGCTGTCTCGTCCTTCAAAGATAATTCCCCCATCCTGCGCTTCAATCAGAACTCGGCCTTCTTCAGTCCGTTCATTTTTGTCGGTCTGAAACTTCACACGCTCGAGAGCCTGCGCCGGTTGGGCAATATTGTCTTGGGCCGATATCTGGGTGAGTAGAGATGTTGAGCATAAAGCGGTTGCCGAACCTCGCAAAAATTCTCTGCGAGAGAGATCGGTCACATTGAAAAGCACATCTCCATTCATCATATCAACCCCACGGAATCTCGACTTTGTGCTTTTGTCCGAGCATTTCGAGATCGGCTACATGCTGCTTGTGTAAAGAGAGCCCCTCCTGTTGAGCGATCTTTGCCAATTCCCACTCCAGTTCTCCGGGCAACGTGACGCGATCATCTCCCTCTGCCGACGGCAGTTCGTGAATTTTATCGATCGCAGACGAGAGTCGTTCCTCGAATTTTTCCCGCGCGACAAATTGCTGGAGATCGATCACATAGAAAAAATGCTCTCCCCCTTCGGAGGTCACGGCTCGCGTTTTTTCGATGGCCAGTTTTCGCCCACCAAGTCCTCCCGTGAGAACTGATGAAAAGAAGGCGAGACCAAACCCTTTGAATCCACCAATCGGATGCAGTAACGAGGCTTGATGACCGTCCGTCGTCGGATTGCCCGAGTCATCCAAGGCCCAATGATCGGGGATTGGTATTCCGTACTCGGCCAACGTATGAATTTTCCCCCAAGAGCTTTCAGCAACCGCCATGTCCAAAACGATGGGTGCTCCTGTTGGATTGGGACAAGCCCACGCCATACCGTGATTCGTTTCACCTCCGGCTAAAGAACCGGGAGCAATCACATTTGGCTGCCCAGAAGAGGTCACAGTATATCCAATCATTCCTGCCTGAGCCGCCAGTAGTGCGTAAACGCCACAGGCTCCGTAGTGGTGACTGTTCTTCACCACCACAGTCCCTGTTCCCACGGCTTTGGCTTTTTCAATCGCGAGCTGCATCGCTTTGGTCGCGGTGACATGCCCGATTCCCTGACTGCCATTGAGAACGGCGACCGCCGGAGTTTCGATTTCCGTGAGCATTTGAGCGCGAGGATCGATGTCGGCCATCTCCATCGCGGGCAAGTATCTCACTAATGCCCGCGAGCCATGCGAGACGATGCCGCGCAGGTCGGCTTCAATCATGCGTTTCGCAGCAATCTCTGCATCTGCTGCAAACATACGATTTTTTACGAGGAGGCTTTTCACAAATGCCTCTAAAGCCTCCGCAGGAATATTTTGTTCTTGAGAGGGATCTGTGGGGTATCCAACGATCTGCATGAGGTCAATCTCGATAACTGCGTAAGAATTTATCTATGACTTTCGTCTTTTCCATCATCGTCGTTTCAGAGCCTCTCGCCAACCAGAAATTGGAACCTTACCGACTTTTTCGTGAACACATCGCGGTTTTGCTTGTCAATTCGTTGGTACGGAAGGCTCTGGATTCATTGTCTACAACTAATCCATGCCGTAATATGACGGATTCAACACCGTTTCCAGAACCGCTGAGGATAACTTTTGATGTCTGAATCATCAGATCACAAATTTGAACAAATGGGCTTTGAAACTCGCTGTGTTCACGCTGGCGTGGATATCGATTCCACTTTCAATAGCTGCACCACACCGATTTACCCCTCTTCCACGTTTTACTGGGAAGATCTCAAAACCAACAAGGGGTTCGATTATACACGCAGTGGTAACCCAACACGTCGTGCGATGGAAGACAACATCGCCGCACTCGAAGGGGGACTTTCTTGTCGAGCAACATCGACAGGCATGTCGGCTGTGACGACCATTATGCATATGTTCCAGCCAGGTGACCACATCATCACGGGACACGATATCTATGGTGGAACATATCGTTTGTTTGATGACATCTTCACCAAAATCGGTTTGATGTTCAGCTTCGTCGATATGTCTGATCCTGCCAACGTGCAAGCCGCTGTGACTGATGAGACAAAGGCGATCTGGATTGAGACCCCGTCCAATCCGTTAATGCGACTGGTCGATATCGCAGCCGTCGTGAAGATTGCCAAGTCACATGAATTGCTGACCATCGCCGATAACACGTTTCTCTCTCCGTATCTGCAACGTCCGCTGGAACTGGGTGTCGATATTGTGATGCACTCGACGACCAAGTATCTCAACGGACACAGTGATGTGGTCGGCGGTTGCATCATCACCAACTCGGAAGAACATGCGGAAAAAGTGGACTACCTGGTGATTGCGTTAGGCTTAGGCAACTCTCCTTTTGATGCTTGGCTGGTTCTTCGTGGAGTCAAAACTTTAGGGCCACGAATGGAAGCTCACCAGAAAGGAGCCATGGCGGTCGCGCGGTTTCTGGATAGTCATCCACAAGTCGATCACGTTTACTATCCCGGTTTGGAATCGCATCCGCAGTACGAATTGGCAAAACAGCAGCAATTCGGTTTTGGAGGCATGCTGAGCTTCGAGGTGAAAGGCGATAAATCTGACACCGAACGGGTCTGCACTCAAACCAACCTGTTTTTGCTGGCAGAATCGCTGGGTGGAGTCGAATCGTTAATCTGTGCTCCTGACTGTATGACGCACCTCTCCATGGAAGAGAGTGCGCGTCGCGCTGCTGGTATTACGACTCAGACGATCCGTCTTTCCGTCGGTATTGAAAATCCCGACGATCTGATCGCCGATCTCAAGCAGGCTCTTGAAGTTCAATAGACTGTTAATCGGCTTGAGGAACGACCCAGATATTGCGAAAGCGAATCTGATTGCCATGATCCTGAAGATAAAGAGGACCGTTTTCCGGGCCTTCTTTCAGCGGGCTGGCGGTGGTCGATTTGGGGAGTTCGACGTCTTCATGAATGAGCACACCATTATGGCGAACAGTCATCCGCGCGTTTGAAGTTTTTTTGCCAGCATCGTCAAATTTGGCCGCTGTAAAATCGATGTCATAAGTTTGCCACGAAAGTGGTGGAAAGCACATATTGACGTTGGGCGCTTTAATCGAATAGATCCCACCGCACTCATTATCCTTGCCCTCTAAACCAAACGAGTCGAGAACCTGAACTTCGTAGCGAGATTGCATGTAACAGCCACTGTTACCGCGTCCTTGTTCGCGCGCCTCTGGCTTGAAGGGGAGCAGGAATTCGAGGTGAAGTTGGAAGCTGCCCATGAGAAGGTTCGTTTTCGTTCCCTGAATCAACCATCCTTCCTCAGAGATTTTTCCGTTTTGAAAATTATCGGCAGAGCTGCCATCAAAGAGCACTGTGGCTTCTTTGGGAGACGGCTTCCCCAATGTCGGAGATTTGCGGACCACTCGTGTCAGAATCCCGACCTGATCTCCATCATTGTTGGTGATTGTTGCCTTGCCGTTCGAGAGAACAGCCGTCCCTTGATCGGCAATAATGATCACCTCTCCATCTTTCAGCACACCCGATGCGGTGACGATTTCTTCATCTCCCCAGCCATCACCGGGAAGTCCTCCCGGAAATGCCTTGAGTTCAAAGCTTCCCTTGCCCTGAGCAATCACTTGGAGCCCGAGCTTCATAGGGCCGTCATCGGATTGAATATTGCCGGTGTATTCGCCCTGAAACGTAAAGTCTTCTCCCGCCGCTTTCTGGTCCAGAGTGTCTATAGGGGATTGCGCAACAGCCGAATGCGAACCGATCGACAAGACGACCAAAATGCCGACTTGGCACCAGAAAATCAGGAAATATCTCATAGAACACTCTTTCGCGCGGAGAATCATCGGCTGGTGAGTTGGGATGACGGAGTTCGAATCTAAAATAGTGGGCTGGAAACTGCCGGAATGCAAGAGCCGAATCTGTAGAACTCAAGACTGCGTCTTTTCCTGAAGGGGTGAGTCTGATAGGATTTATTGTCGTAGAGACCTCGAATTCCTGCTCGAATTTGAGAGAGACGTTTACCTCGCTGTTACCAGAAATGTAAGGGAAGTCGATTGGCCTCTGAAGAAGAAAAACGAAAGATCGCTCGTCAGTTTTTCACACGCGCAACCCAGGCTGAATCTAAACAGAATTGGGATTACGCCGTGGAGATGTGGCAAAATGCGGTCAAACTCGTTCCCGACAATCAGGAATTCCGACTCCACCTCAGGCTGGCTCAACGTCAAAAGCACGGCAATAACGGTAAGGGTACGAAATCAATGACGGTGCGCAGCTTGCGCAGTAAAGCCAAGAAAGCCTCTTCCAAAGAAGAATGGGCCGAGGCAGATAATATCGCCGAACAAGGTCTCAATCTCAATCCGTGGGATGTGGGCCTGCTGACTGAAGTGGGGCGTTCCTGTTTTGAGCGCGGATTCCACAACATGGCGGCCATCAATTACAACTGGGCGGTGGAGCAAGATAAAGAAAATATTGACTTGATGAAGAAGCTGGCGGAGAGTTTCGAAGTTCAGGCGAAGTACAAAGAGGCCATCGCCATTTGGGAGCGAATTCATAAGTTGGACCCAATGGATTCGAACGCCCGCTCGAAAGTGACACAGTTACACGCAGAGACCGTGATGGATCGCGGCGGCTATGAAGACGCAGAAGACACCAAATCCGTTAGACAGGAACAGAAATCTGCGTACGACGATTTCGATCCGGGAGCTTCCAAATCGGGTCAACCAGAGGTCGGCCCAGGTATGTCAGTGGAAGCCGATCTGAAACGGGCCATTCGTAAGAGTCCTGAAACGGTGGAGCCTTATCTGAAACTTGCCTCGTTTTATCGCAGCAACAAACAATTAGAACAGGCCGCAGAGACGCTGAAAGAGGGCATGCAGGTCAGTGGAGATCTCAAGGTTCGAGAACTCTATGAAGACGTCAGCCTCGATTTGAATCGTCACAACTATGAGTTAGCGCGAGCAGCGTCAGCGGCTGACCCTGAAGATGAAATTACTAAAGACAATGTGAAAGCTCTTAAAATCGAACTGATGAAGCAAGAGATTTCGGTGTTGAGCAGTCGTGTGGAAACTTACCCTCGCGACAGCAAACTAAAATTCGAACTGGCCAAACGATTTTATCAGGTGAAGCAAATCGAAAAAGCGATCCCTCTACTGCAAAAAGCGTCGGCCGATAATCGGATATCGGCAGAAGTCGGCGTCTTGTTGGGGAAATGCTTCATTGCCGTCAAAAAAGCCAACTTGGCAATTTCCAGTTTGACGAAGGCATTGCCTGCCATTGATACACACGATCAGGCTGATATTTTTTGCGATACCCATTACTTGTTGGGACAACTCTTCGAGGCGAAAAAAGACCTCGCCAAGGCCGAAGAACATTACAACGAAGTCATCGGCCTGAACTATGAGTATCGGGATGCGCTTCAGAGACTGGAAAAAATTCAGGGAGTTGAAGGGGAAGAATAGGGGTATTTGCTGCATAACAAGAGAAAAACAGCATTTCCTGTCTCCTGAGAGCCCGTTGACTGGACAATTGCAGGCTATTTTTCTATTTTGGGGGACTTGGCGGTGGATCGCCCACCCGTCAAAACATTGCCTCTTAAACTTTAATTTCGAGTAAAACGACGCTATGCCGAATACAGCCAACGCGAAAAAAGCTCTCCGCAAAAGCTTCAAACGACGAGATCGTAACCGGATGAAACGATCCGCACTGCGCACCCAGATCAAACGACTTCGCGAAGTCATCGAAGCCGGCGATCAGGAAAAAGTCACTGCAACATTTCGTCTGGTGGTCAAGAAAATCGATCAAGCCGCCAGCGATAATCTGATCCACAAAAATGCGGCAGCCCGCACCAAATCACGACTCTCACGACAGATCAAGAAGACATTTGCTTCCTGAATTCGCAGAGAGATGGAAATAAGAACCGCCTGAAATCATCGGGCGGTTTTTTTGTGCGCTGAGAACAAACCCGTCTCTCAACAGACTGTTAAGGAGCCTTGGGGACCAGTTGACTCTTTTGAGCGCGAACTCCCAAGCCGGTAGCATAAGAAAGCCGGACTTTCTCTTTCCCCAGTTCTTCCATTAAGCTTGCCCAACTTTGTGCTAACTGCTGTAACGCCTCGTGAGGCTCTGCCGATTTCTCAATCAGCACTTTAGTCACAGTCTGCGAGAGTTGGTTCATGAATTGATCTCGATGAGCGATGATGACGGCTGGAACAACTTCCGCCTCACGAAGACTAAAGCGTGTCGCTTCTACATGAGACCGCTCATCGAGGTGCGGGAATGGCGGTGACCAGATTTTGCTGGATGTCGAAAGCCTTGTCGAAGTCCGGTAGCCTGGAACAAAGCAACTCTCGGGATTAGACATCATCATCCAACGCAAGAAGTTCCAGGCGGCCTGATTCTTTTCGGCACGTCCCGCAGCGAGGATCCCGACCGAAAGTCCTTCCCAGCCAGTCAGCGTGACGTGATTCAATTTGCCATTCAAATCTTGCCAGGCGGAACGTCCGGGATCAAAGATGCTCGAAGCACCTGGAATCGGGACAACAGAAATGGGTATCGCCTCTGCTTCGGAAGAACCGTCTTGAGTATATGACCCGGTGTGCGGAAACGCGTCTCCGATTGCGATGGCCGCTCGCCCTTCACGAATTTCGTCCAGAGTCTGAGCGGAATTCATCTTTGCTGATTCAGGATCGAGTAACGATAGAACATCCCGGCATTCCTGGAGACCCCGTACGAAGCCGGGGGAACCAATCATGGGCTCTCCACTTTTGTAATCGAAGAACGCAGAATAGTTCCCGCTCGTTTTGACATATGGCAAGGCGTGCGCCAGAAAGGTGATGGACCTGGATTCTTCTCCCCAAGGCTCGACCGCCGACATGCCGGGAGCCCATTCCTCCAATGATTCCAACAACGCTTGATAATCATCCCAGGATTGGGGAGGCGTTTTTCCGGCGGCTTCCAATAAGTCAGAACGATAATACAACAAGAGCATCGGTTCACGAATTGGAATCACGGACGGATCATCGTTCCATTCCGTCACCGAGTCTCGCAAAGAGTCATACATGTCCTGCCAGTTAAAATCATCCGGCCCTAAGAATGTTTCTGGAATTTCCTGAAACAAATCTCTGATTCCCAACTCGGCAAAACTTGTCCGTGGGAAAAACAGAACGGTATTTCTCGCCGGTGACTTTTGATCGTAGTTCGCCAATAGTTCATCGATTCCTTCGTAGTGAACAACCTCGACAGTTCCCATCGTCTGTGCCGCCCATTCCTCCAAAACGGCATCCCAATTGGTAATCTGTTCCAGATCTTTGGGGACGAGAATTGTGACCACTTCGTCGGCAAACGAAACAACCACCTCTTCATACTGGCTTTCGTCATCCACTTCGGAGTCGCAGCCGAGAGGAAGCAGCAATAACGGTAGAAGTAAGAATAACATTTTGGCGTAAGAAATTTGCAGCATAAAAGCACTCCGCAGCGAATAGTGATTACGGTTAGCCGGTCAACTATCGTACGAATTCCGCTCCCGAATCGCTTGCGATGATAGCGAGTATTTCGTACTTTTTTTAGTCTTACTGAATGAGGTCTGCTAAGACAGCAGTTTTGTTACCAGATGACCGTGGACGTCGGTCAAACGGAACTGTCGACCTTGATAGGTATAGGTGAGTCGTTCGTGATCGAGCCCGAGAAGATGCAGAATCGTAGCTTGTAGATCGTGGACATGCACCCGATCCTCGGTAATGTGGAAACCGAGTTCGTCGGTTTGACCGATGGTTTGTCCCGTCTTGATGCCCCCCCCCGCAAACCACATCGCATAGGATTGAGGATGATGATCGCGTCCCAGTTTACGACCCAATGACGCGGAAGACTCCACCATCGGCGTACGACCAAACTCCCCGCCCCAAATGACCAGAGTATCGTCGAGTAATCCGCGTTCCTTCAAGTCCTTAACCAACGCTGCGGCAGGACGATCTGTCTTACCGCATTGTCCTTTCAAGCCGCCTTCCACATTGCTGTGATGATCCCAGCCTTTGTGATAGACGTTGATGAAACGCACGCCACGTTCGATCAAGCGACGTGCTAATAGACAGTTATTGGCGAACGAAGCTTTCCCCGGTTCTGCACCATACGATTTTAGAGTTTCTTTGGTTTCGGCTCCCAAGTCCATTAACTCAGGAGCACGGGTCTGCATGCGATACGCCATTTCGTAAGCATCGATGCGCGTGGCAATTTGCGGATCGTTCAACTTTTGATACTGATTCTGGTTGAGTTTTCTAATTAGGTCGAGTGAATCGCGTTGTTGTTCGTTGGTCAAGCCAGCAGGGTTAGAGACATTCAAGATCGGCTCCCCCTGGGATCGAAACGGAACGCCCGCATATCGTCCGGGCAGAAAGCCATTGGTCCAATTGGATGCGCCGCCGCTTGTTCCCCCACCGGTGGAAAGAACCACAAAGCCGGGAAGATCGTTGGCTTCACTTTCCAAACCGTACGTCACCCAAGAACCCATTGCAGGACGACCGGGGATCGGACTGCCGCTGTTGAGAAACAGTTGTGCCGGGGCATGATTGAATTGATCGGTCGTCATCGACTTCACGATGGCAATATCGTCGGCAATTTCTGACAAGTGTGGCATGATGGAGGAAATCTCGGCTCCCGAATCACCATGCTTTGAAAATTTGTAGCGTGGCCCCAATAAGGTGCTATCGGGCCGAATGAAGGCATACCGCTGATTTTTGACCACATCTGGAGGGATCGGTTTTCCTTCCAGCTCAGCCAGTTTCGGTTTGTAGTCGAACAAGTCGAGCTGGCTGGGTGCTCCCGCCATGAACAAATAGATCACCCGTTTCACCTTTGGTTCAAAGTGAGGTTTGGGCAGATCCAACGTGGCATCCTGCGCACGAGAACTTCGTTGTCCCACCTGATTGGCAAGCAACGATGCCAAGGCGATTTTGCCAACACCGACACCGCAGTCGTTAAAAAATTGACGCCGAGTTTGTGCAAGTAAAGGATTCGAAAAATGTTCGGTCATGGGATCAGAATCGTCAAAGTGTAAGTTCTGTGTCAAAAAAATTAAGGTTTGGTGATCGCTTCATCGAGATTCAAGAGCGACCGGGCGATCAAAGTCAGTGTTGCCCAATCCACCACATTAACATCTGCGGGCAGAGTCTGGCGATTGTTACCAACTGAAACTTCGATCCAGTCAACTTCGGTTTTCCCCGGCTTTGCCACGGGATCAAAGCGAAGACCTGTTAACGGCTCATCGGCATTGATGACAGTCTGATATTCTGCCCAACCCCGTTTGACTTCAAAACTGGCAGAATGTTGCTCCGATTCGACAGGAGAATTGGCGGTCGTCCAAAAAAGTTGACAAGACCCCTCGTCTTCTGAGTGAAGACGAATATTCATAGTCAGTTCGCCTGCCGGAGCATCTAGCGAAGCACGCAGAAACGGATCATTGCCGGTCGACTCAATGACGATTCTATTTTGTTGATGTTTCAATGAGGAATGATTCACGGCCGACCAACCTTCAGCGCCATCGTTAAAGTCCCAGCGATTGATGACTCCAGCTCCGGTGATCAGATGCGAGTTTCGCTTGTTGACCGAAAGCATTGTTCGTTGTTGTTCATAAAACTCTGCGAGCAATGTGAGTTCTTCTTCACTCGGCGGACGAATCAATGACTCTCGAAACATCGTCAGAATCTGCTGTCTGACATCTTGTGGTGATTTTTGGAGGGAGCGCAATGCCATCTGTTGGGCGGCTTCCAGTAGCACTTCGCTATTGAGCATCGTGAGAGCCTGCAAAGGCGTATTAGAGGGATCGCGTCGTGAGAGACATGACTCACCGCTGGGTGCATCGAACGTCGAAAACATGGCATACGGGGCGGTTCGCTTGTTGAATGTGTAAAGCCCTCGACGATAGCGATCTTCCCCTTTGCTGACGACCCAATTCAATCGACCATACGCGGCTTCAGTGATGCCGGGGGGTTGTGGGGGAAAGACACTCGGTCCGCCGATCTTGCGGCTCAATAAGCCCGATGACGCCAACGCATTATCGCGGACGATCTCAGCCTCAAGACGAACTCGAGAAGCATGCGATAGATATCGGTTTTCCGGATCGATTTTCGCGGTCTGTTCCGAGACAGCCGCCGATTGACGATAAGTTTTTGACATGACAATGAGTTTGTGCATCTGTTTCAGTCGCCAGCCACTTTCCATAAATTCGACGGCCAGCCAATCGAGCAACTCGGGATGAGTGGGCAATTCTCCTTGTAGGCCAAAATCTTCTGTGGTCCGCACGATTCCTCGTCCGAAAAAGGCTTCCCACTGCCGATTCATCACGACCCGTGCGGTGAGTGGGTTTTCACGATCAACCAGCCAACGTGCAAACATCAAACGATCGCGTGTTGCTTCCTCGGGGAGATCATGTAAGACAGCGGGAACCGTGGGAGACAATTCTTCCTTGGGACTCAAAAACTCTCCGCGATGATGGCGGTGAGTCGTCCGGGGAAATTGCTCGGGACGTTCCTGCATCACAAGCGTAGTCGGATAATCGGGGAGCTGTTGTGTGAGATTGGCCAGATGTTCCTGTTCCTTTTTCAGCAAAGGAGTCTGTTCCAAAAAACGCTGCATCAACGCACGCTTCTCATTCAGGGTTCTACCTCCTGCCCGTTTTCTGAGAATCTGTTCGATTTGCAATGGTCGATCAAAGGCTTGCAGCTCCCCGGCTTGATCGGTCACCGAAAAACGAAAACGTCCCAGTCCCGCGGGATGGAACGATTCATGCTCGAGGCGAATGCGAAATTGGAGCTGTCCTGTGGCGTTTTCGATGGGATCAGCAAATTGATAAACGGCTTGATGACGTTCGGCAATTCGAGGATTCACCGACCAACCGGTATCCGACTTGCCATCAATGGAATGTTCGGCCAAACGGTTATCGCGGGCGAAACTGGCTTTTGCAGAGGCCGGTTTCACGGGCATCCACTTTTGATCAGTTCCCTGCCTTACCTCGAATTTGATTCCAGAAAGGAAGAACTCCCCACCTTTTTCCACGCCCGCATGAATGGTGGCTCTTCCCGGACCTCCGAAGGGTAATGACTCATGTGGCAATGCTTCCAAGCGTATCCCGGTGATCTGCTTGGCAGCGGTCGTCATTAAGACGGTGAAGATGTCGTTCTTGGTTTGATCGCCCGAGACCAACACCGATTTGTCATCGAGGATCGTGATGTTGGGTGTATTAGAAGTCACATTGTCGGGCTTCACAGTTTCCCAATGCACATAGGCTGCTTGCTGCTTCTCCAGCCAGTCGCGAAATTGCTGGTGCTGATATCTGGATTGGTTCTCTCGGGGAGTGAGATACTTTCCACGTTGGTCTTCCGGTGGAGGCGGAAAGTTGTCCGCGAGTTGCTCACGATAATCGTCAATCTGTTGCTGAATTATTTCTTGTTGGACGGTGATCTGGGGATCGATCACTTTCATCGTCGGTTCATCGGCGTTATTGAGAAACGCCATCATCGAATAAAACTCATCGTGAGTGATGGGGTCGTACTTATGAGTGTGACATTGGGCACAGCCGATGGTGAGGCCCAACCAGGTCGTTCCCGTCGTTCCCACACGATCAACCATCGCATGAAAACGATATTCCTGCGGGTCGACTCCTCCCTCTTCGTTGACCATCGTATTGCGATGAAAACCGGTCGCAATCTTTTGGGACTGCGTCGCATCGGGAAGTAAATCTCCCGCAATTTGCTCAATCGTGAATTGATCGAAAGGCATTCCCGAGTTCAACGCATTGATCACCCAGTCTCGATAGGAATACATCGAACGCGGACGATCTTTCTCGTAACCATTGGTATCAGAATAACGGGCCAAGTCGAGCCAGCGACGTGCCCAGCGCTCTCCATAATGGGGTGAGGCGAGTAACTCTTCGACCAATTGCTGGTAAGCGTCAGGACGAGCGTCATTCACAAACGCATCCGCCTGTTGTAGAGTCGGCGGCAAGCCAATCAAATCGAGATAAACACGACGTACCAATGTGTATCGATCCGCCGGTGGATTGGACTTCAAACCGACTTTCTTCAGATCGGCACGAATGAAACCATCGATGGGGTTTTCTAATAGATCAAAATAAGGAACCTCGGGACGTTCAGGCTTAATAAAGGACCAATGCTCCTCGTACTCTGCTCCTTGATCAATCCAGAGTTTGAGAATTTTAATTTGCTGAGGCGTAATCGATATCTTGGAGTCAGGGGGAGGCATCTGCAGAAACTCGTCGTCCGAGGTAATCCGTGCGATCAACTCACTCTCGGTTGGTTTTCCGGGAACGATTGCCGGATCATGCTCTGCGCTGGAATACGCCGACTCTGCTTCATCGAGTCTCAAGTCGGCTTCACGAGTTTTGTCATCCGGGCCGTGACATTGAAAGCAATTCTTAGAAAGAATCGGCCTCACATCGCGTGCATAAGAGAGTTTCGTCGCATCCTCCGCAAATGAGGAGTCCACGCAGAAATATGCCAAAGCAAAAAGTAGAATAGTAGATCGAATCATGTTGGTCGAGCAGTTGAGAGAGTGCAGGTGGGAGGCGATTGATGCCCTGCTTTTATCATAGCCGAGAGCGACGCGATCTACAAATTCCAAAACACCTACAGCTTTAGGGCAACGAGTCGGACAATATGAGCCGCTTGCGCAAGCAAATCGGTGTTTCATTTTTTTTTAACCGCGGATTTCGCGGATGCCGCAGATGAGTTGGCTGGGTACTGAGCACGGTCTCCTATTGTCTTTCGATGTCGACTTCTTGATAGCGATTCATAAATTGTATGTTGAGTTAGATGAGTGGTACGAATCGTAACCCAACAGAACTACTGCAAGCGTGTCGGTTGATCGACTGGGCGAGTGTCCCGGTGAATCACAATGGAATCTAATTGCTGATTCGTTCCAGGAAATTGCGCACGTTCGTGTTCTCAGGATCGATGGCTAATACTTTTCGCAGAGCATTAGCAGCCTGTGTCAGATTGCCCGCTTGCTCGCTCAACAACGCTGTTCCGATTAACGCCGGAACAGAGTTAGGATCTATCATCAACGCCGTTTCAAACTCGGTAGCTGCTTGTTGGGTTTTTCCCGCATCGATTAACACTAAACCCAGATCGGCATGTCGGTCTGCTGAATCGGGGTCCAGTTGAATGGCAGCTTCGTAATGGGAGATCGCTGTTGTTAAATCTCCTTGTAAGACGAGGGTTAGCCTCAGATTTTTATGAGCGTCTGGATGGTTTGGTTCGAGTTCGAGAGCTTTCTGATAAGCTGTCACTGCATCCTTGAGCTGACCGAGTTGACGAAGTGAATTTCCCATGTTGAACCAGGCGGGTACAAGATTCGGATCAATCTGTGTCGCGGAAATAAAGTGTGTCAGAGCGTTTTGGTGATTACCATTTCTGCTCATGATGTCTCCAAGGCCAATCAAAGCACGAGCATTGGCAGGATCGATCTCAAGTGCCTTTTCAAAATGTATTTTCGCCGAGGCAATGCGATCATCTCGCATTGCGGCGACTCCAGCCATCGTATGAGTTTCAGCGTCGTTCGGTAACAATTCCATCGCCCTGGCAACAAGTTTTTCTGCTTCCTGATTCTTGCCGGCCCAGCCGAGGACTTTGGCAAGGTTCCTCAAAGCCAAAGCGTGTTTTCGTGGATCAATTTGCGATTCCACCTGTTTCGCAATTTTCGCAAACTCATCCTCATTCCAATTGGAACGAGGCTCAACGATATCAAGCTGGGTCAATTTTTCACAAATCATCTCGGCGAGCAAGCGGTGTCCTCCAATGACTGGATGAACATGATCAAGAAACCAGTCGTCTCCAGGAATCTGATCTGCCGCCAAGGAATTAATATTTTCAGAGAAGTCGATAAAAGGTACATGATGTTCTGTGGCGACATCGTGAATCGTTTTAATAATTTCTTCGTTCGCTCGAAGCGGACAGACATCTTCTTCCAATGCGCGGGTAAACGCTTCTCGTGCTGCCTTAGTATTGCCGAGAGCGAGAAGTATCTTCGCACGCAGAAATTGAGCATCAGCATGGAGATCGTCAATAGCCAGTGATTGATCGATGGTCTGAAGAGCGATCTCAAAATCCCCATCTTGATAATGTTGATTGGCTTCAACGACAAGTTGACGAAAGTTTTTCAGCTCCACGCCATGCAGATCGTGATAATTTTCACTTTTAAACGGTTCGAAGTCTCGAAGATTTGAGGCTGGCGTGAGAAAAATAATTTGAGCTCCGCAGTCTGACGCCAGTGCGACCATGGTTTCCAGATTCTTTCGCAACTGATGAATAATCTCTTGTTGCCAAAGTTCGTCTCGGTGATAGGCGTTTGGGCCCACCGAGCGATCCAATCGGGTCTGAACCTCGGAGAGATCGGTCGAATCATCAATCGCGATGGGTTTCTCTTCCGCATGAAGAATTCTACGGAATACCGAATAAATCCGCAGATGAGAAGCGAGCCCCGCTGAAATGCGAATCGCTTCAGGAGATCCCATTAACGATGAATAGGTCTGACCCTCAAGAAACTCATTGTGTCCGGTATAGATGATAAAAAGATCCGGTTGATAACGCGATGACCGCAGATACATTGTTGCTGAAGAGTCATACGTTTCTCCGCTCCAAGTTTCTGTGGACCAGTCGATGCTCGACCTTAGAGATTTCTTCGATCATACCGGGAGAGAACATCTCGATGCAATAGTCTCGAGTTGGTGCGTCTGCCAACCGCCAGACACAACAACCGAACGTCGGTGGTGGCATGGGTACTGCTCAACAGCAAGTCAACGGCGGATGAACGCGGCCTTCGGCAACAACACTCCCGACCAGGGCCAAAGCAACATCGGAGCGGGCATCGCAGAAGGACCAGCCAGTGTTTCCGGCAGCGGCGATGACTACTACGATGTCGAGTACTACGACGATGGCAGTTGGTGGTGATATCGCGAGTATGATGAAAATGGCAATCTCGTCGTCGAAGATGAGGGAGGCTACGGCGGAAGCGGCTTAATCGGCGTTGTTGCGGTAGCGGGAGCCGTCGGCGAAGGCGCACCCTCCACCCCTGATCCTGACGAGTTGGCAACTTCCGGCTATATGGCCAGTATCAGCGACGACGAAGTGACAGAGAACAGCGACCAACTCAATGATGGGCTCCCTCCGTCAATGAGCATGGAAGAGGCTCAAACTGCCATGGACGCACTGGCTAAGATGTCCCCAGAGGAGCGTGTTAAATCGCCACTGTATCGAATC
Organism: Planctomycetaceae bacterium; assembly: GCA_029243145.1. Taxonomy (GTDB): domain Bacteria; phylum Planctomycetota; class Planctomycetia; order Planctomycetales; family Planctomycetaceae; genus JABURQ01. Next base: position 1,726 of record JAQWSQ010000079.1, on the reverse strand, counting down.
TTGTTGGGTGCATATTGACAAGCACAATGAGCGATTAGAGACTTGGGAAGCATATCAGGAAAGCCAACGTCCGACTGTGCCTAACGATGATGAAACACCAAACCACTGGAAAGGACCACTGCGGTAGACCAACAATGGCTGATGCCACGACTCAATATCGCCCGGCCCGGCTGGCTCGCGCTGGCGGCTCAAATAGAGTACATCCTCCCTTAATCGATTCAGCGTTTGAGCGGTTTGAATTGCAATCGGGTCGGTTGATCGGCGTCTTCTCCCAGCCGTTGTTTGCGACTCGCTTCGTACATCTTGTAATTGCCTTCAAACCAATACGCCTGACTGTTGCCTTCAAACGCAAGGATATGTGTCGCGATGCGGTCGAGGAACCAGCGATCATGGGAGACGACTACGGCACATCCACCGAAGCTCAACAATCCTTCTTCTAACGAACGGAGCGTCTCCACATCGAGATCGTTTGTCGGTTCGTCGAGCAACAGCAAGTTACCACCCGAGCGGAGCAACTTGGCCATGTGGACGCGGTTGCGTTCTCCCCCTGAGAGCTGACCGACTTTCTTTTGTTGGTCGCTCCCTTTGAAATTGAACCGTCCACAATACGCCCGCGCGTGAATTTTGGTCTTGCCGACTTCGAGCATATCGAGCCCGCCAGAGATCACTTCATAAACCGACTTATCCGGGTCGAGGTCGTCACGATTTTGATCGACATACGAAAGTTGAACCGTGGTGCCGACTTTGAGTTCCCCGGAATCAGGTTCATCTTGGCCGGTGATCAATTTTAAGAGAGTCGTTTTTCCGGCACCGTTCGGGCCGATGATGCCGACAATCCCTCCGCGTGGGAGGTCGAATTCCAGGTTCTCGAAGATCAATTGATCGCCGTACGATTTTGTGAGACCTTCCGCGCGAACGACTAGATCGCCCAATGCCTGGGCGACGGGGATTTGAATGTCGGCTGCGCCGTCACGGATGTCGTACTCCTTCGAGGCCAGCTCTTCGTACCGCTGCAAACGGGCTTTGTTTTTGGTGGCCTGCGCCTTGGGTGACATGCGGGACCATTCGAGTTCCCGCTTGAGTTCCTTTTGGCGTTGCGTTTCTCGTTTTTCTTCGACCGCCAAGCGTTCTTGCTTTTGTTCCAGCCAGGACGAATAGTTTCCTTCATACGGATATCCGTGGCCGCGGTCGAGTTCGAGAATCCAGCCGGCCACGTTATCGAGGAAATAACGATCGTGCGTCACCGCCACCACGGTTCCCGGAAATGATTCCAAAAAACGTTCCAGCCAGCCAATCGATTCCGCATCGAGATGGTTGGTCGGTTCGTCGAGCAAAAGAACATCGGGATTTTGCAAGAGCAACTGACACAAAGCAACGCGGCGTTTCTCACCCCCAGAGAGATTCCCAATCACGCTGTCTTTCGGGGGCAACCGCATCGCATCACTGGCGATTTCCAATTCGCGATCCAGTTCCCACAAATTGCCCGCATCAATTTTATCCTGCACCACGGCTTGCTCTTCGAGAACTTTCTCCATCTCTTCAGGAGTCATTTCCTCGGCAAACTTCATATTGATTTCGTTATAACGTTCCAGAATTGCGCGGGATTCGGCGACTGCGTCGTTCAAACATTGTTCGACCGTCTGATCGGGTTCAAGGTGCGGCTCTTGTTCGAAGTAGGCAATCTTGGTCCCTTTTTTGGGACGTACGGTCCCCATGAAATCCTGAT
>JAQWSQ010000069.1 GCA_029243145.1 Planctomycetaceae bacterium | reverse complement strand
TTGACTTGCGAGTTGATGAAAATGCGTCACCCAGGAATCTAACTCTTGCGGGGTAATTGATTCCGCGTTTTCTACTAATTCGGTCGTCTTTTGATGTAATTGATCAAGAACGGTGATGCATGTTCGTGTTTTGGCAGAGGTCTCAATCCAGTGGGTGAGTATCTCCATTTCTGCAAACTCGTGTTGAATGGCAGCAGCAGAGTCTCCTCCGATTGATGAGAGGCAAATGACATCGGCCTCGAGTGTTTTCAACCCAACAGCAACATTGAGAACCTTTCCCGAGGCACAATGAACGACATTCTGAGCACGGTTAACCTCTCCTATCTTGAAGTCATCGAAGACCATAATCCGTTGCCAGGCAGGCGAGAGTCCAGCGGTGAGAATCACAACATCCCCTCCATAATTCCCTGCAATTCAGTATCGGTCAGTTCACGAGGATTACCAGACATACTGTTACCGCGAGAACTTTTAACAATCTCGGGAAGTTGTGACTTGGTGACCCCCAGATCCGACAGCTTCGATGGGATATTCACCGATTGGCAAAGTCCCTCGATGCGTTCGATAAATTCATCGGCGAGTTGTGTATCGGTGCTGTCGTCCGTGCCATGTCCACATTCGCGTGCGAGTTCTGCCAGACGACGCTGAGCAACCGTCTGATTCACTCGTAACGCAACCGGCAACATGACCGCACACGCCAACCCATGCGGAATTTTGCAATGAACTCCCAATGCGGCGGCAACCCCATGAGCCATTCCTAACCCCGAATTCGCAAGTGCAATCCCGGACAACAATGCTGCATGCGACATTCGTGAACGCGCCTGACGCGAATACGGATCGTTCACAGCTTCCACAATCGATGGAATCGCAAGGCGTGTCCCTTGTAACGCCAATGCACGTGGGATCGATTGAGATCGCATTGAAATGTAACTTTCAATGCATTGCGTTATCGCATCCATGCCAGAGTATGCCGTCGTTTTCGAGGGTACGCTGACTGTCAACTCTGGGTCCACCAGAACCACTTTGGGAACCATCAAATCCGAACGAAGGCTTTTTTTGAACTTCGGATCGTAAGAAGAGATGACCGCATTTTTAGTCGCTTCCGATCCTGTCCCGGCAGTCGTGGGGATGGCCATCATGGGTAAAGGGGGCTCAGTGATATTGATTCCACGACCGACACCTTCCAGATAATCGACGACCGAGGATCCTTCACGATTCGTCGTCATGGCGGCCACTGCTTTCGCCAGATCAATGGCGGCTCCTCCTCCCAATCCGATCAGAAAGTCACTTTCAAGAGGAGAATGCTCAAGTAACACTTTCACAGCCTGATCAACATCGCAGACTTCGGGTTCGTGGGAAATCGTGACCAGATGATGCGGTTCAATTCCTGCTGCTCTTAATTGCTCAAGAATCTGTCGATACTCGTCGGATTTCGCCAATGTGCGTGAGCCGAGAACAATTCGGGCTCGTCGTCCCAATGTTCGGGCCAGTTCACCCACTTCGGAGCGAACGCCCCAACCAAAACGAATTTTGGCGGGAGAGATGAGAGAGTAATTCAGTTCAGCCATGCTATCCTTCGAAATATTTAATGAAATGGATGCAATTGAACTCTCATAGTTCTGGGGTGATTCTAAAGAATCTTCAAAGTTCGGGGACTTTCCTGTTTTCACTGGAGTCCTATGATTAATGAGAACACAATGAAGTTACAAATTCACGGCTCAAGCCGCTCCGAACACAATTTTTCATCAACGACGAAGGATGTCCTCGATGCTGCGACGTAATCAAATCTTCACAATCACTTTGTGTCTCGTTGTGTCTTGCACGCTCTGCTTACAGGCGAGTGCAGCAAAAGAGCTGTCCGATGCGGGAAAACGATTGAATAAGGATATTTCCTACCTCGCGTCTGACGACTTGGAAGGGCGAGGAGTCGGAACCGAAGGGCTCGATAAGGCCGCTCAGTATGTGAAAGAACAATTCGCGGCTGCCGGTCTGGATGTCACTCAGGTTGACGGAGATGCGTTTCAGACATTCAACATGCCTAATGGTGCGGAACTGGGCGAATCGAATCGCGTTGTGCTTCACGGTCCTGATGGAAAACAAATCATGCTGACTCAAAAGGAGCAGTTCACGGTCTGCTCTTTTGGGGGAAGTGGTTTGGTAGAAGCACCATTGGTGTTTGTCGGTTACGGAATTGATAATCCCGATATCCACATCGATGAGTACGCGAACGTCGATGTCAAAGGCAAAGTGGTCATCATCATGCGGCGTATGCCTCGACAGGATCGCGACGATGCTCCTTTCAAAAGCCATCACGGCAGCATACCCATCGATGCCAGCCTCAACACAAAAGTGAGTCGAGCGTTTGGACATGGGGCCGTGGGCGTGCTCTTTGTGAACGAACCTCACACGGGTGATTCCAAAAAACAAAATGCCGACCGACAGATTGGAGAAGCAAAAGACAAACTCGTCGCGACTGTCGAACAATGGATTGAAAAAGAGTTTGCGGAATCATTCCAACATAATTTGGTCCGCGCGACGGAACGTATTCATGAACTCAAAGACATTCATGCTGATTTGAAAACTGACAGTCTCATGGAATTTGGTTATGCCGGTATGGGAAAGAACGACGATGTTTCGATTGCCCATATCTCGGCAGACGTCTGCAATCAAATGCTCCAGAAATCGCTGGACACTAATTTACGAGAGATTGAAGCTGGAATTGACGGTGATTTACAATCTCGAAGTGCTGAACTCAAAGGCTGGACCGTGACACTTGAAACCGACATTAACCTAGTCCAATCAGAAGTTCATAATGTGATTGGTGTGTTGGAAGGTGAAGGGCCGCTTGCGGACGAAACAATTGTGATCGGCGCGCATTATGATCATGTCGGTTACGGAGGTAGTAATTCACTCTCTCCTGACACCAAAGAAGTCCACAATGGTGCTGACGATAATGCTTCGGGAACGGTGGCACTGATCGAACTCGCTCGACGTTTTGCCAAAAGCGACAATCCTCCACCTCGACGGATGGTTTTCATCGCGTTTACCGCCGAAGAACTGGGACTGATTGGGAGTGCTCATTACGTCAAAGAACCAGTTTTCTCTTTAGAAAAAACGGTCGCCATGTTCAACATGGATATGGTCGGACGATTAAACGAGGACAAAAACTTGACGGTTTTCGGTACCGGAACTTCCTCTCGATGGAAGTCTTTAGTTATTAAAGAAACGGAAGCTTCCGGGTTTAAGCTCTCCATGCAACCTGAAGGATTTGGCCCCAGCGATCATTCTTCGTTCTATGGTAAACAAATTCCCGTCCTCCATTTCTTTACAGGGACTCACGCCGATTATCACAAGCCAACCGACGATGTTGAAAAAATCAATCTGGAAGGGATCGGACTTGTCGTCAGCACGATGGAACCCATCATCAAACAGACCTTAATGACGAAAGAGCGACCAGATTACGTCGAAATCAAACAACGGGCCAACATTGGTCGCAGCGGAAGTCGTCCTTATTTCGGATCCATTCCCGATTTCGCTTCTGAAGGGAAAGGTTATGGCATCACGGGAGTCTCACCGGAGAGCCCTGCAGACAAAGGTGGACTCAAGGCAGGTGATCGAATTATCAAGGTCGGAGAGACTGCCGTGAACGGACTGGATGACTTCGATTTAGCACTCAGAAGATTTTCTGCGGGAGACGAAGTGGATGTGGTTGTTTTGCGGGAGGAAAAAGAGGTAAATTTGAAAGTCACACTTGCACACCCAAAATAAGGCAGAAAGCCTAGATTTTCAGAATATATCACCCGATATTAAAGCCGTGTGAGTCATGATTTGCGGCATTATTCTCTCGAACCGGACTTGGAAGAACCGAGGGGTAGCGAGTACACTTAGCATAGGTTGGAATTCATTTCTGACATCATGTGATAGACGCTCTTTTTTAACCATCATTGATTTCGATTCTGGAATTATGGCGAAAAAACGCAAAAAACTGCCCAAGGAAGTGGCCATTATCAATGCAGATAACTGCACCGGCTGCGAGGCCTGTCTGGAAGTCTGTCCTGTGGACTGCATTGAAAAAGTGCCTGGATCGGGAATCCCAACCCTGCAATCTTGGTGCGAGATTGATGTCGAACGGTGTGTAGGCTGTGAAGTCTGTGTTCATATCCCTGGGAAAAAATCAAATCCTTACGAGCTCCTCGTCTGCCCGTGGGATGCCATTGAAATGGTTCCCACGATCGACGCGGCAGAAATTGTCGCCGCCAAAGGCGGACCGCCAGGCTATCTTCACGATAATTGGGAACGTGTGGTCGAACCTGCGATTCGCATGTCCCAACTGGCCGCCGAACATGCGGCCGGCTAATTGATTCACTCGTTGATCTCTCAGATACGGACTGATGCAACATGTCATCCGGCTATCGAGTTTTATTGACAGATCGAGCTTGGCCGAATCTTGATCTCGAACGAGAGATTTTGTCTTCCGGTGATGTCGAACTGATTGAAGCTCCCAACGGCGATGAATCGACGCTGATCGCACTCGCTTCTGATGTCGATGCGATTGCCACTTGTTGGGCCAAGGTGACACAAGCTGTGATTGAAGCGTCCCCTCGGTGTCGTCTGATCGCTCGCCTGGGTATCGGCTTGGATAACATTGATCTCCCCACAGCCAGGCGGCTAGGGATCCCCGTCACCAATGTTCCCGACTATTGCATCCCGGAAGTGGCTGGTCACACGATGAGTCTTCTACTGTCGTTGTCACGAAAAATAGCCCAGTTTGATCGAGAGGCCAAGCAGGGAATCTATGACTTATCCGGTGCCGGTCCGATGTTCCGCCTGCAAGGACGCACGTTAGGGTTACTCGGTTTTGGAAGGATTGCCAGAGCAGTCAGGGAGCGAGCACTCAGTTTTGGTTTGCAGGTGATTGCACATTCGCCCTCGAACAAAGACTATGACACACGCTGCGCAATGGTGAGCTTTGAAGAACTATTGTCCCAGAGCGATTACCTCTCTCTCCACGCTCCACACACCTGTGAAAGTCATCAGATCATCAATGCCGAGACTCTCTCGCTGATGAAGCCAGGCAGTATGCTGCTGAACACCTCGCGAGGAGGTCTCGTCGATCATTCGGCATTATGGGAGGCGATTCAATCCGACCAGCTTGCCGGAGCCGGTTTGGACGTATTTGACCCCGAACCTCCCGATTTAAGCCTACCGCTGTATCGAGATCACAGAGTGATTGTGACCCCACACGCCGCATTTACCTCTGAAGAGTCCCTGATTGACCTCCGAACACGAGTTTGTCATCAAATCCTTCAAACCCTGCAAGGTGAAAAACCGGCAAATGTGGTCAATCCAGAAATCTATGACTAACGCTTCGCGCACTGTTTCCGTTCTTGCAACCATCTCCAAACTTTTGGAAGCTAGAAGAGATCTGGCGCTGTTTTCGAGCTAGGCTATAAGAGACGGTCATTGTATTAGTAATCAACCTATCACCTGAAATAAGCGGTTCCAGAACTTCATCGACAGTCACGACGAACAGAACACCGACTCCGAGACTGAGCAGCCGACTCAGCCTGGTTCTACGTCGCCCAATAATCTCGATGAAATTACGATTCCCGAAAATCCCGAATACCTCCCTGATAACGTAGATGAATTAAAACCCCTAATTTATGAGCGAGATCAGGCCATCGGGAGTCTTCGTCAACGGAATGACGAGTTACAGAAGAAATTGACGGAACGGGAAAAAGTTGTCACTGCTTTGACATCCCGACTCGAACAAGCCGCTGAACAACTTGACCGATTGCATCGAAGTGGTGTCGATCGTGGAGGTAAACTGCTTTCTGGAATTCCTGCCGAGGTCATCGACGAGCAGCGTGAGCTCATCAACGATTTGAAATCGGCCATACATCATTGGGAAGATCTCCAGTCAACCTCCGCAATGGGCCGATTCGAAGCTCAACTTGCCGAGTTGCGTGAAATGCTGGGCGCACAATTACAGCTTAAAGACAATTTGTCCACAACCGGGACTCCCAGTTCTGTTGGCAAAGGTAAAGACTTCGGTCCTGCCACACAATCGAATAACGGTGGAAGTTGGGACGAGATGAAAGCCCGTCTATTGGGCGATCAAGGCGGACCATCACCGGATGACAGTAGCGACATCATAATTCCAAATTCGGAAATGATTCCCGGAGTCGCAGCGATCCCACTGCCGAGCACACCCGCCAACCAAGAGGTGAATGAACCCAACGATTTCAGCTTCTCCATCAAAGATCGTCCAGAAGCCGTTGCCAACATTAAAAAAGCGGATTCTAAAGTTTTACTCAACACTATCGAGTTACGTGATGACTACATCGACCATTTGCTTGAAGCCATTGAGCATCTGAAAGAAGAAGCCGGAATGGCTGACTTAGAGGACTCACGGAAACGTCAGCTTGATCTGGAAGAAAAACTACGACAATCTGAAATTGAGATGTCGATGGAACGAGCGAAACTTGCTCGTGAAGAATTCCGTCTTAAGCAGTTGGAACAAGAACTCAACAACCCTTCCGCTCGAAAAGACACGTCAGCTCCTCTCTCAGACAATGAGGATGAGGGAGGCAACCGCTGGGTTCGTTTTCTGGGATCAAAATAGGCTCACCATCATCGAGCTTCTTGTGGTGTCCACGCTTCGAGTGATGTTACAACGATTTTGCGTGCGGTAATCGTTTGCTGCCTGAGCGAAGCGATTTCTAAAGCGAATTCTCGCTGAATGCGACAGCTTTTGGGTAAACCGGTTTCTAAAGATATTGAGCAACTGCCGGTAATTTCGCCTCCCAGAATCCTGGTTCGCACTGCCGAAGTTGTCACCGATCCTTGCGGATTGAGAGGACGCAATTCTCCTCGAATTGTGACGTGTGCTGTCTGTCCATCTCCCGAAATATGTTGAATTCGAGATTGAATCGATTCCTCAACCGGGACAGGTTGAGAGCGAACAAAAGATGCCGGCCAAGTGACCTCCAGAGGAAAGGAGTCACCGTCCGATGCGAGTGGCCCAAATGGTAACAGGGCAATACTTTCATCAAGAAATGACATAGCCATCGAGACTGTTTGCTGAGAGTTCGTCACGCTTCCACCCAAACGTTGCCTTAAACCCTGTTGCAAACTGACGGGATATTGTGAGATACATTTTTCAACAAACTGCGGGTAGCCCTGAATTTCTCGAATAGTGTTATCTCGGTTAAGGATCAAGGTGAAACCATTTTCAAGCAACCCCTGATACGGCAACGCTTCGGGAGGGACGTTGGCACTACTGCGAGAATCATAAACAATCTGCTGATCACCGATGGTGTGATGGTAGCGAATGTTGTGAAAAGAAACTTCCAGTGCATAAGAAGTTGGGGTTTCATCAATCACTGTCATTGAGAGCAGTAGTTCAATCTTTTCAGAGACGGCATTCAGAGAGCTACCGGGGTCACCCGTCAAGCTTTGTTCAATGACTTTATGGAAGTAATATTGCTGGTCTTTCTTCATCACAATACGTTGTGAGGATAACATCTGAGCAGAGACTGGCTGCACATCTACGGTGGTTCCCGGCATGGCCGGTATCAACTGAACGTCATCTTTAATGGACTGATCTGCTTGCTCATCCGAGCATCCCCCCAAGATGACGACCGTCAAAATAAAACTTATATACAGTGTGAAAGACTTACTCATAGCATCCCTACATGATGTCATGTGAGAGTGAACGTAAAATCCTGTTCATCGCAATATCTGATAGAGATCTAGCAGTTCCCGCAGATTACGAAAAGGGAGATTTCTGCTGGCAAAGAACGATGACAGTGTTTGGCCCAAAGCTAGTCTTCACAAAACGCTAAAAAGAACTGTTTCCGAAGTTTAAAAGTCACTTCTTCGGACGTTTGGGAGGGACCGGTTTTAGCTCCACACGCACTTTCGTCCCAAGTGGTGGAATACGTTCTTCCCAAGCCTCGTAAGCCAAACCCGACGCGTCTGCAGAGCTTTTTTCACGCACATCAATGGTCGCCGACGAGAAATTTGCAACGCAAATGAGATTGCCATCTTCTGCCAAATAATGAGACTCGCCGGTTTTCTCATCAACATAGAACATGCTGCCCGAGAAGACCCAATCCGCTGTCATCGGCTTGATTTGAGAGGCTTGGAACAGTTTTTCAACAGCGACCTGAAATGTTTTTTCAGACGATAATGAGAGCGCCTGTTTTTTTTCATCCGCGTCCATGACTCCAAACCAGAGTAATTCTTGATGTTTCTCGTCGAAGCGTAAATCGCTTTCGTCAGGAAAATTGACCCCGGCTGGCAAATGTCTCAGACGCGTTATGAAATACTTGCGTGTCGCACTGCGCAACCATTTTTCTGCATTAGTGCGATGCCACTTCTGATTTTCATCCTGCCACATCAACGAAATTTCAATACGCTGTCCGGTGGGAGGGCGGAACTCAGGATCCCAACTAACGGGCTTTCCTGCCTGCGCTCCCACCGCAAGCAACGCGGCATGAATGTCCCGAGCTTTTCCATCGAAGGCAAGAATCGATTCGTGCTCCTTGGTCTGTTTCAGGCAAATCAGCATTTCCAACAGGCCATTTCGGAAAACCACTGTTGTTTCCAGAATGACTTTTTTGTCAACGCGGTCGATTAACGCCGTTTTCTGTGGGTTGATGGGAATCAGTTCAGGCTTGCTGTCTGAGTCTTTAGAGTCTGTCTCCGATTTTTCTGGTGGCTTTGGGGAATCAGAACTTACTGTTTGAGCATTGCCAGATTCACACCACAACAGTGAGACGCCGATGAATATAACCGCAGCGTATTGGAACATAAGACTATCCATCCTCAGTCTCTATGACTGATCAAACAAAGTCGGAGCGAACGAAATCGATCTTGTTATGTTAACCGATCTAAGTTCTTCGACATAGATGGTTCATCCAATCAATCAAGTCGTTGAAAATTTCATGTCGATTGGGTTCGAATTCGAGTGTATGGCGTGCATTTTGATAGATCACCAAATTTTCTTTCGTCGCCCCAAACTTCATCATCAAAGCGAGAGTTCGTTCGTTATCAATGATCTCGTCCTGACCGGCGAGTAACATTAACAATGGGACTGACAATTTTGGAGCATCTGTTTGGATGATTTTTTCGAGATCGAGAGACGCTTGCAAAAAATCGAGACTCACTTGACGTAAGGCATAACGATCATTCCTGATGAAGGACTGCCATTCCGGTACCCCTGTGAAAAGAGCAGGGTCATCCAGCGGGATGGTGACGCGGCGTTTTCCTTGACCTTGCGATCTCGCGAACTTCAATAATTGTCTTTGTAAACCTGTCGGCTTCACTTTGGCACATATTCCGGGGTACAGCAAACCCACACCGTCAATCAAATCCGAAAACTGTATCGCAACCGCAGCCGCAACCTTACCACCCCAACTGATTCCCGTCAGCAAGATCGGAGCCCCAGGACGCTCGATGTCACGCTCTGCCCGTAAAGCGACAAGAAATTGTCTCACATCATTAAGTAAACGTTCGTAATGAGGGGTGTGACCACGTTCACAGCCGTTCAGTCCGGAACCACGTCTGTCGAGAAAGCGAACATCAAAACCGTGGTCGGATAAGCGTTGTGAAGAATAGTCGTACCAACCCGAGTGACTTTGAATGCCGTGCAAGGCTACGACATAAGCACGAGGGGCGCCCCCCGAAGGTTCCCAATGTCGGTAGTGATGATGATAATTGTCGGATGTTCGGAAGATTCGAATTTTCATCGCGACGTTCTACTCTGTCTGAGAAAGAGGATATATTATATTTTGGAACAGCCGTCGCCTGTCGTCAATTGACGGTTCCTCCCCATTCATATTTCTTTGTCCGAAGAGTCTGTTTCGTCCGAACAATTGGCACGATCTGAAAAATCCCCATGCGGTTGACCCTGTTAACTCCCACTCTCGATCAATCTGGAGCTGAAAAACAGCTCACCTTGCTCGCTTGTGGACTCAAAGACACCACGTCTTGGGACATTGATGTCGTTGCTTTGACACGTGGCGGACCTTATCAGGACGTACTCGAAGACCACGGTATTCGAGTCACCGTCATTGGAAAGCGTTTTCGTTGCGATCCCTCGGCATGGTGGAAGTTGAAGCGTTATTTACGACAAACTAGCCCGGACATCTTGCATACCTGGATGTTCACAGCAAATGCGTACGGTCGATTGGCGGCTGGCTCGAATCCACGTTTTAAAGTTGTAACCTCAGAACGGTGTGTCGATTCCTGGAAAGCCGGATGGCAACTTCGCCTTGACCGGATGCTCATCAAACGAACTGACCGTCTGCTGGCTAACTCTACTCCGGTCGCAGATTTTTATCAGCAGGTTGGCTACCCGAATCAGATGATATCGATCATCCCGAATGGTGTTGAAAAACCGCCACCGCGAAACCTCGAGCATCGTCAACAATTGCATACCAAGTGGAAACTTCCTGAAGGTGCCAGAGTTGTCGCGCATGTCGGGAGACTGGCACGACAAAAACGAATTGATCATCTGATGTGGTCGTTTCAACAATTTCAGCAATTGTCTGAGAACACTTATTTCGTGATTGCCGGAGAGGGACCAGAGAGAACTCATCTCGAAGACCTTGCGATTCGATACACTTGTGACCATTTGGTTCGATTTGTTGGACACCAACCGAATGGGGCCGCCTTGATGGATGGAGTTGACCTTTTCTGGCTGGGAAGTAATTTTGAAGGGATGTCGAATAGTTTGATGGAAGCGATGGCAGCCGGAGTTCCTGCTGTGGTTTCAGACATTCCTGCGAACCGGGAATTGGTCATCCCGGAAATTACGGGAGAACTCTTTCCGTTGGACAATCGTACTGCGGTCGCTCAGTTCTCAGACCGAATTCTCAACAATCCCTCGAGGTATCAATTGATGTCAGAGGCTTCATCCAAACGGATGCAAACAGAATTCGGAATCGAACACATGGTGGCACGGCATCGAGAGCTCTACGAAGACTTGATGAAGACAGGTCAACACTCCGTTCGAGAGATCACGTGATATGTGTGGATTAACGGGAGCCATCTGGACTCGCGAGGGAAACCCCGTCTCCTTGCGCGAACTACAGAAAATGACCCAGACTCTTCGCCATCGCGGTCCCGACGCGGGGGGGCTTCTCTACGCCAACTTTGATTCCCCGGATAGTTGGAGTCATCAACAATTCAATTCTGATTCGGAAGTGTTACCTGCGATCACTCCTTCGACTCTCGGTTGTGCGTTGGGGCATCGTCGACTCTCGATCATTGATCTCTCCACGACAGGAACTCAACCTCTCTCGAATGAAGACGAAACAATCTGGACTGTTTTTAATGGCGAAATTTACAATTATTGTGCTCTCACTGAAAGTTTGAAAGCAAAAGGACACAAATTTCGTACCGAGACCGATACTGAGGTGATCGTTCATCTTTATGAAGAATATGGTGACCAGTTTGTCGAACATCTCAGCGGAATGTTCGCACTGGCGGTGTGGGATCAACGAGCGGAACGACTTCTTCTGGCTCGAGATCGAATGGGTCAGAAGCCGCTCTTCTATCGTGAAGAGCGAGGAAGACTCAGTTTTTCCAGTGAACTCAAATCGCTACTACAAATTGACGGGGCCCCTCGCGAACTTCGTCGCGATGCTGTCGATGATTACCTGACCTATCAGTACGTCCCTGATCCGAAGTGTATTCTCGACGGATATCACAAACTCCCCCCCGCACATCTGGCGATCTATGAGCAGGGGAGATTATGCACAAAACCTTATTGGTCGGCACCGTATGAATTACCGAACCAATCTTCTTCGCCGTATCGAAGTGCCGATGATTGGCGAAAGGAACTCAAACGCAGAATGCGACAAGCGGTCGAATTGAGATTGCGAAGTGACGTTCCTTTGGGAGCTTTCCTCTCAGGAGGCATCGACTCCACCATCATCGTCGGCCTGATGCAGGAGTTGTCTTCCCATCAAACGAATACGTTTTCCATTGGTTTCCCGGTCAAAGAGTTTGACGAAACTTCTTTCGCACGCGAAGCCGCCAAACATCTCGGCACTCAACACCACGAACAGATTGTGCATCCTGATGCGATCAGCATTCTGCCCAAGCTCATCTGGCATTATGATGAACCATTTTCGGACAGTTCTGCAATCCCAACCATGTTGCTCTCCGAAATGACTAGGCAGCATGTGACGGTCGCACTCTCGGGGGATGGCGGTGACGAACTGTTCTGTGGATATCCACGATATCGAGCCGTCGAGCTTGCCGAAAAAACGGATCGCTTACCTCGTCTCCTCAAGGGAATTCTTGGTCATCCGCTCTGGCAAAAGATCCCCGGACCGACCAATCAACGATCCATCATTAGGCGAGGAAAACGTTTTCTGTCTGCGATTTCAAAATCTCGTGAAGAGCGATATCTCAATTGGATCTCCATTTTTAACGACGAAGCTCGAAGGGCTATGTACACTCCAGAGTTTCGTGAATCCCTGGGTGACTATCACCCCAAAAAACTGATTCTGGATGCCTACAGCAAATGCAGTTCCCGAGATTTCATCACACAGACGTCGTGCGTCGATGTTCAGACTTACTTGCCCTTCGATATTCTGAAAAAAGTCGATATTGCCAGTATGGCGTATGGACTCGAATGTCGTTCTCCCTTCCTCGATCATGAAGTCGTCGAACTGGCCGCACAAATGCCCATTGAACTGAAAATGGACAAGCGGCAACAAAAGAAGATTCTGATCGAAACATTTGAACAATATCTGCCGCCACGACTGCAAACCCGGCCCAAAATGGGATTTGGAGTGCCCATTAATGTTTGGTTTCGAAACGAATTAAAACCACTTTTATTTGAAATATTATTGAGTGAACGCGCTCTTGATCGTGGCATTTTCAATCAGGAAGAACTGGAAAGACTCATCAGTGAACACCTGAGTCACAAGTGGGATCATTCCTATCGACTCTGGAATCTTCTTTGCCTGGAGCTATGGCAGCGTACTTATCTTGATGTTGCTTCTGCACCAAACACATACCCTGAAACACTTTAGCATTATCCACGTACGACAGTGTCGAAATGGGTAATCTGCATGAACTTTACCATCACGGTAATCCCTCAGTTTTACTTGGGTCGCCAGACTTGGACTCTCTGTAAGCATTGCAACTGCGCTTGAGATAATTCGGTTTTAAGAAGCGAAATATGCCGAAGAACGACAATAGTGCTGTTGCCCAACATCAATCGGCAGTCTCGGACTTGAATCAACATTGGACGCAGATCGTATTCAAAGTCTCAATTGAAATGATTGACTGCTGACGCTCTCAGGAATCATAAGTATGAAGTGGTTTTCCAAAGCTAAGAATAAAAATAATACGCATAACAAAGAAAATTTCTGTGCGGTCATTGTGGCTCTCTTGGCAATCACTGTTCTGTATTTTAGCCATGACCCCACTCCTGCCGGTGCCAACCCAAGTGAAGTGCAATTCGACACTGCTGATTTGACGGCATCAATGTCATCCTCTGGGAACTTTTCAGCGAAGAGCAACGGGGCAGATGCAACGGGCGACCTGAGCGGCAAAAACGCGCTGTTAATGCAAATTCTGCTTCTGGAAAAAGGGCAGAGATATATTTCTACGGTCCCTGATTATACTTCAACATTGTACAAGCAGGAACGCATCGATGGAGTTCTGAACGAAGCCAGCTTTATGCAAGTCAAGATTCGACATGAACCATTTTCTGTATACATGAAATGGATCGAAGGAGATGATCCCGGTCGTGAATTACTCTATGTCGAAAACGAAAATGAAGGAGAAATGCTGATTAAGTTGGGAGGAGTCAAAGGAAGAATGATGCCAACTCTGAAACTTAATCCTACGGGGGACATGGCCATGAAAGAGGCTCGCTACCCAGTAACAACGGTGGGGCTAAAAAATGCCATCGATAAGATTCTCTCTTTCCGAACTGTTAATCTCAAAAACATGCAAGGAATCTCCTGTCGCATGATCGACAATCAAAAATGGAATAAGGAAGAGTGTTTCTGCTTCCTCATGGAATTTGAAAACAAGCAGACATCAGCTTTCCGTAAATCAGTTCTATACGTGAGCAAAGGGAATTATCTACCGACTTGCATTAAAAATTACAGTTGGATTCCTGATGGCCAAGAAGAATTGTCCGGTGAAAAACTGGACGAAGAGACATTGTGCGAGTTTTACAGCTTCAGTAATATCACCACCGAAGAACGTTTAGCTTCAACCGAATTTGATGAAACAAATTCAAATTATCAGTTCCGTCGATAGTCAGACGGATTCGTGACTGGTCACAAAGCTCTCTTCCAAAGCATTCAGTAGGTGATCAACATCACCGAGCGTGTTGTATGTGTGGCAAGATATTCTCAGAAACCGTCTTTTCTTCCAGGTGTATATGGGGATTTCGATTTGATAGTTCTTCCATAGAGCAACCTGTAACGGATCACGCCTTCCATGTTGCTCACCAGTCTGCACCAATCCAGGAATTGGGAGCGTGATCATCGAACCATTCCATACGGCGTGATCTTCAATCAATGGTTCGAGACCAGTGAGCTCGCAGATTCGTTCGGATCCGTACTGAGCAAGTTGGTGAGTTTCATTACGAAACCTCTCCCATCCATGTTCTTCCAGACATCTAATCGCTTCAGGGATCGCTAAAAACCCGGAGAGGTCTCTGGTACCGATCCAGTTGAACTCATCTTGCCAACTCGGCTCCTGTCCAGAAACACTACCGCCCCAACTTATGATGGCTGGTTTCATACGATGTTGCCACCGTGGGGCAACATACAAAAGACCGGTTCCAAAAGGCGCAGAAATCCACTTATGGCAACTTGCACAATAGAAATCGCAGTCGATTTCGTCGAGATTGACGGGAATCATCCCTATTGCATGAGGACCATCGATACAGACGGGAATCTTCATCCGTCTCGCCGCATGACAGATCTCTTTGACAGGTAGTATTGCGGCGGTTGCAGACGTAACGTGACTGATCACAATTAATTTTGTTCGCTCTGTCACGCCTTTGAGAAATTCTGCAACGAGTTCATCAGAACTGGTCAACGGATCTGGTAAACGCTGCACAACGAATTTCGCTCCGGTCTCTTTGCATTTGTCTCGCCAAACTCTCATAACGGCACCATATTCGTGGTCCGTCAACAGAACCTCATCATCACTCGACAATCGAACTGTCTGCGCAACGACGTTCATTCCAAAAGTCGCATTATCAACGAACGTGATGTTTGTGGATGCGGTTCCGACCAAATTAGCGAGAGGAATCATTGCATCCTTCAATGCAGGTTCCATATCTCTAGTCAGAAACTGCATTGGCTGTCGTTCCAAACGGTCAATCCATGACTTTCGTTCTTCCTGCACTTTGCGAGGGGAAGGACCAAATGAGCCGTTATTGAGATAGGTCACTCCGTCGTCTAACGTGTAATCACTACGATCCATGATTCATCTTTCAATCGTTAAGACTTTGATTGACAACAGGCAAACTCAATCTACCGGGTAGTCGTTCGATCCGCTGAACCCATTTCATCTTGCAACTCATCGTTGTAATTGTCTACGGATTCATCTTCAGCCAGATTTATGAATGCTTTACTAGAACCGTGGCTCAATGCGTACGCGTTTGATGTCGGAACACGGGGAGGAATCGATTCCTCTAACTCAATTACCGTCATTTCTCGCCATGGACCATATTGGAAACGTAGCATGAAGATGAGGCCACCCACCACGATGTTTGCCGTACAAGCATACCAACATCGTTCCAGTGTGAGGACTCCGTAGTATTCCATAACGGCGACAGGAATCACCATGAGAAACCAAGCTGAAAACATATTTACCATAAGCGAAACACGGGTATCTCCAGCAGACCTAATGGCTGATCCAAAGACGACCAACATCGCATCAAAGAGCGAATAGATTGCCACATACTTGAGAATCTGCAATACGAGAGGCTCAATTTTGGCGAACTCTTCAGGGTCTGCGTATCGTCGGAAGGGCTCCAGTAAATGCCACGGCGCAACTATGTAGGCAGAACAGCACAATAGGACTAATGACCCTGTCCCTATCATTGCAAGCCATGTTGACTTGGCTGCCAGATCTGCGCGTCCTTCACCAATATGCCGACCGACAAGGATTGTCACTGCTGTGCCAACACCGAGCATCGGAACAAACACGAGCATATTCAAATTAAACGCGAGGTTTGTTGCCGCGAGGGCCGATTCACTCAAACGTCCCACCATAAAGATAAACAGAGTAAAGGCTCCTGCATCTCCCAATGTTTGAAATCCACTGGGCAAACCATATCTGAGCATCCGTCGAATCAAGTCTGAATCCCAGGCTCGTTCCTGCCAGAATCGATAGACCTCACGTTCGCGTGGTCGACTGAGAAGAAACAGATAACAGACAGTACCGGTCAGCGATGTGATGATTGTTGCGATACCAGCACCCATAATCCCCATTTCTGGAAAAGGACCAGCTCCGTAAATCATCAGAGGATCGAGAATGGCGTTGATGGCCAACATCACCAGGTTAACTTTGAGAATCACTCCGGTTTCTCCTCGACCCGAATAGAACGCCGATAGTCCAGTTTTGATGATCATTGGAACTGAAGCCAGGCAAAGTAAAAGGTAATACTGTTGCTCGAACTGAATCACTTCAGGGGCATGACCAAACAGAGGAACCATTGACCACGCGACCGCCACGAAGGGAACTGTCGCGATGATGATGAGAATACCTAGGTAGACTGATTGCCAAATCGCGCGCGAGATTCGGTCTGGTCGATTGGCACCATCGTATTGTGAGACAAAAGAGTTCACATAGGCGACGGCCCCAAAGGCAATAGCCGAAGTGGACCAATTCAGCATGCTAGCAGGAAGTGAAGCAGCTAACGCAGACGACGAGTACCAAGTGAGG
>JAQWSQ010000045.1 GCA_029243145.1 Planctomycetaceae bacterium | reverse complement strand
CCATGTATTTGCGGCTTTTTTCATCAATGGCATCATCGAGGTAGGCCGTCATATCGCCAGCAGGAAAGCCGGGATAGTTTTCGACTTCTGTGGTGGTCGCGAGTTGTCCCAACGGTGGACGACCGAGATCCCAGTTTTCTTGAGTTCCTTCTCCCTCGACGACAACTGGTTCAAGATTGGCGCGGGCGGTGTAAATTGCGGCGGCCCAGCCAGCCGGGCCGGATCCGATGATGACGACTTTCTCGGTCACTTTGACGTCCCTGTAATCGATGGAGGAATTGGTCTATGGAAGGCCCAAAAGGCCTGACTCTTTCACAGGATAGAACAATACCGCACGCGCTACGGACAGACAACCGAGACAAAATTGGTAGAAGCAAAGGAAAGCGAACATTTCATTGAGTCAAATGTCTGCTTTACATACTCCGAGCGCACAAAAAAACAGGCGTTCCGAAGGGTTAGTTCAGAACACCTGCTTTTGTACGTCAGACGCAAGTGCGGGCCAACCCTTGTCGTCTTGACAATTCCCAATATCACAAATGCCGTGCCGAACTCCTGGTAAGAGATTATGGGATGACGTAAGTCTCATGTTGTAATGGGTATGGGGTTAGAGGAATATTCTGTATGTTGTGAGTCGAAATATAGGTGTCTGATTATGCAACACGCTGGAAATTGCTGATTTTGAGACAGTGTATCATTATGCGACAGTTCGTTTTGTGTACTCACCCTCTTCATTCCAAAGAGGCTTCCTTGCGGTTCTCTCGGGAGAGAGTAGGCATTATGCTGTCTTTAAAATCGTATCCATTGGTCACATTGCATTGGACATTTTGATAAATGAGTCCTTCCCTACGTACTATATCAGTCCCTCGATTCAAAGCGGCTAAAGAATCTGGCGAGAAACTTGCCATGATTACTGCTTATGACACTCTTTGGGCGTCAATCATGGATGATGCCGGAGTTGATTCGATTTTGGTCGGTGATTCACTGGGGATGGTCGTGCAAGGGCATGCCACCACGTTACCAGT
This sequence comes from Planctomycetaceae bacterium, assembly GCA_029243145.1. Taxonomy (GTDB): domain Bacteria; phylum Planctomycetota; class Planctomycetia; order Planctomycetales; family Planctomycetaceae; genus JABURQ01. The sequence goes on along the minus strand of JAQWSQ010000045.1, from coordinate 6,426 downwards.
GACACTCGATGAGATGATCTATCATGCCAAAATGGTGGTTCGTGGAACAAAACGAGCACTCGTAGTTGTCGATCTTCCCTTCATGACCTATCAAGTGAGCCCTCAGCAAGCACTCGAAAATGCTGGACGCATCATCAAGGAAACAGGTGCGGCTGCGGTGAAGCTTGAGGGAGGAGTCCACCAGTCAGGGACGATTCAGGCATTGGCTGATGCAGAAATCCCGGTGATGGCCCATGTCGGGATGAAACCACAATCGGTGCATCACCTAGGTGGTATGGGAAAAATTCAGCGTGATGAAGATCGTATTCTGGCAGACGCCAAAGCGGCTCAAGAGGCAGGGGCATTTGCCATCGTTCTGGAATTAATACCCAGCTCCATCGCCAAGACGGTCACGGAAGCTTTGCATATTCCAACAATCGGAATTGGTGCCGGGCCTCACTGCGACGGTCAGGTGCTTGTTGGTCCCGACATGCTCGGCGTGACTGAAGGATTCCATCCCAAGTTTCTGAAACATTATGCGGAATTAGGTAAACTGGCGCGTGAAGCGACTGCAAACTATGTTGCCGAAGTGAAATCGGGAGAGTTCCCCTCCGCTGAGCATTCTCACAAGTAAACTGCGTCTACCGCATTGTCACGATCGCGAAAACGATCAGAATCATTATTCCCCATAAACTGGCGGTTTCCAGTCTTTCGGGAGTCTTCCTTGGGGGCGTACACCGAGCGAACCCGTAGGAATGGGAGCTTCAGCGGCAGTGACGAGAGAAAGATCGTCGGGAAGATGTTTGATCATGAAATTCTTGTACTGAATTTTCATTGCCGGTCCGACGTGAACCTGAACGGCCAGTACCCCTTCCAGAGAACGACCCTGTTCGTCGAGGTCAATCAGGTCGGCAGTAGGATGCCCATCAATCCAATGCTGATAGTGATTTCCTTTGACCAATACCCGGTAGTCGTGCCATTCATCGGCTTTGAACTCTTTAACAGGAATCGTGCCGACGATCCAAGGTTGTCCCTCAGTGTCAATGATAACTTTCTCGCCAGTGTGAGAGAGAATGCGACGTCCTTTTTCTTCATAGAGCATCCCGTTGTACTTCGGAGTATTGGCAACCACATCGCATTGGTATCCGGTCACAACGTCCAACCCAAGATCAGGACGAGATGTGCCACGGTATTGAATCCCGCTATTGCCCCCTGCAGAAACTTTCACCTTTACCTTCAACTGGAAGTTTTTGACTGTGGAAAGCTTCCAGGTCAGAAAGCGATTCATTTTTAAAGACCCATCCGTGACTCCGGTAATCGCCCCCTCTTTAACAGACCAATACTTAGGATCCCCTGACCACTGCGATAATCTCTTTCCATCGAATAGTGAAACAAACCCATCCTGATTTGGGCGAGTTCCTACACCAGCAGAAGCTTCAGGATGAGGTGGTGTTCCAGTGAATGCACCTTTGAGAGGATCGATGGGGCCGCCATATTCATTGACATAGTGGTCCGTCCGATTGCGCAAGTCGGTCAGAGTTTTTGCGTACTCTTGCTGACCGGCAAGATTAACGAGTTCGTCTGGATCATTTTTTAAGTCGTGCAGGAACTCAGAGTTGCCATGATCGATGTAACGAACGTATTTGAATTGCTTGTTTCGGACACCTTCAAACGCCGGGATTCGATTTCGAACGGCAAAGTGTTCGTGAAATGTTTCAGTTCTCCAGTTGGCAGGTGGCTTGTCTTCGATGATCGGTTGCAGACTGTGCCCTTGATAGCGTTCAGGAATATCGATTCCTGCCCAATCGAGAAAGGTGGCGGGGAGATCGAGATTGAGAGCCAATGCATCGGTCACCTTCCCTCTTTGCTCCTCGGAAACACGGGGATCATAAATAATAAGAGGAACACGTAAAGACTCTTCGAAGTGCGACCACTTACCGGCGAGTCCCCGATTTCCCATATAATACCCGTTGTCGGCAGAGTAAACGATGATCGTGTTGTCTGCTAATCCGGCCTCTTCAAGTGCTTTCATAAATCGACCAATCGCACCATCGATCCCGCTAACCATACAATAATAAGCGCGAACATTGGTCTGATATTTCTCGGGAGTATTCCAACGCCAGAAATATCGTTCGCGGTTAATCGAGGTTTTTAGGAAGTCGGGAAGCTGCTCAAAAACCGCAGGGTCATTGAGTCTCGGAGGGGCGATCACAATGTCTTCATACATACCGTCTACCGCCCGAGGCCAGGGGAAATGACCGATTCCGGGACGACGATCCCCATCCTCTGCGTGGCAGGCATTAAACCACATATTAAGTGCAAAAGGCTTCCCCTTTTGTTGCGACTTCAAGAACTCAATCCCACGGTCAACGATGAGTTCAGTTTCGTGTCGCAGAGTTCCATCGGGTTGTGGTTTGTAGAAAGGGTTGCGAGAGATCGCCTGAAATTCATCAAAATGATCCTGATTACGAAACCCTTGAGGCATTTTCGCATGCCATTTCCCGAAATAACCGGTGCGATAACCATTTTCTTTAAGGATGTCAGAATTGAGTTGTTCCACAGCATCAGGTCGGGCAGAGTCGGGATTTTCGGCGGTCCCAAACCCACGCCCCGCCAATCCCGTCATGATAGTGGTGCGACTAACCCAGCAAATTGAATGACTGACAAATGCGTTCTCGAATCGTGTTCCTCGTTTGGCAAGAGAATCGATGTTGGGAGTTTGGATCACACCATTGCCATAACAACCAATCGTGCTGGTTGTTTGATCGTCTGCAAAAAAGAAGACTATGTTTGGTTTATCGGCGGCGTCCAGTCGAGCGAGTGTGGTTAATTGGAGCATGACAATACAGATAAAGAGTTTCATCAGTGACATAGTTTGCACTTCTCGTCATAAATGTGTGGATGTGTGTAGCGTTGTGCAGAGTCTGGGAATACCAATCGACTCCACGAGGGATTTATTCTGACAGACTCATACCTCAATGGAAACAGCCTGTCTGAAATTCTGTGAATTCTCAGGTCAAAGATTCCATCAATCCTAGAATCCCTAGACTGTAAAATGTATATTCCGTGTCTGCTTGAGAGTCCCACACACCTCCACGAAACCCACCTGTGGGGAGTTCCAATCCTTCTTCGGGGTGAGTTACAAATTGGATCACCTGTTTGCGAGGAATGAGTGTCTCGGGGTCGATCCCAATATCAATGAGCGTTAATAAACCCGTGAAGGTCGAAAGTCCATCGGCAATTGGGATTCTCGTATTTGCTTCAAACCCACCATCACCTGACCGAACTTCTCGCAGGAATAGTTTTACGTCTTCTCTCAACTCGTCGTCGATGCCGCCGAGTATTCGAAGCGCGATGGCAGCGGCAGCGGTTGGATTTGTCCCTGAACTTTTCATCGGAGAAATTTCGACGAAACCTCCATCATCGCGCTGACGATCATAGAAGAACTGGATTAACCGATTCGGTTGGGGAACTGCGATTCCCAGTAGTTCGTAAGTGAGGACCGTGAGGAATGAATGATAGGTGCTTCCCATTGTATTCGAAGGAGACTTTGCGTAACCGCCATCGGACATTCTTGTCTCTTCAAGTTTCCGGGCGAGATTCACAGGCCAGTTTGTGGATTCATTTGCGAACATATCGTGCCCAGTAAACGTCTGAATGGCGAGCGCAGTGTAGACGTAATTTAAGAGATCGATTGTATTGAGAGTTCGCCAATCATGGCGTGACATGTAATCGATCAGAGAGCTGGCCTCTTCGTTATTGATTCCTCCAGTCAGTCCCAGACAGCGAACCGCAAAGGCAGAGTAATAGAGATCGGAGTCTCCCTCTCGACCGCGAAATCCTCCGTCTGGCATTTGTTGAGAGAATATAAATTCACGATGGCGCTGAAGGCGAGAAACCGTCAGGTGTTCTAACCCAGCGTTAAGTCGTTGTGCCAGTTGAAGTAAGAAAGGAGTGTCGGGCATGAAAGTTCTGTCGGATGGAGGTCAGCCGACACTGTAACAAAAGACACACGTTCAAGCAGCTTTCGAATTGCCTTGAGCATGAAACAAACGCTGATATTGTGAGCACGATTGAATAAGTTTTTCATGAGAACCGTGATCGACGAGACGACCGTGGTCCATAACAATGATCCGAGATGTGAACTCCAAGATCGAAGGTGTCACAGAATGAGTGATAATAAATGATGTACGCCCCACGAGAAACTTGCTTAATGTCTCGTGGATGAGCTTTTCGCTTTGCGAATCGATGGCAGATGTGGCTTCGTCCAGAATCATAATTGCCGGGTCGCGGACAATGGCACGCGCTAAAGCAATACGCTGTCTTTGGCCACCAGACATCTTCGAACCTTTTTCGCCAACTTCTGTGTCTAAGCCATCGGGCATTTTTTCAACGAATTGCAGGACATTCGCCACCCTTGCGGCGTCGACAATTTGTTCTTTGGTCGCGTTGGGATCTCCGTAGGCAATGTTTTCATAAATGTTTGTATCAAATAGTAATGTCTCTTGTGTCACAATTGCCATCTGGGAACGTAACGATGACCACGAGGCTTTACGAATATTGTGTCCGTCAATTGTCACGGAACCGGATTGTGGATCATAGAATCGAGGCAGCAAGTTGACGAGGGTTGACTTTCCCGACCCGTTCTCGCCCACCACAACAACAGTTTCGCCGTGTGGAATTTTAAGACTAACGTCGTTCAAGACGGTTTCTCGGATTGCTTGGTCATCTTCTTCATTATTGCTGTAGCTGAAGGTGATATTTTTGAACTCAACGCAGCTCTGAAGGCGAGGGAGATCCTCTGTGTTAGAGAATTCCTTCACAAGTGGTTCTGTATCAATTAAACCAAAAACTCGTTCTGCGGCTGCTGCTGATCTCTTGAAAGAGGTGAAAACTTTCGACAGTTTTCTGATTGGATCGAGTATTCCAAGCAACAAAACATACATTAGTCCCAGTTGTGAGATATCCATTACTGAATCGCTGAGTTTGATGTTCCAAATTTCGTCTGTCTGGCGCAATACCAAATAGGCTCCGGGTAGAAGTGATGTGAAAATTGCCATCAAACCAAAAAATTCGATTGTCGGATTTGTCATTGCGTTGATACGAACAATTTTCATCGCCTTTTTGAAATATTGTTTATTTTCACGATGAAACTGAGAACGATGATGACGCGCTCGACCATACGCAGTGACCGCTTTGATGGAATCGAATGACTCTTCCATGCTTTTACAAATTCGAGACATGCTTTCCATCATGCGATGACTGGCTTTTTTTAGACTGCGACCGAATCGATAAAATATGTATCCAGCGAGCGGTGTGAAGACCATCGAAAGCAGTGTCAATCTCCAATTGACCATGAAAGCCAGTGTGATGCAGGTCATAGCTTTTAACGGTTCGCGTAAAAAACGACCACCGATAAGTTGTAAACCGTTGCTGAGCATGTTGAGGTCGAAGGTGAAGCGTGACATTAAGCCTGGAGTGCCACCCACATTACGAATCGTTTGAAAGTCGTAATTCAGCACGCGACGAAAGCAGTCTTTACGTATGGATAAAATCGAGAGTTCGACCACACTGCCCGTCAGAACATCCTGAAAGTAGATAAACAGTCCTTTTAGAAGCGTTGCCACCAACAGGGCTCCAAGAATTAATACCATCAAGTCGAATGGGTCGTGAGGGAGATGTCGCACGATATGCTGTTTGAGCCAAGACATCACAGTCACTTTTCGAGACGCAGAACTTATTTTTGATTGCGATTTTGCAATCGAATTCATTAAGTCAATCCGTTGAGACTCTAGCTGAGTTGTGTTCGGGTCTTTTAATGCCGCGAGTTGTTTTTTTTGGTTGTCGCTTGTCCGCTGGAGTTGCTCAACTTCGAGTTCGGTTTTGTCGATGTGTTCGGTGACATATTCATCGAAGTTTCGACCTTTCAGAAGTACCTCCATCAGGGGGTAGACAGCGGTTAGATTGAGTCCCCAAAAGAGTCCGACGCATAGGGCGAAGAACGCGGAAAGGAACAATCGTTTGCGGTAAGGCCAGACATACGGGATCACTCGTGTGAATTCCGAGATTTTGCCTTTGCGTTTGGCGTTCATGGTATTTCTGCGATCCTTGCAGTTCGACTCTCGTTTTCGATGCGACCGTTTCAGGTGCTGCCAGCACCGAAACCGTGATGTGGCGAGAATTTAACATTCCTCGAATATTACGTCCAGACGAAGATCCCTAGCCTAATCCAAAATGTTCACTTTCCTCAAACTTCGCAGAATTCTGCGGACTAGGCGACGTTGACGCAGGTCTTGCCCCCCGTCATGCTTGCGGAAGTGATGATCCGAACCTCGTTCTTTGTTGGTATGTCAGCTTGACCATGAATGGCTCGCCTTCTCAAAAACCAACTGCGGATAGCCTCCACGAGCTGATGGTCGTCGCAATTCCGCTCATTTTGAGTGCGGG
>JAQWSQ010000023.1 GCA_029243145.1 Planctomycetaceae bacterium | reverse complement strand
GCCAACCCCAAACCCTCTGCGAAGTAGACAGCGATCAACAGGCAGCGCGTGGCCGCCCGAAGCGATGCCCAGCCAGATGGGCGAACCGACGTTGGGGTGGGAGCGACATCGCTCATCTATTGATCTCCGGTTCGGCTAACGATGGGCATAACCGGGCCGCCGCGATTGACGTTCCCCTTGAACAACGCGAGATCGGCGGCTCCGCGTTCATGCCATTGTTCTGTCGGGTATGCGGACTCACCACATAGCCGTGCCGCTAATACTCTATTGGCTCGAAATCCATCGTGATTCCAACTTCAACATACGGGAGAATTCTGGGGACGAGTTTCCGATGTTCCGGATGACGTTGATAGACTTGGAGGTCTTCCTTCCTGTCAAACACTGCAATTTCACCGTATTGGAAACCGTGCCCGTTGCGAGCTACGTTTTTGCCGACCATGAATTCCTGGAGAACGGGAATATGTTCCTTCGAAGTGGCAAGCTCCTGCATTAGGCCAGCGACTTCTTCTTCGGGAGCGTCTTTTTTGAATTTGAAGCAAAAGGCGTGAATGAATGTTTTCTTCTTGACGTCCCCTTTCTCCTCTTTCGAATCAGTCGCGGTAGAACTGTGATTGTCGGCTAACGCAGCGCCACCAATCGGCACAAAATCCATAGTGACTCCGTGGACAAGTTTCGGGCCGATTTTGCGGACGATCCTCTGATGTTCGGGATGGCGTTCAAAGATTTCGAGGTCTTCTTTCTTTTCGAAAACCGCGATCTCTCCAAACTGAAAACCATGGGTTTGACGCGCCACGTTCTTACCGACCATGAACTCTTTGACGACCGGTATCTTTTTCGTCGAACTCGCGAGCTCTTTCATGAGTTCAGCGATCTCGTCGTCAGAAATACCGTCTTTGAACTTGAAGTAGAAGAGGTGAACGAATTTCCGCCTGCCGTTCTTCGCTTGTCCTTCACTATTTGCGGTCGCAGTCGCCTCTTGATCATCGGCCGATACAGCGCCCGGCAAAGCAAACACCATCAGGCCGAGTGTCAATAAACTTCCAAGCCGCAAAATATCACGCCGTGCTGTCTTCATGTTAGTCTCCAGGTTGTCCGTTGCGTTTTTCCGAGCGTCACCATTTGGATATCGACAGAACGTCCAGCATCACCGGGTTGCCACCAGCGACATTGACTTCAACTTCGGCCCGAACGGCAACTCCGGTGCATGCGATTGTTATGCCACGATTGTGCGTACCCCGGTTGTGGCAAACGGAATCATTGTAAGTCAGGTTGATCTGTTTTGTCTGCATCCGTGCCGTATTTGTACGATTGCTGAACGCCAGATTCATTGACCCAAGTGGAGATGGCCTTTTCGTAGTCGTATTTGAATTGATGTTTGTCGGCCAAGTACCAAGAGTAGCTGTGCAGAATGTTGCCCGCGATAGCGATAGTAAAAGGGACGACGAGAAACCAGAGCATGCCCCAAGTGAATTGGCCGCGAATGCGCGCGTACACAAGGTAGATAAGGACGCCGAGCAGGCAAATGAGTGCAATGAAGCCAATCAGATCCGAAATAACATGAAGCATGTATCCTGTAGGCGTACATCTCTGCTTGCCAACTCGCTCAGATTCGTGATACCACATTGGATTGATGAACATGAGTCAGACGCCATCAGAATGGACGCAACGGTTTGGTGGCATAACGTCTGAGTTCACCGGGTTGCGGCCAGTGACTCTCATTCACAGGTTTCGGCCCGGCCCGCAACTCCGGTGCAACGATTTGTTAGATGACCTATCAAGTTATTCAACCCGCGGAACGCTCTAAATACGTCGGCGCGCGCTCGTGATCATCAGTTTCTGCTGTTGCGCCGATACCACGAGAGGGTATGAGTGAAGGATGTCTTGGCAGTGAAAATCGCA
>JAQWSQ010000012.1 GCA_029243145.1 Planctomycetaceae bacterium | reverse complement strand
AGAGTATGGAAGATTCGGAATCAAGATTCGGGAAGATTTGATTCAACATTTGGTCAAGATTCGGTCGAGGTGTGTCCCCAAATCTCCGAATCTTGACATCTTGAAAACGGCTGTTGAGTGTTCGATAATGAGGAGCGGTGACCAAGCACACAGCGAGAGAGAGTTGACGAAGTTCAAACGAAAAAACGCCGAGTCGGAGAGTTCCGGTCGGCGTTTGATGGATTCAAAATGTCTACCACCCTGGCATCCATGCCGTGGGCAGTCGGGTGAAACCGCTCTTCCAAGAAAAGGAAAAATGGGCACCGGCATGATACCGGTGCCGCGAAGGGTTTCGCTGTTGTATCTGAGACGATACAGGGGTAGGAAAGGAACTTGGTTTGGGCCTGCTCCGAGGAGTGGGTGGGTTGGAGACGCCCAGAAGGGTTAGGAAAGCTTCAAAGTGTTTCGTTATTTATTGCTCGCCACGGTGGGAGCAATCAGTTTTGGTCCGACAGGTTTTGCCGCGATGACAGAACCAGTGGGACGCCAGCCACCGGTCGAAGAGACTTGTGTGTCTACTTCGCGTTCCACCTGAGCATCAGGAGGGAACGGATCGAACGATTTCGGTTCGCTGCTGTTCGATGACTTTTTAATCGGGTTGGTCTCTTCTGGAGTCCGCTCAAACTTGTTAGCCGAGCTATCTGCACTGCGTGTTCCCGAGATGGGATCAGCACTTGGAGCCAAAACGGTTTGCGGAGCGTATCCGTATCCACCGTAGCCATAAGTGATGGCAGTCCCGGTAGGAACAGTACGATACACGGTGCGTGCCACATTGACGGTTTCTTCGACGGCAACCATCCGAGTGGTGGGGACTCTCACAGTTTGAGTGCGAGTTTCCGGCACCATTTTGGTCACGTTGTAGGTGACTTTTCGTGTGCTGCGAACAGCCACTTGACGAGTCGTAGGGACAGAAGTTGTCACTACGTTCGGCTGATAACTGCGAACAGTGCGATAGTTGGGAGTAAACGATGATCGAAAGCTGTAAGCCGTTCGATTGAACCAGCCCGCGAAACTTGGTCGGCCGTCGTACTGACAGGGAGCCACTTTGTTGACCGGTTGGTAGGCAGTTTGCCAACCACCCATGTCGCGAGACACCTGGCGGCACTCGGTGACATTCTGGTAACTGACTTGTGGGACTTCGGCAGTCCGTTGTTCGGTGACTGGTTTGTAGACCGTCACTTTTTGTTCCACATTTTTGTATTCTGTCACCGGTTTCATCACGGTCCGTTTTTCGGGAACGTATTGAGTCACGGGGACTGTCTGGTAGCAAGTCTGAGCAACCGGTTGAACCGGCTGGCAAGTATTGCAAGGGTCGTAATACTGGGCTGATGTCGGGGCGACAGCAACAGCACCGAACAGTGCCGTCAGAACAGAAGCCCGTGTCATTGATTTGAAGGACATAATCTCTCGTTCCTCATTAACTGTGAATTGGCGGGTCGCGAATAAAAACTGGATAGGAGAGAGTCATCACTCAGGCGATGATTCCGACAACCTTGCCGGTCGCCTCGTTGCGACGGGTCATGATGTATGGAAATGCAATTTTTGGGTCAAGAGGGAGAGGTCGAAATGCCGATAAGGGGGTCGGTTTTCACAGCCGCAGATGCATTTAACCCCTGATATTACAGTGTAGAATACAATTTAAAAAAAAGTCATTCCGCCAGAAATGACGGCTTGGAGAACGTGCGATTCTCTTGTAAATATTTCAGATTTGGGACGTTTTTGACTCACTCGACCACCACATCCGCGTTCTTCTTGTGTTTTCCACGACCATCGTTTCAACTGATGAAGCGTATTCTCTTTATATTTTTGGATCATTCATGGATTTCGGCGATTACGAAGGGCATCTCTATCGGCTGTGGAGTTCCGTGCAAATCGAACGGACTTCTCGATTCACGCTATTCACGTTTGGCGAGACCGAATTGCCCTATTATCTCATTCTCAGCCCAGAAACCTCCGGGGAGATGGTGACCGTCAAGCAAGGTGAAATCCGCATCTCGCGGCCGCAGATCATCACACCAGGAAATGCGTCTCCCGAGTTCAGTAACTTCTTCTCCGAACAAGAAGAAGACGGTGAAGGTATGCTGCGATTTCTGCTCTCACGTTCGGCGGCATTTTCCAATCTGAAAATTGATAACACCAGCCGTTCTTCCGAACTCGTCAGCGACAGTGCGGAAGAGGTTCTCGATAAACTCAATCAACGCCTCAACAATGAGGGCGAAGAAGGAGTCGCCATTCTGACCGCGCCCGAACCGCTTGGCTGGATGGCATTGATGCGTTACGCGGCAGAAAGAGTGATGGTCAGCACGCCCGACAATTTGACCGAACTTCGCGAAAAAGGCTTTCTCGATTTTTGAGAAGAAACGGGCTTTTCACTGCGATTACAAAGAGATTTCCAGCGCCTCGGGAAATCTCCCTCTTGTACGAAGTTGACAGGTACTCTAAAATATACTCAGAGGTTCTTAGGAACTTCTAAGCCTTCACCAAGCTCGCCTTGGGACAAATGCGTTGACCCTACAAGTACTATTATGGGGTTCGAGGTTATTCTCGGCTGCGTGTATATCCGGGTTCGCCCGGCTCACACAACCCGGGACCGAGATCCCCACCTGGACAATACGGGTCCAAACCATAACCCCAACGACTGGTGAAGGTTTTTTGCTGCGCGGGTTTGTCTTTGGTGCTTTGTTCTTCGGGTTCTCTGCTTGAGTTGTCACCCATCTTCCGCGTACGCTGACTGTTATTACCAATTTCGAATTTCTTGTTCCTAATCACTAACCCCTGACGACTACCCCGGCATGTCCCTCTTTCGCGATCTCGAACAACAAGAAGTCGATTCTGTCAAGCCGTTGGCGGCCAGGATGAGACCGCGCACACTGGACGAGTTCACCGGACAACTCCATTTCCTCGGCGAAGGAAAATTGCTGCGACGGATTCTCGATGCCGACCGACTGTCGTCTGCGGTCTTCTACGGTCCACCGGGAACCGGAAAAACGACTCTTGCCGAGATCGTCGCCACCAAGACCGAACGCACGTTCGTTTCGTTGAACGCAGCCGCCTGCGGCGTGAAAGAGTTGCGAGAGGTGCTGGAAGAAGCCCGCACACGTTTGGCGACCCGCGGCGTGAGGACACTGTTATTCATCGACGAGCTGCATCACTTCAACAAACTGCAACAAGATGTCCTGTTACCTGATGTGGAAGCGGGCATCGTTAGCTTGATAGGCGCGACCACCTCGAATCCGTTTTTCGCTCTCGTCTCGGCGCTCATCAGCCGGTCGCAAGTCTTCGAGTTCCAACCACTCACGCAAGATGATCTTCTGATGTTGATGCGACGGGCACTCACGGATGTGGAACGAGGGCTCGGCAAACGGAAGTTAAATATCGACGACGACGCGATTGATTTTTTAGCCGACGTGTGTGATGGAGATGCTCGGCGTGCATTGATGGCATTAGAGATCGCCGCGTTGTCATTACCCTTGGGAGCGAAACAGATCACGTTGGAGATCGCCCAGGAATCGATCCAGAAGAAAGCTGTCCGTTATGATGCTAACGGCGATGATCATTACGACGCGGCGAGCGCCTTGATCAAATCGATGCGCGGCAGCGACCCCGATGCGACCGCGTATTGGCTCGCCCGCATGTGGGAAGCGGGAGAAGACCCGCGATTTCTGGCACGTCGAATCGTTATTGCGGCGTCCGAAGATATCGGCAACGCCGATCCAAATGCACTGGTCATCGCGAATGCCGCCGCTCAAGCAACCGAATTTGTGGGACGCCCTGAGTGTCGGATCATCTTGATGCAGGCCGCGCTCTATATCGCGATGGCTCCCAAATCGAACGCCAGTATCAAAGCGGTGGACTCTGCACTGGAAGACGTGCGGACACACTCTGTTATACCGGTTCCCATGCATTTGCGCGACGGACACTATGCGGGTTCCAAACGGATGGGGCACGGCGAAGGTTATCAATACGCTCACAATAGCGAAGAGGGTTGGGTCGATCAGGATTACCTGGGTGTCGAAAAAACGTATTACGAACCAGTCGACCGCGGCGCAGAAGCGGAGTTCAAAAAGCGACTGGACGAGTTGCGAGAACGAAGATCCCAGTCAAAATAACATTTCGATCGGCATCACACTAATCTGAGTGATTGATGTATCAATCTTCGAATTAAACTCTCATAATTTATTGGCTTGTTATTTCCCCCTGAAAGCAAATGAATGTCTTTCACCTCTCAGTTGCAACCCAAGACCCTCGCGCCTCTTGACTCCGACGATGTGATTCTCGACTTGATTCAAAATATCACCAAGCAATCTCGGGAACATGTTGTCGAACGCCTGCTGCTGGAAGAGCAAGATTTTCCTGCCAATGTTCCCAAAGAGTTTCGGGAATCGAACGCTCCTCAAAATGAGTGGACCCCCGAGCTATTGACGTTCTATCAAGAGACAAACTCGTTTTTGTTCGAGACATTCGTTTGGAATCGTAATCCACTGAAACTCGAAATTCGAAAATGGCTTGCCAATATCATCCAGAACTATTCCGATCAAAAATTAAAGATCCTCTGCTATGGAGATGGGCTTGGTTTTGAAAGCGCATTCCTGGCGGGCTTTGGTCACGATGTCACTTATCAGGAAGTTTCCCAACCGGCGATTGAAATTGCCCGAGAAGTTGCCCGACTGAACAGCGTGGACGTGACCATTCAGCCGGATCAATCTCAATTTCAATCCGAAGAGTTTGACGTGATTGTTTGCTGCGATGTGCTGGAACATTTACCTGATCCCCCTGCTCAGGTTGCCGAGTTTGAAACTTGGCTGAAGCCTGATGGTTTGTTGATCATCAACGCCCCGTTTTTTCTGGTGAACGATCTCTTCCCGACACATTTACGCTCCAACCTGAAGTATGCCGGTGATTACCGAAACCTCTACAAACCAGCGGGCTTCGAACTGTTGGCGGGCACCTTCATGTGGCTTCCCGTCGCATTCGGCAAAGAATCATCTCCAGAAACTCGGAGAAAGATGAAACGGACCGGCAATTTATTGAAGACCAAACTGGGCAGTCTGTTTTTACGACTGAGTCGTATCACACCATTCTTGCACTGCTGGGGAGCGAGAATTCCGCTGCGTCTAATGCGTTCCCGACATCAAGTCGAGCCGTTGCAGAAGATGTTGGACGAGTTGCGAGAACAACGGAGAACTGGTGAGAGTGGAACGTGAATTCCATCAACCGTTACGGCTTCACCGCAGACTCCCAACTAAAGACGTCCCCCTCGGGGATCGATGGAACACCGCATTTCCGCAGCATATAGAGAATTTGAGCGCGGTGATGCATGCTGTGTGTGACGACATGTGCGATAGCGGTGCCGTATGTTTTTTGTCGCGGAGGATCATCCAGATGGTCGGTCCATTCTTCATCCCATCCCTGGGAATCGGCAACTTTGCGAGCGACCGTTTTCCATCGATTCTCGGCGATCGTTAGCCTCTCACGCATCCCCGACAATGTTTGATCATGCCCCGATTCAACACTTTCGTTGGCCATTAACGCCGACCAGATTTCCATGTTGCCGATGATATGGTCAAACGTCTTCCGCAAACTCCTGTGACCAATCTCATACTCTTGATCAAGTATCTCGTCAGGAAGCTCGGCACAGATGTCGAGCAACTGACGCGTCGTCCAGGCATCATGCGCGAGAAATCGGTCCAGCAAGTCCATTTTAAGTAGTCCCCCCACCAGTGTTCGGCTATTACAGTTTTTTCGAATCGTGCCGAGTGACAACGGAGACTTCTTGAGAGCGGATGTTTGCTGAGTAACTGGTTTGACTAAAGCTGATCCGCGGAATCGATCACCTTCGGTTCACCTAGTTCTTCCAACAAATCAACAGGATAGTGTGAGAGGTTTGCCCCGGTCCGAAAAAGAGGAGTCGTGTCATCCGAATAAAATAAGACCACGTTTCCCAATCCCATGACTTCTTAGACCCGATCAAGAAAGTCTGGATGACGCAAAGGACGAGCAATCACAATTCCCGATACATGTCCGCTATCTGACACTTCGCGGTCAAGATAGACGTCAACGACATCATCAGGATCCTGAAACCAAACTCTCAAACAGCCATCTTCACCGATCCAATCAGTTTGATCGGTAGAGAGTATGTTCATCACCGGCTTAAATTCAAATCCAATCGGCTCACCGTCTTCGTAGTTCCACAGAATAGCTTCGGTACTTATGGTGCTTTCAATATGGACTTAATATGAAAGAGAAGATCGAGTGTTGCTTTATGATTCTCAACCACAATTCCATCTCATGGAATAACTTGTTAATCACCCATTCGACGAAATCACGCTTTCCGGGATTTCGGGTGGGATGTGATCCGGGTGGTTATGGCCGGTGTTGTTTTCCGAATTGAAGATCGTGATTTCGGAGTCGTGTTGTTCCAGATGAGACAGAAACTTCGACGGGAAGCGGCAGCGATATTTCACGCGGGATTCGACATATTCTGTGTTCGTAATCTCGGCATGATCGTTGAGCCACGAAATGATTTTGCCATTTCCTGCGGAAATCTCCACTTCCGCCTCGACGATTGAGTCGCACAATCTTGTGAGGACGGCTTCGACGAGACGATTGATTCCTTCACCGCTCGCCGCACTGATGGAAACGCAGTCTTCATGTTTGGCGCGTAACACATCGATCCAGATACGGTCTTCCACACGATCAATCTTGTTAAGAACCAATAGCACGTTGGATGTATCAATGCCGATGTCGCCAAGCACTTCGTAGACGGTTTCAGCCTGTTGTCTGGCTTCCGGATGACTGGCATCGACCACATGCAATAACAAATCGGCGTGTCGCGCTTCTTCCAACGTTGAACGGAACGAGGCAACTAGATGATGGGGCAAATCGCGCACAAAACCGACCGTGTCACTCAATAAGACATCACCCCAACCGGGAAGATGCCATTTGCGTGTCCGGGTTTCGAGAGTGGCAAACAGCTGGTCAGCCACCAAAACATCTGCCTCGGTTAAACGTCGCATTAACGTACTTTTGCCCGCGTTGGTGTACCCAACCAATGAAACGGTTGTCTGATTGCGACGTAAATTGACGGTTCTCTCGCGGCGTTTTTCGATAGTGGCCAGTTTCTTGCGCAGCTCGGCAACTCGAATGTCGATCAAACGACGGTCGGTTTCGATTTGTTTTTCTCCCGGACCACGCCCTGTGCCAATACCCCCTTGAATACGTTCCAAGTGAGTCCACATTCGTTTCAATCGGGTGCGGAAGTAAAGAAGTTGCGCCAGCTCAACCTGTAATTTCGATTCGTAAGTCCGCGCATGAGTCGCGAAAATGTCGAGAATCACTTCGCTGCGATCAACAATAATTGTCTCTAACTCTTCCTCAAGATTTCGACCTTGGGCGGGAGTCAGATTGTTATCGAAGACGACGATCTCGGCGTCCGTCGCTTTGACCAACTGTTTTAACTCTTCAACTTTCCCACTCCCCAGACATGTCGCCGGTTGTGGTTTCGCACGCCGTTGGACCAATTCGCCGACGACATCGACTCCAGCGGTTTCGGAGAGACCGCGAATTTCATCGAGGGCATTTTCCAGAGTGAGTGATGAGTCCGTAGGCAAGACACAGGCAATGACGCCGCGTTTTGCCTCCACTTTTAGTTCTTCGCGTTTTGGATTTCCCAAAGAGTGTCTTCTTTCGCTCTGTTTTGAAAATTCTGAAGACCCGCCGTATGAGGTCTTCTCTCTATCATGTTACGCCAATCAACAGATTGCAACAATTGCGTAATTGCTCTGACACTGCTGATTTAAGGAATGTTCACCGGTTTTTCATCAATCATGAGACTCAATCAGCGTTCCATTCCTCTTTGACATGAGGTTCGAAACTCCGCCACAAATACCAACTGGCGATGGTGCGATAAGGGGCCCATTGCTGGGCGACGATTTCACATTCTTTCTTGCCGGGTCGTTCGTGGTAATCGTATAAGTTCCCGATGGCGGCTCGTAGACCGAGGTCGTCGGGTGCAAAAATATCCAATCGACCGAGAGAGAACATCAAAAACATCTGAGCCGTCCAAATGCCGATGCCTCGAATATGGGTCAGCATTTCGGTCACTCGTTCGTCAGAGTAGCGTCCAATGTTTGCTAAGGGCAGACGTTCGTCGAGAACATGCGTCGCGAGGTCGAGCAGATATTCGGTCTTCTGTCTGGAGAGCCCAGAAGACTTTAACTCTGCGAACGAGATTTGATGAAACGCATCAGGAGTCAATCGATCACCGGGGAGTCGATCTTCCAGTTTCGCCATGACCGACTTGGCGGCAGCGGTCGAGATTTGTTGCCCGACAATTGATCGCACCAACGTCCGAAAACGATCTTTTTCCCTTTTGAGCTCGCACGGACCGACCGCCGTGATCAACCGTTTCATGACGGGATCCGTCTTTTTCAAATGACGAATCGCCTTTGTGACGGTTGGTTTTGGGAGTGCTCGGTGTGTCATGATCGATTATACATCGAGATCGTTCACATCGAGTGCATGTTTCTCGATGAACTGTCGGCGAGGTTCGACTTGGTCGCCCATCAACACGCGGAAGATTTCATCGGCAGCGGCTGAGTCTTCCATGGTGACTTGCAACAGGATTCGTTTCTCGGGGTCCATGGCGGTATCCCAAAGCTCGTCGGAATCCATCTCGCCCAGTCCCTTAAAGCGAGTCACTTTCAAACCACGTTCACCCATTTTTCGAAGCGTTGTCAATAGAGCCCGGAGTGATTGAAGTGATTGATTACCATCCTCATTTTGTAGGACGAATGGATAAACAATTTCGGCGTTCACGATACCAACTGGTATCAAGTCTTTAAGCCCAAAGCCGAATGATTTCAGATTCTTCAACGTCTCGTTAATCGCTTTGATTTCATGGAGTTCTTCTTCTTCGATGAAGGTCACTTTCTCTTCTTCAGTCGAGTCACCGAGTGTTTCGTTCTTCAATTTGTCGGCGACTTTGAACGTCACGCCCAGACGTTCCTGTTCTTCTTCCATGAAAACAGTCATGGAATCCCGGGTGGCAAACCAATGTTGTCCGGTCCCTGTGTTCAAGCGGAATTGCGGCAACATACCTTCTTCGGTGGAGAAATTCTTGGCAATGAATTTCAGTTCAATACCCCGCTTCTCCATCGTCGAAAGCGGTTCTTCAATTCGTCTCATCAAATCGACCAGCTTATTCAGATTGTCGCTATCAAAAACGGTTTCATCATTTTTGCAAAGCAGAGTCGTTTCGTTGAGACCCAATTCCATCAATTCACGATTCATCTGTTCGTGAGTTTGTACATAACGAACCTTCTTCTTCTGAATCACTTTGTACAATGGCGGTTGTGCAATATAGACACAGCCTTCTTCCATCAGTTTTCGCATGTGACGGAAGATAAACGTCAGCAACAACGTACGGATGTGACTACCATCAACATCGGCATCGGTCATGACGATCAATTTGCCATAGCGACGTTTGCTAATATCTTCCAACTCGGCTCCCGGCGGAATTCCCATCGCTTTGAAGATATTGCTGATCTCTGCGTTGTCGAGAACTTTGACAAGCTGCGCTTTCTCGACATTCAGAATTTTCCCTCGCAAAGGCAGGATCGCTTGAATGTTCGAGTCGCGGCCGGTGTCTGCCGTTCCACCGGCTGAGTCCCCTTCGACCATGTAGAGTTCGGTGATATCGAGTTCACGACTGCGACAGTCACGCAATTTTTCAGGCAGACCACCCGTAGTGAGTGCTCCCTTGCGACGAACCATTTCACGAGCTTTTTTCGCCGCTTCACGCGCTTCGAGTGCGCGTAATCCTTTGTTGGCAATTGTTTTGGCGACAGAAGGATTCTCTTCAAAGTATTTCGCCAAATGCTCACCGACCACAGAATTCACAAGTCCTTCAACATCGCTATTTCCTAGTTTCGTTTTTGTTTGACCTTCAAACTGAGGATCGGGAATACGAACAGTCACGACGGCGGTCAAACCTTCGCGAAAGTCGTCACCATTGGGGACTGAATCTTTGAAAATCCCTTCTTTTTTCCCGTATGCATTAATGGTTCGTGTGAGAGCCGTGCGGAAACCACTGAGATGTGTTCCACCTTCCAGGTTGGAAATGTTGTTGGCGAAGGCACGAATGTTGTCAGAAAAACCATCCGTGTATTGCAACGCAACGCTGACCTGCATACCGTTCTGTTCATCGGCAATGTGAATCACATCACTGAAAATGGGCGTATCGGCACGATTCAGATATTTGACGAATTCGACAATACCATTTTCGTAATGGTACTCATCAGAATCTCCTGAGCGCTCATCGTTGATTCCAATGATGATTCCGGGAGTCAAGAACGCCAACTCTTGCAGTCGCTTGGCAAGTGGTTCGTAATTGAACCGAGTTTCAGGGAAAATTTCCCGATCTGGTCTGAAGGTCAACTTAGTTCCAGTGGTATCACTGTTACCCATTTTCTTGAGTTCCGTGACCGCCTTGCCTTTTTCAAATTCCATCGTCCAGATATGGCCCTCACGGCGAACTTCGGCAATCAAACTTTCACTGAGAGCGTTCACTGCCGTAATACCAACACCGTGCAGACCACCAGTCCCGGTTTTATACCCACTGTCGCGGTCGAATTTACCACCGGCGTGAATTTCGGTCAGGACGACTTCCAGAGCGGGTCGATTCTCCATATCAGCCATCGGCCCAATCGGAATACCACGACCATCATCGGAGACAGAGACCGATCCATCGGAATGGAGCGTTACTTGAACTCGAGACGCAAAACCATTGACCGATTCGTCAATGGAATTGTCGGCCACCTCGTACACGAGATGATGAAGTCCACGTGCTGTAGTATCGCCAATATACATGGCGGGACGCATTCGAATGCCCTCAATCCCTTTCAGGTGTTTGATGTTTGAGGAATCGTAATCGTCATTCTTGACGGCTGGAATTTCTGGGGTCTCGTCAGTCAACTTGTATCTCTCCCATCTCGCAACATAGATTGCGAGGGATCAGTTTCAATTTCGTTTCTTCATGTGTCCTTGCAGGACAAACTTGATATCGCGAATTTTAAGATCTGCGTGTTGTTGCTGCAGGCTTTCCAACAACTCTGTTTTCTGAAATGCGGCCAACTCACTTAACAAGGGAGCACTTCTCACTCCAATATTCAGAACTCCTCGCTTGATGCCGATCACTCGGGTTGATTGGCCAATCCGTTTGCCGGCGATGCCGCTCCATATTTCTCCGAGTTGATTGTCTCCTTCCCGTCTTGCCAGACCCCGAAACGCCACAATCTCAGACAGAGATTCAGACAGCGGTTTTGGCTGTTTACGGTAGGGAGATCTCATCAATCATCGATCCCGCGATAAAGGCATCACGACGTAGGTGTAATTCTCTCCTGCATGAAACACGGCTGCGTTTTCATCATCGATGAGATCGAGACGAATTTGATCTTCTGGCGAAAGAACCTTCAAAAAGTCTGCCACATACCGTGGATCAAAAGTGATCGTCAGGTCGTCACTTTCGCAGCTAATCGGAAGTTCGATGGTCGATTCACCAATGTCGGCGGCTTTACTGGTCAAGACCAATCGTCCATTTCCAAACGTGAAATCGACACCACGACTTTCTTCATTGGTGACGATTTGAGCCTGACGAACCGACGTGTGAAATGGTCCTACCAGCAAATCAATGTGCATTGTTGGGTCTGAGGGAATCACATTTTTGTAATCGGGGAAACGTCCTTCCACCAAGCGACAGTAGATTGTGCTTTGTTTGCTTTTGACGACTGCATCATTTCCTCGAATCGCGAGGAGAACTTCTTCGTCGTCATCGGTGAGTGACCGTTCAATCAGTTTCATCGCTTTCGCGGGAATGACGGGAGCGTTATGTGCTTCGGAGAGATCGCCTTCTGCCTGACATCCACTTTTAATGACTGCCAACCGGCGTGAATCAGTTGCTGCCAAGGTGAGTGTGCTGTCTTTTTCATTGTAATCCAACAACACGCCACCTAACGCATACCGAGTGCTCTCCACATCGGTTGCAAATTCCGTGCGATGGATCATCTCGCGAAGTTCTTTACCGCCGATCTTCAAATAATTGGTATCTTCAAATCCCGCGACGGGAGGAAATTCGTCCGGGTCTTCGGTGGAGAGTTGAAACTCACTGGAGCCAGCACGTAGCCAGAGTTTGTTTTGATCGACTTCAATCTCGACCGTTTCTTCAGTGAACTCTCGCAGAATCGTACTGACACGTTGTGTAGGCAACAACACATCACCGGCAGAATCGGTTTCGACACCTTCGAGATCAAAGCGGATACCTACTTCTTGGTCGGTTCCAATCAAGGTTGCGATGCCATCTTGCAAAGAGAGTTTCACATTCTTGAGAACATCTTTGGTCGTACGAACCGGAACGACTCCCGACACCACTCCAAAGGCGGCAATGAGTGACTGGCGATTGCAATGTAACTTCATAAAATCAATCCTTGAAGCGGTACCAGAGTATGATTGAAGACAGTACCGATTGAGTCCTGGAAACATGTCGGTTTTTTAGATATCTGTTCCTCGAAATTTTACCAGATTTCGGTGCTGAAAGCGATCTATTGGAGTCGGATTCCAAGTCTCTTTTGGGGAGATCAGAGATTGCATTTTCGATGCTCAATTTTGAAGAGAAACAGACACTGCCAAGGTTTCTTTTATCTACTTAATATATTTAGTAGAAGTATTTTCAAAGAGGGTGGTTTTTTGATGACAACGTGATTTAGAGTACTGTATCATATTTGGTAGTAAAGGCTTACGGTTGCAATTTCCTTGTGGTTCTTGTGCAGAGACTGTTGGTACCATCATTAGAGAGATCCGATATGTATTGATATCTTGGCCAGTTATCAACGATTGAGATGGGGGGCTTCTGGAGGCTGTTGAGAAGAAGATTTTTCGACAGCAGTTACCAACAGGAGTTGCACATCATTTAGCCTGCTGAAAGAGTCGCACGCAACTCCAAAATTTCTTGTTGAGCGCGGGAATCGTTCGACATCAATTCTTCCACTTTCTGGCAAGCGCGGACCACGGACGTGTGATCGGCTTTTCCCATGGTCTTGGCGATTTCAATCTGCGTGTGTGTGGTCATTTCGCGTAACATGTACATCGCCACCTGGCGCGCGTGGACAATATCAGAACGACGAGAGGAAGATTTCAAATCTGCGACCTTTAAGGTGAAGTATCTCGCGGTGACCTGAATGATTATTTTCATCGGCAATACAGGTGCGACGATTTCGCTTTCCAAAAATTGTGCGACGTATTCGTCCGATAATTTGCACTTCCTGCGGTGAGCGTCTTCAACCAGACGGGCGATAACACTGTGCAAATCCCGAGGAGATCCTTGAATCGTTTGGGCAATACACTCCGCAACCGAGGCCGGCATGGGTTCGTGGATTAGCTGTGCAAAGTGTCGGCACAAGCGAACACGACTTTGAGGCGATGGTAGGGCCACTTCTATCGAGAGTGCTGCGCGGCAGCGATCAATCAATTTGCGATTGATATTTTGCCAGCGACCGGGAAGTGTTGTGGAAGAAACAATGGCAACCGTCCCCTTCGTTTCGATTTCATCGAGGCACAGCACAAGTTGACGTTGAGATTCCGTCCGTTTTTGCAACGCTTGGAGATCTTCACAGATCAGTAGATCGAGATCGCGGTACTGTTGCTGAAATTCAGGAACACCCCCTGCTGCTGAGGCATCGGCCAATTGAGCCGCAAACTCACTCGCTGTCACCCGCCGATATTTGATTTTTGGTTTAGATTGACGGTATTCCAAAAGAGCTTGCGAGATCAGATGCGATTTTCCGGTGCCGCTCGGACCGTACAGAAAAAGTCGCTTACCGCGTTTTTGCTGGAGAGATTTTGAGAGGTTTTCCAGCGCACGATGAGCGGATCGGTTTTCCGGGAGCAGTAGAAACTGATGGAGTTGCGAAGGTTTCGGCATCCGTGCAGGCGATTGATGGAGAGTGGGCAGTGATTTGCTGTAACCCACTGTAACATCTCAGGATACCTAATCCAGAGGAGTTATTTTTTGTCCGTTTTTGCAGGGGCAAAATCGAGACAAATCAACTGATCTTCATCCCGCAAATAAACACGTTTTCGCGACAAGACAGGGGCCGCCCAAGCAGGGTAGCCGATCTTCTCGAAGCTTGTCCGGGCAACCTCCTCGTAATTTTTGGCGTTCACTTTTGCGAGTGCGAGAGTACCCCGCTCTCCCAAAATCAAAAAATATTCACCAAATTGAATTTTTGAGCCACGGCCAAATAGAGGCCAGGGAATGGGTTCATTGGTAATTTTGTCGACCAGTTTACCCGAGGTGGGATCCTGCTTGATGGTGGCTGGATCGATGATCAAGCCGTTCGTTTGCCAGATGACTTTTCCGGTCTTCCAATCCAGACAACGTAACTCTCCCTGATTTTCATGTCGCCCCGAGAAACCATAAACAAATCCATTGTGATAAATGGGAGTCGACCAGTGAGCCATCAAGTTTTCGGGATCTCTCCAGACTTCTGTAAAACTGGTTCCATCTTCGCCGACTTTAAGCAACGCGGCACCGACTCGATAAGCGGCCGTTAGCAGAATTTCATCACCGACAACAACCGGTTTCGCGGCATTGACCGAATCGTGTGTTCGTGAGCGGAACCAGTAGTGAAAGTTTTCCTTGCCGGTCTTGGGATCGAGGGAGACCAGTCCCTGACGGACCAGACACAAGAGATGTTTTTTTCCGTGAATGGTGGCAACAATCGGCGAAGAATAACTGACGACCATTTCCTCGCCCGTCCATTCGTAATCAGGATCACTCTTCCAGCCGGTTTTCGCCTGATCCCAGGTTTCTTTTCCGACGGCTTGCCAGACCGTTTTTCCGGTCTTGGAATCAAACGCGACGACACCGGAATTGGGTTGGCCACCGACCAAAGCAATCAGCAGATCTCCTTCCAGAATCGGCGTACAACTGATGCCAAAAAACGAGTCCGGCATGTTGAAATCTTTTTGGACATCCCGAATCCAAACCAGTTTTCCGGTTTCGAGTTCTGTGCAGACAAGCTTGCCTTCTGCGCCGAAAGTGTAGCAGTGTTTATCAGTAAGTATGGGTGAGCATCGTGGCCCGTTGTTATAGCCGTAGGGATCGGTATAGCTGGTGGGATAACTGGTTTGCCACAACGACTCACCGGTATCGGCTCGGCAGCATTCGATGATCTCTCGGTTGCCCGGTCGATGATGAATCACGAGACGATTTCCGCGGATTGATGGCGCGCTGTATCCCGTACCAACATCTTTTCGCCAAAGCACAGGAGGCCCTTGTTTGGGCCATTCGACCAGGAGTCCAGTTTCTGAAGAGTGCCCTGTTCTTTTTTGGCCGAGAAATCGGGACCAATCGCTCCCTTCACGTGTGGGCGAAGGAACGGGTGCTGAAGAGAGAATTTTTGTTTCGACCTGGGATGCAGGATCTTGCGCCGAGAGGTGGGCTGAAGAGACGACACACATTGTGACGACGAGCAGCAATGTGGTGGGAAAGTCGTTTCGGGACATCGGATTATCCTGTCTGCGAGGTGGGATCTTCGGGGGGTGTTTCTTCGACGGGTTGATTGTCTGATTTGCGATAAATGTGCATATCCATCGAGGAAAGAGGCAATTTCCAATCGAGCGTCCATTGGTCGGGCATCTGATATTCACAGAATGAAGGGACTCGGAAAATCAGTCTCGCGTCGGTAGACGTAATCTTCTCTCGGGCGAGTCTTTCCAACGATTGAAACATGGGCGTTTTGGGTTTTAACTTTTTGAGTAGCGGAAAAGGAGGGTCGTAGAAAATTAGGTCGTAAGGCAGGTAGCCTTCCACGCCTTTCGGCAAGAACGAACAGCGAAAAACATCTGCCCGCCAACAAAGAACTTGGTCTTCGACTCCCAGAGTGGCAACATTTTCCTGAAGCAAATCGTAAGCTTTTTTGTCGCGTTCTATGCAGACCACAGCGGAGGCACCTCGACTCAGCGCTTCGAGGCCGAGAGAACCGGTTCCGCTGAAGATGTCGGCAACCTTTTCGCCATTCAACTCGCCTCCCAGATTTTCGAACAACTTTTCTTTGGCGCGATCAGTGATCGGACGGGTTGTCATGCCTGTGTTGGCGAGTAGTTTTCGACGTCGATATTGTCCGGCAATGATCCGCAAAGGAGCTTCTTCCGTAGAAAGGTGATGTCTCTGTTCAATGCGTTGATTGTAACGCTGTTGCTCGAAAATATCAGGTGTCAGTGATCGAGCCTCAAGACTGTTCTTTGGCTTGCCAATGTTTGCGAATGATATCGGCTGCGTTTTGAGCCTGAGGATGCCGAGAATAGTCTTCCAGATTGACCTGTTCTTCTTCGGCAGCAATCTCTGCCACCGAGCCTCGGATAATGGTTGATTCTTCGAGACTTGGATCTTCCGTTTCCCCTTCGTCAGTGAGCCAGGCAGCGATATCGTCGTCATTCGAGGCATCGACAGGCTTGGCTTGCTCCGCAGTAACAGGACGCTTGCCGGGTAGTGCAAACTCCATGTTTCCAACTTTAAGGATGCTCCCCGGATTGAGTGGTGCGGTTTCGGAGATTAAAAAGCCGTCAATGAAAGTTCCGTTTCGACTGCCAAGCTCTTTGACGAGGACACCGTTTTCTGTGATCGACAATTCGCAATGTCTGCGACTGACATCGGTGGAGGCGAGTCGCAGATGGCACTCGGCGTCGCGTCCTATCAAGAGCGTTCCCTCCGGTGGAAACAGGATTTTACGTCCTTTGTGTTTTCCCGTTTGAATGATCAAAACAACTGCCATAAAAACCTTTCTCAGTGAGAGCGCGAAGCTTTGAAGTTAACATAATCATAACGCGGCACAATACTGAGAATTTCGGGAAGTCGAAGAACAGACAGAGACTGTCTTAATATTCAAGAGCGGGACTCGAGTAGCTCGCGAAGCATCAGTCAAGCGCGAAATCTCGAAAAAAAACCTAAAAAAACAGAGGAATTCACAAAACATAGTGATTGACATCTGAGACTTTCAATAGTCTACTACTGCAATCACCCCTCGTGGGAATGTAAATCAGGATGAACCCCAGCCACAGAGGAAGTCAACATGGCAGATAGGCCAAAACCAATGACGAAGTCCGCAGTATTCGCAGAGCTCGCAGAGCGGACAGGATTGAGCAAAAAGGAAGTCAGTTCGTTCATGGACACAATGTCCGATCTGATTGGTGAGCAAGTGAGTGCCAAAGGCCCTGGTGTATTTAATGTACCAGGATTGATGAAAATCACCGTTCAAAACAAACCAGCTACCAAAGCCCGTAAGGGAATCAATCCCTTCACAGGCGAAGAGACCATGTTCAAAGCCAAACCGGCCCGCAACGCTGTCAAAATTCGACCTCTCAAAGGCCTGAAAGACATGGTCTGAGATCGGTTTTACCGACTCCGATTTTAGAAATTCGAGTAATGAATCCCCGGACGCTCATGCTCTGGGGATCCATTGCCGACTTTTCCCCGGACTGTCGTCTTGAGGAAAATCGGTCGATTTGCGCTCGTTACTCGAAAATTTCCAAAATAATTTCACCAACGTTCCGATTTAATCTTCGCTGAAAGATTCTTGACGACATGGGGTGCAAATTGTTTTCTTGTTAGTATTTACGTCACCGGCCGTTTCTTCAAATGGTTGTGTTTCTATGCTGCGCAGATCACAAATTCAGTGCTCCGACCAAATTCTCGGATTAATCCACACTTTGGCTTATTGACCCTGTATTTCCAGACTCATACACTGATTGTACGAGAGATTCGTAAGCAGATCATTTGGATATCTGCACCTGGTCATTTCTGATGTCATCATGACATCAGCTAGGTGAGCCTCTCGGGATGTTTGGAGTTACTTAACTGATGTTGGTCTTGTCCCGAAAAAAAAATGAGCGAATTGTAATCGGCGAGAATATCGTCATTACCGTAGTGGAAGTACGCGGTGATCGAGTTCGCTTGGGTATTGAGGCACCACAGGAAGTTCCCATTCATCGCAGTGAGGTTCATGAAGCGATCATCAAGGAACAAACCGAGGTTACAGAGCAGGTTCCTCAAGCATCGGCAGAAGCGACCTCCGGCGACGATTGAGACCTGCTGCGGAGGCTCAGCCTTCATTTCTGAAACTCACTTCAGGCAAAAGTGAGCTGTCTTATTACGCGAACCAGCGAGCAAATTTTCGGGTCGCTCTCGTTGCAACGGATGTTTTTTTCCAGTTTGGAGTTTTTTCACGCTTATTCTTCGAACGAATGAAGCCATTGGCTTGACACATCCGAAACAGAAATTACCTTATCATTTCGGGAATCATCTAGGCATGATTTCCGCTGCCAGACGGCCCCATCGTCTAGTGGCCTAGGACTCTGGATTTTCGTTCCAGCAACTGGGGTTCAAATCCCCATGGGGTCATTCTGCCCGAGCTTCTCACAAGAAGCTCGGGTTTTTTTATGGTTCAGCACCACGCTGGTCGCACATGGTTGCTCGAAATCATGATTCTGATTTCCTGTCCATTCGTTCGTAGGAACAGGTTAAGACATGAATATGACAGCCGATGCATGGCGTATGATGTTTGAAAACTGGCCTTCATCGATTGATCGAAAAGGGATTATTCTGACCAAGCAGAACGAGAATATTCCGTTTATGGACTTTCTGATCAGCAATTCTCTGCTGCTCATTGATCGTGGAACACCAGATGCTCACGGGGCACGGAAGGTCGTTTTGGCTCTGGATCAGCTTGCCGCAATCAAACTTGCCGGCACACAACCAATTTCCGACTTCCAGGGAATGGGCTTTCAGGCTCCAATGGGATAAGCAGTCTGTGGCTCAACAGATCATGTCATCGGGATCAGCCGCCCCAATAACATGGCCGGCAACAGTGCAGCTAGGACAATCAGAGAATACATTGGCTCCCCGGTTTTCCAATAGAGCATCAGTGCGTCGATCACAATCAGTGAGAGCAGGCCGCTTTTGACGCCCGCTTGCACAAATCGGGGTTCGGGGTTTGAAATCGCACGAACCCATCGTCGATTCAGGACTAATGCTATGACACCCAAGCCGAAATAAATGTTGGAGGGAGCAATGTCGCCCGGCCAGACATTCACGAGCCAGAAGAGTACTCCCAGTCCTGCGTTTGCGATCAAAATCCCCAAGATCAAGGTTTTCTTGCGGCTCTTCTCCAGGGCTTCGGTACGAGCGAAGAACGTCAGCCCGATGATGTAGATCCCAATTCCCAGGGCCAAACCCAAATGAGGTCTTTGAAACGTATTTTGCCAGGGGGCTATGATTGAGACGCCGGCGGATGCTGCCAGTAAGATATTCAAAAAACGGCACCCTCCCATGGCCAGAGGGCCCAGCCAGGTCTTCTTGAGGATGGCATCGTAAGAAATCACTGCAACCGCAATGAGGCCCGCCAGCTTCAAACAGTGCACACTGACAGCCGCTGCCGCTCCCAATCCCCCCAGCAGCAAGATAACGCCCAGAATGACCGCGTGTGTCCAGGGAACGCGACCGGAAGGGATGGGTCTCTCTGGACGTTCCGCGGTATCCTGCTTGATGTCGAAGACGTCATTAAAGACCATCCCCGAGAGATAGAGACCGGTGGTTGCGAGTAACAGCAGATACAGATCAGAAAACGGTGCCAAGCCCAATGTCATCATAAAGCCGGTGAACGTGTCTGTGAGCGCTGTGAAGAGCGCGGGAAGCCTCATTAATTGGAAATACGGCAACAAACGCTTCATGTCGTCAGACTGCTTTCTGTGTGATTGAGGAGGTCACAGTTTTCAGGATTCTTCGACGGCTGTTGACCACTCATCGAGAGATGTTCTGATCTGTTGCATCAAAGATGCTGTGCGCGATTTGGTCGCTGGAAGCTCTTCAACAGCTGGACAATCCATTTGCGTAAAGAGATAGAATTTCAACTTTGGCTCTGTTCCTGAAGGACGAATCGCAAACTGGTAACGGAAAGGACCGGGGGGCGATTCAAACATTAAAAGAGCAACTTTGGGGACATCCAGCTTCGATCTCATTCGATTGGAGGGTAATTCGCGAACTTCCTGTTTGGAATAATCGAGGACTTGATTCAGCGACAAGTCTCCAATTTCTCCGGGGGGAGTTTCACGCAACGCTTTGAGGATCTTTTCAATTTTCGCTTGTCCGCTCTCTCCCTGACAGACCTTGGAAAATTGACCTTCCAGGTGATAGCCGTGTGCGATGTAAAGCTGATCGAGTTGATCGAGAAGCGTTTTTCCGTCTTGTTTTAGCTCTGCTGCCAACTCCATCAACCACAGTGCCGCGATGGAGGCATCTTTGTCGCGCGCATAATCACCGGCGAGGTAGCCGAGCGACTCCTCAGCACCAAACAAGAAAGTCTTTCCTTCATTCTGTTTGGCATCAATGGTCTGACCAATGTGCTTGAACCCAACAGGGAGATCGGAAACCACTTCGGCACTTGCTGCAGAGGCAATTTTTGCGATCAATTGTGATGTTACGACCGTTTCTATCACGACTTGATTGGAGAGATCGCTGTTTTTCTGCTGCTGTTTGCGAATGGCATAATCGGTAATTAACGCTCCAACCTGGTTCCCCGTCAATATTTGATAATTCCCATCAGCACCGCGAATAGACACTCCAATGCGATCCGAATCCGGGTCGGACGCGAGAACGACGGCGACCTTATTTTTGGCCGCGATTTCTTCCAGAGGTGCAAACACTTCCGGTCGTTCCGGGTTAGGTAGCTGATCGGGAACATTCGTGAAGTTTCCGTCGGGTTGGCTACGCTCGTCATCCATGGCAATGTTGTCGAAACCCGCTTCTGCCAACACACGGTAAACATTGGTTGTGCCGACACCGTGCAGAGGTGAGAAAAGCCCGCTGATGTCTCGTGCTGAAGAGAGTGATAAAGCAACGACTGATTTGACGTACGTCGAATCGATATCGTCACCCAGCTCGACGATTTCCCCGGCTGAGACGGCCTCTTGATAGTCGGAGGTCGGTATTTCTCCTGCCTGATAAACGCAGTCGATGATCCCACTGTCGTGAGGTGGCAAAACTTGTCCACCGTGTGACCAATACGCTTTGAATCCATTATCTGACGGCGGGTTGTGAGAGGCCGAGATCACCGCGCCGACATCACAACCCAGATGACGGACGGCATAGGAGAGTGCGGGGGTCGACCGATGAGTGGTGAAGAAATAAACTTTCAGTCCATGTGCGACCAATGTTGTTGCGGCAAGTTTGGCAAATTCGGGTGAGCGATTGCGAGTGTCGTGAGCGATAGCGGCTGACAGGTCATCAGAAGAGCTCACTTGTTTGAGGTAAGTGGCTAATCCATGTGCCGATTCGGCAATCGTTCGTTCGTTGATGGTGGCAGAACCAAATTCTGACATCAAACCACGTCGACCACCGGTTCCGAAGGGAATTACCTGCCAGAAAAGATCGGTCAATTCATCCCACTTTTTTTGGCTGACCAATGCATTGATGCCACTCTGATAGCGTTGAAAAGGGGCTTCGCTCAACCAGCGTGTGGCATTATTACAGGTCGATTCAGAAATGGTTCCCTCGCGAGCCGCTTCGCGTAGTGCAGAGAGGGAATCTTCCAAAGAGATACGCTCGCTCATATCGTTCATCCGCTGTGATTCAGGGTTGAATGTGTACCAAGTGAATAGGTTAGAATCTACCAGATCGATACATCGTTCAACAGCCTTCAAAGATTGGAAAGCTCAGTGATGCTGAGAGTCTCTGTGATTGCGAGTCTACTAGCAATGCTCACCGGTTGCCGTCTGGAGATACCAGAAGAGACTCCTCCTGCGCCAAGCACAGAATCTGAACCAACGCAGTCACTCCCAATTCCATCCACATCAAACGAGCCTCTTGTGGTCTCTCCCAAAGAGGTGTTGAAACACATTCCTTCTCCGCAAGAGGACCATTATCACCAGGTCCAAAAGGGTGAAACATTAGGATCCATTGCCGAGCTTTACGGGACGACGGCGGAGAAATTGGCTCAAGTGAATGGTTTAGGTGCTCCCAATGATCTGAAACCTGGTCAAAGAATATACATCCCCTTTATCGACCCCCTGAAACCAGTCAAATGAGGAGAAGCGATTCCTCAATCCTTAGGGGCAATATTCGAGTGATTACTGGATCAGAGCCTAAAATTTGAATAAACCTGTGAGGAATCTCCTGCAAAAACGCCTCTCTCTAAAAAACAGTATGAACTGGCATTGGGCCATGCGGTGTCGTATTATGTAACGAACGTCCACGAAGACAGTTAAAATCTGTGATCGAGTCGTTTCACACCTGATAATTTCCACAATTATCAATCGAGTCGCTTGTTACCAACTCTTGGGGAATTCCTATGTTATTGTTTCTCGTGCGCACAATGTATCTCGTTGTCTGTGCCGGGGCGATTGCCAGTTATATCAGCGTCAGTCCGCACCCGGTGCTGATTATCGAAAAGTACAAATTCGCCGCGTTCCTGATTTTGCTGGGTGGCACTCAGCTTGCACCCATTGCCGACTTGCTCATTCGCAAAAAGCGAATCGACATCATTTCGGCGATCTATTTCGGACTTTTGGTGGGAGCTTTACTGAGTTATCTGACGATGCTGGCCTTGGGTCCAGTGATCGATGATCCGTTCCAGCCAGGAGTCACGTTGCTCACGACGCTCTTCCTGACTTACATTTGCATCTCGTTTTTGGTTCAAACCAAAGACGACTTTCGATTTATCATTCCATACGTGGAATTTGCCCGTGAGTTAAAGGGCGGCATGCCATTGGTTCTGGATAGTAGTGCGCTGATTGATGGTCGCATTTCCGATCTGGTGGACACGTACATTATTGAAACCGACCTGATCGTGCCAGAATTTGTGTTGCTGGAGATTCAGGACATTGCCGACAGCAACGACAAGAACCGTCGTTCGCGAGGTCGCCGAGGATTAGATGTGCTCGCAAAATTGCAAGAGAGCACTCATGTCGATGTGCGAATTACGGAGGATCGCGAAAAGCCTCAGAATATGACCGTCGATGAGCGGTTGGTTCATGTGGCGAAAGATTTGAATGCTCGCATTGTCACCAACGATTACAATCTCAACAAAGTGGCGTCCGTGCAATCGATTCATGTGATCAACATGAACGATGTCGCCAATGCGTTGAAGCCCCGATTTGTTCCCGACGATCATCTCAAAATCAAAATTGTCAAACGGGGAGAAGCCGCCGACCAGGGTGTCGGTTATCTGGATGACGGCACCATGGTTGTCTGCGAGAATGGAGCAGAACATGTCAGTAAAGACCTCGATACGCTTGTGACGAAAGTGCATCAGACCAGTGCCGGTCGCATCATCTTTGTGAAACCAAGTGTGTAGTCCAAAAAAAGGGGAGCCCGTTTGCTCGTCAAACAGGGTGGCGAAGGCACAAGCGGCTTAGCCGTGGAGCGCAAGCTCCGCGGGCTCAATCGCACGTCATGCCCCAGCGTTATTCAAACACTCAACGCCCGTTTCAAGATGTCAAGATTTGGAGATTCGGGGACATACCTTGACCGAATGTTGACCAAATCTTGTGTACTCTTGAGCAAGTTGTTGAGTCTCATTGGTTTGCGCCGATGACCTCGCTTTGGAGAGATGCCGCTTTTTCTGTGGACGTACCTTCCACGCCACGCGAGATCGCCTCCTTTCTCACGTTGCAGCGGTCGTCATTCTTCAACACGCAAACGAGTTGTGATGACGTTCTAATTGCCAAAGATCGAGTTACTAATTTGAGCCGCCGACGGAAGTCGGCAGGGCCAGGTCACCAACGAACGCTAACTCTGGTAGGAATCGTTTGGCAAGATGAGTTCGAGCACTCAATTATTTGACGCAAAGCCACAGCGGGGCATAAGAATCGCAAAAGACGAAAGAGAACGTCGAGAAATACTTTTCACCGCAGAGTTCGCTGAGGACGCCGAGAATTAACGGTATGTGTGACTGGGGACGAACGCAGTAAGCCCCCAGAGTATCACGAATTCCGAATTCTAAATTCTAAATTGACTCACGCAGAGGAAAAAAACAACACACTCCAGGTTGGGTAGCACCGTTTGCTCGTCAAACGGAGGCCATATCACAACGGACATCGTCGATTTCGGAGAACACTCATCTTCGCTAATAAACGCTCATCAGAAAAATGAAAATGATTAGTGAAGATCAGCGGTCATTAGTGTTCTTGAGTTTGTTCACATGCTCACGCTGGCGAGAGCATGGCACCCGGCGTTTCGTAGATCATGCTCCCCGCATGACTTCCTGTTGAGAACTCAGCCACAAAAAACACGAGAAGCACGAAAAAATCCCTTTCTGATTTCTTGTGCTTCTTGTGGCCATCAAAAAGAGAACCACGGATCACGCTGATGTCGCGGATAAAAAAATTAAGAAATTGCGTTGTGGTGGACCGACAGCAGGGAAATGTTTTTTCTCGCGCTCTCGGTCTTTTTCCTCACTCATCGTTCGGCGACATTCGTTTAGGCGTATCGGTATGAGAGACTTTGATGTGTGGCTGGGGCGTTCATAAGCGTGCAAAGAGGACTGAACTCTAAATTCACATGCAGTCTTCGTATTTCGGAACGCAAGCATGGCCCCAGATGAAAAAAGAGTGGCACTGCTAGACGAGCCACCTGTGAGAAAATAAACTCACGCAGCGGCGCGAAGACGCAGGGAAACAAACTTAGGGTAGCCACGTTTTCTCGCCAAACGGGACACTCTCAGATCACATTTTCAACCGTCCAGCAATCACATCTGCTCGGGAGTTTCGATTCCCAAGAGACTCAAGCCGGTTTGCAACGTGCGTGCTGTCAGATCACAAAGATGCAGTCGGCTGGCTCGCAAGTCCTCGTTTTCTTCTTTGAGAACGATGCACCTGGCGTAAAAACTGCTAAACAAGTTCGAGAGTTCAAACAGATATTGTGTCAGCACATTGGGACGGTAATCTTCGCAGACCGTCTCGATGGCCTCACCAAAGCGGAGGATTTGCATCAGCAGCGCACGCTCTTCAGGAGCAGAGATCATCAATGGGTTGCCATCATTCTGAACGGACGCACGATTGATCTCACCCTTGCGGAAAATACCACAAATGCGCGCATGTGCGTATTGAATGTAAGTGGCTGTGTCGCCATCTTTGGACAGCATTTTGTCCCAGCTAAAGACGTAATCCGAATCGCGATTATGTCGCAGATCGGCGTATTTGATGCCTCCTATGCCGACCGCTTCGGCGACTTGTTGCCGGGTTGATTCGTCGAGTTCAGGTCCGTTTGGCTTAGAATCGTCAATCTCATCCACGATTTTTCGCGATTGTTCAACGGCTTCTTCGATCAGGCTCTCCAATCCTACGGTGTCGCCCGAACGAGTTTTGAAGGGTCGCTTGTCTTCTCCAAGAATCGTTCCGAAGCTGATGTGTCGCAATTCGGCTTGATCGAATCCCCATTGGCGAGAGGTTTCAAACAATAGCTTGAAGTGCTCTGCTTGGCGAGCATCGACCACGTACAGAATTTCGTCCGCTTTCAATTCTTCGATACGATAGCGGATGGTCGCCAAGTCGGTGGTGGCGTATGTGAATGCGCCATCCTGCTTCTGAACCAGAAACGGTGCCGCGTTTCCTTCCATGAAGACACACATCGCACCGTCACTCTCGGCAGCCAGCCCTTTGGCTTTCAGTGACTCCACGACATCCGCCAACATTGGTTGGTAATAGCTCTCCCCCAGTTCCATATCGAACTGGACGTCCAGCCGGGCATACATTTGATGCAGCATTTCGAGACACGCCGGCAGGAACTGATTCCACAGTTCCGTATTTTCTTCATCCCCTTGATGCAGCTTGGCGGTTTCCAGCCGCGCGTTCTTCGCGATCTCAGGATCCCGGTCGGCGAGCGATTTCAGTTCCTCATCAGCTTCGAGGTCCGTGATTTTTGAGGTCGTCGAATCAATTTGCATTTTCGTCGATTTGACGGCTGCTTCCAGCTTGCCGAGTTCTTTGCGAGCTTTTTTGTCGCCGGTATCGAGCTCCGATCGTCTCGATTCCAATGTTTGTTGTTGCTGCTGAAGTTGTTCTTCAAGCAGCGGTAACGACTTCCGAGCGGCATAATAATCACTGAGCTGATTGACAAGTCGATAGAGTCGCGAAAGCTCTGGCACTTGATTGTTTTGATAGGCGTTTTCATTCAGGAAGTTTTTATAACCATAAATGATCATCCCGAACTGAGTTCCCCAATCGCCAATGTGGTTGTCGGAATAGACGGTGATTCCGCGGAAGCGAAGAATGCGACACAACGCGTCTCCGAGAACGGTGGAACGCAAATGGCCGACGTGCATCGGTTTGGCCACGTTGGGCGAGGAAAAATCGACCACAACTGTCCGTACTGAGTCGGGCGTTTCGAGGCCGAGCCGGTCATCGGTGATCAATGCTTGTCCTTGCGAGAGAATCCAATCCTCTTTCAATTTGAAATTGATGAATCCGGGGCCGGCAATTTCTGGTAGTTCGCACAGATCTTGGACATCGAGATTGGCGACGATTTGTTCGGCAATTTCACGTGGTTTCTGCTTTAATTTTCCCGCCAGCGGCATCGCACAGTTGGCTTGATAATCTCCGAACTGAGCATCTTGAGCCGGCTTGACCATCTCGGCGAAAGGCTGCGGATCGTCGATCATGTCA
Source organism: Planctomycetaceae bacterium (assembly GCA_029243145.1). Taxonomy (GTDB): domain Bacteria; phylum Planctomycetota; class Planctomycetia; order Planctomycetales; family Planctomycetaceae; genus JABURQ01. The sequence continues at coordinate 27,559 of JAQWSQ010000012.1, read as the reverse complement.
GCCAATGCGGTGGCGATTCGCCGACGCAGTTCCTTCATCACATTCATCGCGGGATCCTCGAAAAGCGATTGGGTCGGATCAGGACCGACATGACTAAAGCCAAAATCTTACAGGCCGCGATCTTTATCAATCCCCAGGATTTCGTGCCAGTCCACTGAGGGAGCGTCTGCCCAAAGACCTTCCAGGTCGTAGAGTTCGCGGGCTTCTGGATGGAACATGTGCAAAATCAGGTCGCCGAAATCGGCCAGAATCCATTGATCGTTCTGCGCTCCTTCGAGTTGGCGAAACGGCCATTTGTCGCTTTTGAATTTTTTATTCACTTCTTCCACGACGGCGCGCATTAATCGGGTGGAAGCCCCCGTCGCGATGACAAAGAAGTCACAAATCGAGGTCACCTCACGTAGATCGAGAATGATGACTTCTTGAGCACGCAAATCTTCGGCAATCCGAGCCACTTCACAGGCGCGGAGCAGGATTTCGTCTTGTGTGTCAGAGAGATTGGTATTCACAAAGTTAACCAGAGCGGCACATTCCGGCCGAGCCCGATGTGCCTGTGCTAAATCAGAAAAAATTGACAGCGTAGCGAACAATCATGCCCGCAAATACAACAGACACCATACTCATGAGTTTGATGAGGATATTCAAGCTCGGTCCGCTTGTGTCTTTGAAAGGGTCACCAACAGTGTCCCCTACAACAGTCGCAGCATGAGCGACCGTACCTTTGCCCCCATGTGCGCCCGACTCAATGTACTTTTTGGCGTTATCCCAAGCCCCTCCAGAGTTTGCCATCATAATGGCGACGGCAAAACCCGATGTGAGACCTCCTGCCAACATCCCGATGACGCCCCCGACTCCCAGGATCAACCCCACGATAATCGGCACCACCAAACCCAACAAAGAGGGTAAAACCATTTCTTTGAGTGCAGCAGAAGTACTGATAGCGACACAAGATGCGTAATCGGGTTCGCCCGTTCCGTCCATAATTCCCGGTATTTCGCGAAATTGACGACGGACTTCTTCCACCATTGATCCGGCCGAGTTTCCGACCGCTTTCATCGTCAATGCACAAAAGACAAACGCCAGCATCACGCCCATGAAAACACCCACCAGAACCTTCGGGTTGATCAACGTAATGTTGTAGAAACGAGCAAAGTCAGGAATGGTGGCGTCCTTATTCTTCACCATCAACCCATATTCCATGAGTTCCCCGATATCGATGTGTTCGATCTGCGAATATTTCTCTGTCTCGCGCAATTGTCCGTACGAGTCGGGAACGAGCGTGCCGATTTGTGGAAACAATAGAAACGCTTCGGCATGGCTTTCGGCGGCAGACTTCATCGCAAAGACACTGGGAGCGATTTTGTACAAAGTGGCATCTTCTGGCATTTCCGAGACCGCTACCTGATTGTCGTACGCTTCCACCCAGTGAGTAAAGCCGAGGCGGACTTCTTCGACATAGGCGGCCATCAGGGCAAGAGCCGTCAGTGCGGCAGAGCCAATGGCAAATCCTTTGCCGGTTGCGGCGGTGGTATTACCGAGACTGTCTAAGGCATCGGTTCGTTCTCGCACAATTGGGTCTTGGCCACTCATTTGGGCATTACCGCCCGCGTTATCGGCAATCGGTCCGTAGGCGTCTGTGGCAAGTGTGATGCCCAAGGTGCTCAACATACCGACGGCTGCAATGGCGACTCCATACAATCCCATGGCGAAGAGATCATTGTCATTATAGATAAAGCCGGTGCTGCATCCGAATGACAATAGAATGGAAATTCCGATGACGACAATGGGTACCCAGACTGAGAGAAATCCTTCCGCAATTCCTGCAATGATGACGGTTGCCGGACCCGTGTTTCCCTGGTCGGCAATGTGACGTGTTGGTGCGTAATGGTCGCTCGTTGAATACTCGGTCCAGTGACCGATGATGATGCCGGCGATCAACCCCGTCATGATCGACCCCAAAACACCGAACAAGCTGTTACCTGCCGGCAAAGAGGCTGCGGTGAGTGCGGCGGAGAGTTCAGAATCGAGCGATGGCATGACCAGAGTCAGATAAACCAGAGCCGCCGAGAAAATCACGACTCCCACGCTACTGACATTAATGCCTCGCGAGAGTGATTTCAGCAAGGACCTTTGATCGGCGTTTTCTTCGGCTTTGACAAGGAAGATCCCGCCGATGGAGACCAGAATGCCTCCGGCTGCGATCATCATGGGTAATAACATCATCATCATCTGCATCTTGGGAAAGCCCTGATACGCGGCGACTCCTAAGGCGGCAGATGCAAGAATCGATCCCGCGTAAGATTCGTAGAGATCGGCACCCATGCCGGCAACGTCTCCGACATTGTCTCCGACGTTATCGGCGATGGTGGCGGGATTCCGGGGATCGTCTTCCGGGATTCCGGCTTCGACTTTACCAACAAGATCGGCACCCACGTCGGCCGCTTTGGTGAAAATTCCTCCGCCGACTCGGGCAAACAGCGCCTGCGCGCTAGCACCCATACCGAAGCAAAGCATCGTCACGGTGATTTCTGTCAGCGACATACCGACCATCCAATACAACACCGCGAACCACAAGCAGATATCGAGCAATGCCAGCCCTACGACAACCAGTCCCATGACGGCTCCCGATCGGAAGGCCACTTTGAGACCATCGTTGAGCGAGAGTTTCGCTGCCGCTGCTGTGCGTGAGCTGGCGAGCGTCGCAGTTCTCATACCGAACCAGCCAGCCAGTCCAGAGAACAATCCACCTGTGATGAATGCAAACGGAACCCATTGCGATTGTGCTTTAAAACCAAACGAGACAATTCCCAGAATCAGTGCCGTCCCGATAAAGAACAACACGACAACTTTGTATTGTCGATTCAGATAAGCCCGGGCACCTGCGCGAACGTTTTCCGCGATGCGAACCATCTCTGCATCGCCTTCGTCCTGTTGAATCATCCATTGGAAGAAGAAATAGGCAAAACCCAACGCCAACAGTGCGCAACCGAAACAAAAACCCCAACCCATCATGACAGAGCCCGCATCGGGTTCGAAATTTGGGGGGGCTGCATTGCAGAGATTGGGAGCGAATAGTCCGAGCAAGCAGATCAGTGCCGTTAACCAAGCACGTAGATTGCCGATGTTCATCCTTGTCTAATCTTCAGTCTGCCGATCAACCAATCCCTGTTAGACTTCGACCGAACCAACAACATTTATTCGATACGACTTAACATCTTTAAGGCAGGCGATTTAGTTGCGTAGGAGATAGTAGTCACTTTGTTCGAGTTGAGTCTATCCGTACGGCTGCACTCATGTCAACATGCAGAATGATCGATATGTTCGACGCAGAAAATTCATCACACGTTGCCACATGCAGATATTTCGGGCAAGCGGATGACAGTTGGAAATCAGTAGGTATTTTCGCGTTGGAACTGCATTTGGATTTCCGGCACCATTCCCTGATTCTCTTCCCAAATATCCTGTAAGGGATATGTTTTTGGGATGGCTTCGCCTCGCAATTCATAGATATTACGCCAGTACATGACGGCGAGCATGGCTTCTTCGACCGCTGCCATTTCGTTTTTCAAATCAGGATAATCGCCAAGCAGCGTTTCGAGCTGTTTCATCCCTTGATCAAAATATTCCAGCGATCCCCAAGTTTCCGCGCCACCACCCCGCTCTTTGTCTTGGTCAGACTGCTGAAACTTCTGTTTCCGGTAGAGCTGTTTACCATCATAGATGTTGCGATGAGCGTCGCGAGCGTCTTCTTCCGATTCTGCGGAGGCTAGAGTCCGCCAGTAACGGTAGTTGACGTTTTTCTGATATTTGTCCGTCCAATATTGTTTTTCATCGATGGTGACACCATCTTCTGCGGCAAGTTCTTCGAGATCTTTATCGGTGAACTCCAATCGTATTCCGCCGGCGGGAGTGATAAACACTTCACGACCAAATTTAGTGGTCCACATGTCGTACGCTTTTTCCCAAGCGGCGTGACCTTCTTCGTTAAAGAGCCCTTCGTCCTGTAAGGCTTGCGCGTAGTTGAATTGAGATCGAGCAGGATAGGATCGGAAGATCATTCGCATGAGAATGTGTTGATCAATGCCTGGCAAGTTTTCGACATCGTTGGCCTGTTGGTACCAGTCTTGGGCAACCAGATAATTGTCGATGCCGTTTGGATTGATGTCAGGATCCGCATTTCCGTCGAACGTTTCTTCATCAGGATCATTGAGAAAATATTTGCGGAAATATCGTTTCTCGTCCGAGTTGCCGACTTTCTCTCCGATCACGCGCGCGGTGTCCCAATAGAGTTCAGGGAATTTTGAATTGCGTTCGGTCCCTTGTTTGTAGAACTTGGCGCCTTCTTTGACCCAGTAATAACGGTCGCGAACATCGTCCCATTCCGCCGAGACGTTGAATGCCAGATTCCACCCCTGAAAACGCCAGACTTCCAAGAAGTGTGGTTGGAGCAGAATGATCGACTCGGTGGTCGCTTTGACGCCGGCCCAGTCTTTGTTTTCCTGTTGTTCGATGCGTTGCTTCCACAACATGCTCGATGCTACTCCGCGAAAGCCAAGCAGAACGAGATTCATGGTGGCAGAAGAGGGGTCGACTTTACCGAGAGTCGCTTCACCCAGATCGTATTCACCGCGCAGTTGTGCGAGTTTTCCACCACTCCCATCAGCACCGCGTGAAGGCATGCCGAGAAAAATGATCGGAATTGACAGCACCACGATGCCGGCAAAGTAAACAAGTTTGCGTGACTTGGAATCGAGTTGGCTCATTTTGCTTCAAGCTCCCGCAATTTCAGACTGAAATAACCCAGCATCAAACAGGGTATGAAAAATCCAATGACCATTAACAATGCCGGCAACACGGCCACTTTCATCGGTACGTCAAATCCGCTTGCTGTGTAGGCTTTGAAGCTGAACATGTTGAAATTTGGAATGATGTGCGAAACACCCCACAGCATTCCGGTGAACACCTGATCGACATTTTGAACGGCCATCGATTCTTCCAGACTCTCTGGCTTTTCGACGATGGGATTTCCATGATTCAAAATTCGAATTCCCGACTCGACTAAACCTGCTCCGCGAACTTCTCCCGAGAGAACGTCGTCCATGAACTGGTTGAAGCCTGTCCCTACCAGAATCAGTGTGAAAAGTAGAATGGTCGCCACTGGGCCTTTTACAAATGTACTTGCCGTCACACCCAAAACGACGATCAAGACCATCATCAACCAGATCCCGAACACCGATTTGAAAAAGGAACTGGCGAATGGTCGATCTGGCAAGCGAAGGAAGAGGTCGGGACGGGCCATTCCGAGGAACTGTCCCACATCCACGCAACGGGCTTCGACCATCAATTTGCCGTCCGAGACCAGATCGTCGAAGAGATCTTTGGTTTCTGTCTTTTTGGTGTCTTCGTTGTAGTAGGCCAACTTTTGTGGAATCCAGGTCAAGTTTTGCCGGAACTCATAAATGGGAAATTGCGGTAATTGCACACGCAAATTTGTTTCTGGATTGATGAGAGTATATTGCCCGTGAAGAACTTCATCGATCACCCCTTTGTGGGTCCGAAATGCTTGGAAGCTGTTTTCGACTAATAAGGCGGCTTCTCCTGAATCCGGATCGGTTTGCAACACACTCGGAGAGAGCCCTTCGAAAGACCACTTGGCTCGCGCTTTGGAAGCTCCTTCGATATAACTGCGATAAGGATTGATGTCTCCCGTGTTGACGCCGGCTTCGGAATCTTGTCCTTCACGGTCACGGAAATTCAGAGACCCGTAAACGGGAACACGTGCGACCAGGCGGGATTGAACTTTCTCAGGCACTTGTCGGAGTATCCAGACGTAGCCGAGAACAGACATAATTCCGACCACAATGGTCCCCACACCGATGAATCCCAAGATTCGACCGAGGACAATTTCGCTGCGTTTCACGGGTTTTGTGACCACGGTATGCAGCGACCGCAAGCGAATATCTTCGGGGATTCCCCAACAGGCCAAGATCAATGCCACGGGAAAGATCAGCCAGCCAATCGCGGTCAACACGAAACTGACATACACAGAGAGTTGCAATTCTGCGCGATTGTTCGTGTTGGAAAGAAACCAACCACCGAACATAAACAAGACGGCGAAAACGACGAAAACCAGCAAGGCTTTGCGACGGACCGCTTCTTTGATAGTCAGGTTAGTAATCGCACCTAATCGTTTGAGTGACATGCCGAACAGGTCGCGAAGTCCCTCTCCCAGATTTTCAAAAAACCGAGAAACGCCCTTTTTGGGGTTGATCGCCACGGACAGGATCAAGGCGATGACCAGCCCTATGCACAACAAAGCGCCGAAGATCAGTCCCCAGTTGGCAAGAGCCTGCAGAATGTCGATGGGTTGTTTATCGAAGTTCAAGTTCATTATTTTTTCGATCCGGCTACAACGAGGAAGTCAAAGAACGGGCAGCAGCTTTTAGTCGACAGTAGTTGTGTTGGCCGCTTTTTCTGACTCCGCAACAAAACGTTGTCCTGGACGAGCCTGACTTTCCGCGACCGTTTGCAGGAAGAGTTCTTCCAGACTGGTTGTCGGGTTTGTGACTTCTTCAACCGTTCCATTGTGTTTGGTGATGACGGCTTTGATCTCATTAACCGCTTCATCGCTCAGTAAGGAAGAGACAATTTGTGTCTTATCCTGAGAGGCCAACAATTCGTCCACCTTGCCGAGCTGTTTGAGTTCACCGTTGTAAAGAATCGCGATTCGATCACAGACATCCTGCACGTCGGCCAACAGGTGGCTGCACATGACGACCGTCTTACCCTCTTCCTTCAGTTTGATGATCAGGTCTTTCATCTCACGCGTACCGATCGGGTCGAGACCGGAAGTCGGTTCATCGAGGAGGACCAGTTTCGGGTTGTTGATCAACGCTTGGGCGAGACCAATGCGGCGTGTCATCCCTTTGGAGTATTCTTTCAACTGACGACGGCGAGCTTTATCCAAGCCGACCATCTTGATCAATTCGTCGGTCCGTTGTTTTCGCTCGGCGGTTGTCATGTCGAACAGGCGACCGTAGAAGTCCAAGGTCTCTTCCGCATTCAAAAAACGGTAGAGATAGGATTCTTCGGGTAGATAGCCAATGTACTCGTTCTTAGAGACATCGGTGGCTGGTTTGCCGAGAATTCGAATCTCACCTTCTGACGGGAACAATAATCCCAACAGCATTTTAATGGTGGTCGTTTTTCCCGATCCGTTCGGCCCCAGCAATCCGAAGACTTCCCCCGGTTTGACATCGAGACTCAAAGAGTTGACGGCGCGAACTTTGGGTCGGCCCCAAAAGTCTCGGTAGATTTTCGTGAGGTTGCGAATCTCGATGACAGCATTTTCAGACATCGCAATTTCCCGCTGTTGATATTAGGTCGAGAGAAATCTCGCGGCGAGAGTTCTCAAAAGGATGGCAAATGAATTTCATATCAGTGACGCAACTTGTGCGTCTGCAAATAGCTACGTAATCAGCATCCGAGCCGTTGGATCTTCTTTTTGAAGCCGATCTTCATCCTGAGAGGTCGACTTTGTCCGTTTCGTCACTGTAGGCGGGAAAATTGATTGTTTCAAGCAGCACCAATGTGACGTAACCCGCATTCATGAAATATTTTCCGTCTCGGCATCAAATCCTGACAACCCGGAATTTTCTACCCGATCATCCAAGAGTGACCGTGGTGAGGTGTTGAGTGACGGATCCTATGATTTTCATGAGAGTTACAGCAAATGACCTAGGTCAACTCCCCGCAATTGTAGCTGTTCCACAAACGAGGCGGCCGTCGTGAAAATCTCGGCCTGAAGGCCGTGTTGACGACCGGCGATCACATATTCCGCAATGTCGTCTGTGTAAAAACAGTGTTCAGGCTCACATTCAATCGCCCGCAAGGCGGCCTCGTAGATGCCAACTTCTGGTTTCACCGCTTCCACTTCGTAAGAGAGAATCAGGTGGTCAAACTTTTGCAGGACAGCGTACTCTCTGCGAACAAATTCGATATGCGTGATGTTCGTATTGGAGAACAACACAAGACGGTGGCCTCGTTTTTTTAGCTCATCGAGTATCGGGAACATGGTTTCGTTGGGTGTGAAAATATCGGCAACGGCAGTTCGTAGTTCTTCGAGCTTGAGTGTCGAATCGGTTTCTGTTTCGAGCCAGGACAGAAACTCGGATTCCGAGATCGTGCCTCGGTCAAAATTGAGATTCTGGTCGCCTCCAAACAGGAGTTCGCGAATTTCTGAACCACTCTTGTGACACAATGCGCCAATCTGCTGGCACATGCGGTCGTGGGAGAAGAACAGCAAGACATTCCCCAGATCGAACAGAAACGTTTTGATCATGGTGTCACTTTCTCAGCATCCAGTGTCGTGTTTTTTCAGAGGCTTAGTTCAGTAGTCTGCGGCTTTGGAAAGTTCGATCAGTATTGAAAATCTCGGCAACCTGCATGCCACCCTCTCCTCCTTGGGAGGAGAAGGATTTTTGCAACGCATTCCAGAAATGATCATTCCAAAAATTTACAAATAGCCAGATAATATTTCATCGATCCGAGACACTAGATTAGAAGGAATGTCCCAACTCCTCAAACATCGAGTTCAATCAGTTCGGGTCGCAAGGTGCCATCTTCTTCTAGATGAAGAAAGCCCATCGAGACGGGAAGACTGAAACGCCGAGGACCGACCGATCCCGGATTGAACCAAGTGACAGATCCGCGTTGCTCAATCACGGGTGAATGGGTGTGACCAAAAATCACCATCGACATTTCAGCCGTTTCAGGATCAAGATCGATCTCCTCCTGAATATGAGTGATGTGGACCAGATGCTCGCCCACTTCAACCGCTTCGTGCAACGGTAAGTCGGCGAGTATTCCATGATAGTCCACGTTACCCCTGACTACGTACGGTGACCGGGGCGATCTCGTTTAATTGATCTAATATTTCTGGACTACCAACATCGCCCGCGTGCAAAATTCGCGACACTCCTTGTAGTCGCTCGATCACTTCTGGCATCAACAGGCCGTGAGTGTCTGAAATCACACCAATTTTCTCGGTTTTTGCGGTTTTCAAAACTGCCTATCTTTCCTGGAATTCGCACAGCTCCCGTATCTCCCGGTCGTTGTTCACATTGACCGAAAGTCCTACCTGAACTATGCTTCCGAACCTTATTTCCCCGCATAATCTGACGCTGAGTCAAGGATGACGTCGTCATGAATCTGCCGGCACCTTCATACCGTGCGCTAAACTCCTCTTTGGAGCAACTCCGAACCGGACGAGAAATCATCCGAGCCGAAGCGAGTGCGCTGCTTGCCATGTCGGAATCATTGGATGGTGCATTCTGTGACGCGGTTGAATTGATCGACCATTGCCAAGGAAGTGTGATCGTCACCGGCATGGGCAAGGCTGGTTTGATTGGTCGAAAGTTGGCCGCCACTTTCTCTTCGACGGGGACTCGTTCATTTTTATTGCATCCGGCAGAAGCCGTCCACGGAGATTTGGGATGTATCCATCCCAATGATGTGGTCCTGGCATTATCACATAGCGGCGAGACCGAAGAGGTCTGTCGGTTGCTGCCCATCATCAAAGATTTACAAGTTCCCATCATTGCCATCACGAGCGATCATCTCAGCACACTGGGATCGAGCGCCGATATTGTGCTGGCGATAGGACGACACCGCGAAGCCGATCTTCACAGCTTGGCCCCGACCGTCAGCACTTCGGTGATGTTGGCCGTTGGCGACGCCTTGGCGATTGTGCTGAGTCAGAAGCGATCATTCACTCCACAAGAATTTGCCAAGTTCCATCCGGGTGGTAGTCTCGGCCAGCAACTGAAAACCGTTCGAGAGACGATGCGCGGCATCGACCAATTACGAATTGCAAACGAATCAACCTCGATCCGCGAAGTCTTCAGTCGAGTTGATGATTCGGGTCGTCGGACCGGGGCCGTGATGTTGGTCGATGGCGAAGGTTGCTTATCGGGTTTGTTCACAGACAGCGATTTGGCTCGTTTATTCAGTCAACATCGTCAACCGCCCCTCGATTCTCCCATCGCCGACGTGATGACCCGCTCACCCGTCACCACGACTCCCGATGCGATTTTGTCGGAAGTTGTGGAATTGTTGACAGAACGAAAAATCAGCGAGTTGCCCGTCATTGATGATCGACAGCATCCCATCGGCCTGATCGACATTACAGATGTGATTGGTTTGATGCCCCAAGAAAAAGAAGATTAGTTCCCACCTGCCACAGGTTTTATTGTGAATTCACGCAGCGTACTGACAACATCGGTCGTATCAGGTCTCTTCGGCCTGTACATGGTCTATGCGCTGGTGATGAATGCGTTGATTGGTGTCCAAACACTTGAACAAGCGGTTCCCAAATCACTCCCGGCTCCCAAACGACCTTCCGAGCCGCTTGAGTTGGCCAAGAAATATCTCGTGCCGCGCGAGTTGGAATATTCGTGGGAACTGGATGCGGACTACATGGTGAACCGTGAGAGTTCGCATCTTTACTTCAACGATTGGATACACCGTTCTTATCATCCAGATGACCCTGAAAATGCGATTGAGTTTACGCCGTTCGCGATGGTTCTAAAAAGTAAGACAGATCGCCCCCTGACGATGCAATCGGAATCGGCCCGGATTCGATTTTCCAATCAGTTCTCGATGCAAAACCCTGATACGGGTCGACCGGTGGAAGGCGCTTTAGAAGGCAAAGTGCGGATCACGGGTCCGAATGGATTGGAAATTACCGGTCGGAAATTTGTCTACTCCGAAGAGAACAAATATATCTACAGCGATCAAATGGTGGAATTTCAGTTTGGGAAACATCGTGGACGTGCCGATGGAATACGATTAGATGTGATGATCGACCGCGCACTAATTTCTAAAGAAGACTTCGCGGTTGCCGGCTTGGATAAGATCACGTTTCGTAGAAAAGTTTTTTTGGAAGTCTATCCCGAACAGACAGAAAACATCGATAAGCTCGTCGTGAATTGTGATGGCGGGCTGGTCTTCGATACCAAATTGAATGTCGCCACCTTTCGAGATCGGGTGAGTGTCGTGGCTCCGTCCGGGTTTTCCAGCACGGGAACCGATCAGCCTGATTCACTCAACTGCGATATTCTCAAGCTGTTGTTTTCCTCCGAAACTGCGAAAACCGCGGATGTCTCGGAGAACGATGACGAGGAGTTTCGAGGGATCCAGGACGACTTGGTGCTGACAGAAATTGACGCTTCAGCGGTGAGTCGCCGTGTCACATTTGTTTCGAAGCAAAATGGTATTGAAGCCGAGATGGACAAGTTTCATTACAATCAAATCACGCGGGTCGCGACTTTGCAAGATCCGTCTGACCAAGTGGTGGTCTCGCAGCGTCAAACGAAAATCTATTCTCCTTCGATTGTTTTGCAACATGATGAAGAGGGTGAATTAACTTCGGTGGTCTGCGATGGCATAGGAGAATTGTTCTATTACGACGAGTTGAATCGAGAGTTGCAACTGCGGACCAGTTGGGAACGACAGCTTCGCGTGTTTCCCGAACAGGGGTCTGGTTTATATTTGATTGAACTCGATCAACGAGCCATTGTCACTCAACCCGCTGATCAATTAGGATTGGCGGCTGATCACATTAAATTGTGGATCAAGCAAACAGAATCCGCGACGCCCAAACCGCGTTCTGCCTCTCCCGCTGCGAGTTGGAGTGGTGATGGTATGGAGCCACAAAACATGTTGGCGCTGGGCAATGTTCGTATGGCTCATCCTTCTTTCAAAGGTTCCACGAAGCGGCTAGAAGTTTGGTTCAAACAGGTCGCCCCGGTGACTCCGGGAATCAGCCAAACGCCTCGCGCAAAAAATAACGTCATAAAAAAACGTGTTCAACCTGTCCATTATCAAAACGAATCTCGATCTCCCGCTGCACAAATTGCAGCACCGGAGGAGGTTCTTGAGCCTTATCACGCTTGGGCCGATTTGATTCAAGTGTTGTTTTATCTCAGTGAGGATCAAGAATCGTCTTATGTTGGTGGTGTAGTGACGACGGGGGACGTGAAATTGACTCAACCGAAACTTGATGGGTCGCAACCGTTGGAAATCATCGGTGATCGCGTCGAAATGCGCAATCGGGACGCCGGCAATGTGAAACAGGTTGTGCAAGTCTTTGGAAGCCCCGCCAGAATCACGGATGCGAAAATGAGTTTGGCCGGGAATCTCTTAAATCTGGATCGTTCTTCGAATCGTACCTGGGTCACCGGTCCGGGGGTGATGATGCAGGAGGTGTATTCGGATCTGAATGGAAACCGCTTGCCGAGTCCCGAACTCCTGAAGGTTTGGTGGAATGAAAAAATGGAGTTCGATGGTCGAGATGCCAGGTTCTATGACGGAGTGCGTACGCAACTAGGGAAAAGCACCATTCAATGTCAAGAAATGTTGGTACGACTCGATTCTCGCATCGATTTTCAGGAACAAGGCTCGCAGCCCGGTCAAGGCCCTGATCAGAAACCCGAAATTGAACGGCTGGAGTGCCTTTATGGCGTAGAAGTGGACAGTGAAGAATATGAAGATGGGAAGTTGACAGAAATCCGACAAGGAGAGTTCGGGAAACTGGTCTACGAACGTGGCGTGAACCAGACGCGTATCATTGGCCCTGGAGTGATATATCTCTGGAGACTTTCTGACGGCACACCAATAGGATTTAGTGGTTCTGAGAGATCTCCGCCTGTGGCCGATGCGTCCAAGCCAAAACCCAACGCAGGATGGGAGTATCTTGAAATCGTTTTTAATGGCGACATTGACGGGTATCTCGATCAACGCATTACACATTTTGAAAATGGTGTCAAAATTGTCTACGGCCCGGTCGCACAACCGGGTATGAAAATCGATCCACACGATCTTCCCGATGAGGGAGGTTGGATTCGTAGTGAAGAACTCGATGTCGCACGCACCGAAGCCGATGCCTTGGGGAATTCCTGGTTGGAATTACGAGCGTCAGGAAATGTGAAACTGGAAGGCAAAGACAAAGAACAATTTCGTGCCCGAGCCGATATGGTGACCTTCAGCCAGAAAGATCAAAAGTATCGGTTCCGTGCGCTGGGTGATCGCTATACAACAATTTGGCGCCAAAAACGACCGGGCGATGAGTTAACCCGCGTTGAAGCAAAAGTGATGCAGTTTCGCCCTTCGACTCACGACTTGAATCTCGAGCAGACCCGCAGCCTGGAGGGGATCGAGTAGGTCAGATTCGAACCGAGCTTAAACTTCCTACTCAGAGTCCAGATCAAAGTTGTGTGTGTTCGCTCCCGCTTTGATTTCGACTGTCAGTTCAGTATCAGCATTATAGTTGGCAGGAATTGTTTCGGTGAAATTGCTTTCTTCGTCTTCTGCTCTGGCATCATAGTCTGCTTCTTCATCCGTTGGAGCATCAGTCGATGGCTGGGGCGAAGAAATTTTGACCTTGTATGCACCCAGATTGGGTCCACTTCCTTCAGGGATATTGTAATTGCCACCTCCAATGCCTGCGGTGACAGATCGTTGACTCGAATCTTCAGCGATGAACGTAATCATTCCTGAAGGAACAGGCTCTCCATCCAGCATGACTTCACCCGAGACGGCTACTCGTTTGGGGCCATCATAATCGGACACACCCTCTCCACAACCAAGAGGAATTGAAATCAAACAAACCAACAACATATTGTTAAAGCATGACATGCGTGACATAGATGTCCTGACATAGTTGAGCACTTGATAAGAAGAAGGGGCCCGCTTCTTTAGCTGAAAAGCGGGGGTCCCTCAATTGATATTCAGTTAATTAGAAGTTCCCAATGGGGTTACCATCGTTGATATTCATCAAGTTTTGATACAGAAAATTCCCGTTGTAGCGACCATTGTTGGTCGTTGCTGCCGGTGCGTTTGGATCAGATTCAATATTTTCGCCGATGAATCGAACCGAACCATCACACATCACGAAATGGGCCCCGCCGGTATGCAGACTGGCAAAGGCATATCTTGTTAACGGGCCATCATTCCCGCAACAACCGGTATTTCCCAAATAGGGCGAATTGATCGGCCACTGTTGCCGCCCTGTGACCGATGCGGTCGTGTTAGCAGCGACAGAATAAATAATTCCTCCGATTTGACGGTCCTCAAAATTTCCACCAGCTCCGGGGTTTGTGCGTTTATTCAATTGTCGTTCGCCAATCATGATGGTGTTGGATGTACCATCGGTGATATCCCGAAGTTTCCGACGTGTATTGCGATCCCCAATTCGCCAGTTGATGAGATAATTGCTGACGGCATAATTCTGTAGGGAGTTATTGATATCCCGACCTTCGTTAGGGCTCGATGGGCAAGTGAATGCAGGGAGAACAGTTCTTAAAGGGGGGCCACCCTGTCCGCTATAAGGACCGGCAGTTGACCCGGAGTTGGAGGGACGGCACCCTTCAATTCGGAGTTGATTAAAGAGAGGAGCTTGATCGACAAACGGCAGAATATAGGCACCCCAAGCCCAACCACGATTACTGTTATCGATGGCAGAACCATCCGATTTGGAAGTGCAAATCTCTGCCCAAGTCGCTCCGTAGCCTGCGAAACCTTTTCGAACGAAGCCGGAGGGAAGCGTACGATGCGTATCATGATAGTTGTGCATCGCCAGACCGAGTTGCTTCAGATTGTTTTTACAACTGCTGCGACGGGCGGCTTCACGTGCTTACTGAACTGCCGGGAGAAGTAGAGCGACGAGAACCGCGATGATGGCAATCACCACCAGTAACTCAATCAGGGTAAAACCGCGTCTTTGCGTGTGTGTAGACATCGTGACCTCCATTGATAAGACCAAAAAATAAAAAAAACTATGTGTGAAAGTTCGAGGGATGAACGAACACAAATTGAACACTTCACAGCTAAACAATTTTGTTTCGATGAGTGATGAGTACGGTCAGTTTCGACTGATCCTAATTTTGTCGATTATGGTTTTATAACTCCGGCGAATGCCGTGAGTGATCTGATCAATATTTATGATCGCGTTCTGCCGAGTCAGAATTGACAATTGATGGGCAATACAGAACGTGATTTTTTGTAGGCCAAGTTCATCACCTATTCGGAAGTTGTCGGTAATTGATCGATGAAACAACCGGGATTTTCTGTCAATCCATCGATCAATGTGATGAAATGTGACCTAATCCCATAGAGAGAAGATAGTTACGTTAATGAAAAATTTACACACAAGAAGAGTGCAAACTCGATCAAATCGGTCATTCTGCCGTTTTATTAGCCTCAAATTATCGGTTGGATTTGATCACGAACCGAACGATTCTGCGTGTGCCTGCATTTCTTCTTGGCCGATGCGGTGACAGAAGTTGCCGAACGATTCTCCCACTTCTCGTTCGTCTTTGAAGTGAGTGAAAGCAGGACGCAAGGTCGAGAGAATTTCAGCACGAGGCACCAGATCTTTATAGATGTAGTTGACTCGTGTCCCTTCTGCGTTTCCACCCAGAAAAACGGTGTACTTGTCTTTCGCCTTGCCGACCAACCCGATGTCGGGCACATAGGGGCGAGCGCAACCGTTGGGGCAACCGGTCATGTGTAGAGCAATTTTTTCTTCGATGATGCCCAGTGTGCGCATCTCGCCTTCGAGTTCTTCCAAAATCCCTTCGATCGCACGCTCCGATTCGGTGATCGACAACCCGCAAGTGGGGAACGCCGGGCAGGCCATCGAGTAACGGTTGAGGAGCGTCAGTTCCTCAGCCGGAATCATGCCGTGCTCACGCAGGATCGTATTGATGCTCTCCTTCTCGGACGGATCGATGTCGCACAGGATAACACCCTGTCGCGCCGTCAGTCGCGTTTCCATGCCATATTTTTCAATCAGCGTTCTGATCCCCGTTTTGTA
Organism: Planctomycetaceae bacterium; assembly: GCA_029243145.1. Classification (GTDB taxonomy): domain Bacteria; phylum Planctomycetota; class Planctomycetia; order Planctomycetales; family Planctomycetaceae; genus JABURQ01. Next base: position 11,685 of record JAQWSQ010000012.1, on the reverse strand, counting down.
CCGAGCGTCACCATCATCTTTAATACGACCGCATTGCACGTTGATCCCGAGAAACAGTTTTCCGTCACCTTGTTCGTACCAACCCATATGATCTTCCACGCCCGTCACGTCGGCAGCATGGGGTTCGGGAAGTGAAGCTCCGAAGTATTCTTCGACCTTCGTTTTGAATTTCTCCAAACCCCAATCGAAGATCAGGTACTTCATACGAGCACGTTTGCGATTCTCGCGATTCCCGAAATCTCGCTGCACTTTGACGATCGCTTCGGCAATGGCACAAACCTGATCTCGTGAGACATAGGTCATCTTCTGGCCGGCGGCCGGGAACGTGTCTTTGACGGAAGGAGTGGTTCCCATCCCTCCACCAACAATGACGTTGTACCCAATCAGCTCATCGTTCTCGACAATCCCCAGAAAACCAAGATCCTGAGTGTAAATATCGATGCAGTTATCTTCCGGGAGAGCAAATGCAGTTTTGAATTTACGGGGGAGATAGCGTTCGCCGTAAATCGGTTCTTCGACCGGTTTGAACTCGGCAATTTTTTCTCCGCTGCCGCTTTCGGTGTCATCGGCATCACGCAACCAGATATCTGCATAGGCGGTTGTTTGCGGTTTCAGATGTTCGGCAACTTTGTCGGTATCTTCCTGCATCTGATCCCAGATTTTGTTGTTTTTATGAGGCGCCGGGCAACACATGACATTGCGTTCGACATCTCCGCAGGCGGCCAGTGTGGTGAGCAAGGTTTCGTTGATTCCCCGCATGGTCTCTTTGAGGTTATCTTTGACAACATGATGGAGTTGAAACCCTTGTCGGGTCGTCACTCGCAAGGTGCCATCGCCATACTTCTCACAAAGGTCGAGATGCGTCAGAAAGTCCTTCGCATTCACTTTCCCGCCAGGTATGCGAGTTCGCACCATACAGATGAATGTTTTCCCTTTGGGGGTACCATCCGGGTTTTTGGCTTTTCGCAGATCACGATCATCTTGCTGATACATGCCGTGATGCTTCAATAACTGAACGGCATCACCCGAGAAATTGTCTTCTCCATTCACAAGTTCTTCGGCAATTGTGCCGCGGAACTGTCGGCTGTTCTCTTTGAGGATTTCGAGTTTACTAAGGCCATTTTGATCAGACATCGGGGCTCCCGTCGGGCGAAGGGGGTATCTCTATTATGATTCTCAGTGTAAGAATCGTGTTGAACTCTGTTGTCAATGACACGAGTGTTGTACGCTGAGTTCTATTGTCAACATCTGCGGCTGAGAGGCAACCGACATCGGCCCTCCTCCCGCAAACAGACGCGAATGATAGGCCGGTCCCATTTCCGAGAAAAGCCCGAAATCTTTGAGCCTGCTCCAGCGGTTCGGTTATTGGTTATCGATAGGACTCGGTCTGGGATTGGTTCCCGTGGCACCGGGAACTTTTGGCAGCCTGCTTGGTCCCCCTTTAATTTGGGCCATTCAAACCATGCTCCCCGAGCCGGGTTTACAGGCTTATGGATTTCAGGCTGTTATCGGTGTGCTGCTTTTTTTGGTGGGAGTTCCCATTTGCGACGTGGGTTCGCGTGTCTTGGGTCGCAAAGATCCTGGATCGGTTGTTTTTGACGAGGTTGTGGCGTTTTTTGTGGTCTTTGCCTGTCTTCCTGTCAACTTTGTTTCGGGAGTTCTGGGATTTGTGCTGTTTCGCATTTTCGACATCGCAAAGCCTTGGCCCATTCGAAAACTGGAACGACTTCCCGAGGGATGGGGGGTCATGGCCGATGATATCATGGCAGGAGTGTACGCTTGTGTGTCTCTTCTTGTTCTCTGGCATTGGGTGATCCCACAGTTTTCCTGAAGTGGGCAATTTTCCACTCGTTCCACAGGAAATCGGAGTCGCCAGAAACTCACTATTCGTACTACACTACGCGGCTCAAAAGGAGCCTCGAGGAATGCGACAACTGTTGATCATTATTGGAATTCTGCTGCTACCTGTCTCGGTGATGGGAGCAGAGGCGCTAGAGGTCTCTCCCGAGGAACGGACCGCGATTCGTGATGTACAGAAACATCTGCAACAAAGTGAACTCGATGCGGCTGAAGAAGCACTCGAAAAACAACTGGTCGAGTTTCCCGACTCTGCTCGCATCCACGCGCTGCATATGAATTTCGCCTACGCTTATCGTCGGATGGACGATCATGCCGCCGCGTTTAGACATATGGAACAATTGGTCAAATTTTATCTGTCCGCGACCGCCAAACGCCCAGAGCTTTATCAACAGATGGCCAATGCTCTCGACGCGATGTCGGGTTATGGCTTGGTGGCCAAACAAAGTCATCAAGTTGAGCAACGGTTCGAGACGATTCTCACGATGCTCAAGAATCGTACTGCATCTGGCGATGATGAAACCGATACGCGACTGATTGGCGCGGTTCATGACGTTCGCTTGCGAATGATCAACTTTCTGATTGGATTGAAAAAATACGACGATGCTGACCGATATTTGATGGAAGAATTGCAACAGGCAAAAGAAGAATACGAAAAACAATCTGATTCGGCAGACTTCGTTTTACGACTGGCCAATGCACTGCAATCGCGAGTGACTTTGAGAGACGTCACAGGCGCCGATGATCTCGACGATGCCCGACATCGCCAACTCGTCTTTTTGGAATTAAAAGCCAAAGAATTTCAGGATCATCCCGAAATCTTGGCCGCCTATCTTGATGCCCACCTGACCGCCATCAATGCCCTCTCACGATCACACCCTGATCGGGCGTCTGAGCTTCTGAAAAAATCACGAGACTTTATCAACAGCATCGAAAGTGAAGAACGTGTTATTACGCAAAAAGTGATGATTGCCAAACGCTCGCTCCCCTATTTGCAGCAGTTGGTCATTGACGGCCAACGTCACGCCAAATTACTGGAGACTGATTGGACGCCTCCGCAAGCAATCTCTTGGATCAATAGCGAACCTCTCACAGAATCAGCCTTTGCCGGCAAAGTTGTACTCCTCGACTTCTGGTCGGTTTGGTGCATTCCCTGTCTGGAATCGTTTCCGCATTTATCACGCTGGTATGAGCAATACCAAGAGGAGGGGTTAGTCGTTGTGGGCGTCACCCGTTTTTATAATTACGCCTGGGATGACCAGCGAGATCAGATCGCCAAAGAACTCGACCGCGATGTTCCACAGAAAGAAGAGTTGGAGGTTCTGAAAAAATATGCGCGTCAAAAAGCATTAAATTATCCACTCGCAATCACAGGGCCACAGAGTGAATTCCAACAAAAGTATCACGTTGTCAGTTTGCCGCAAATCGTTCTGATCGGTCGTGATGGGAAGATTCACATGGTCCGCATTGGAACTGGACCAACCATCGCACGCGAAATCGAGCGTAAAATCGAAGAGTTACTGGCAGAAGAAGAGGTGAGTGCGGATTCGAAAAACGCACTCACAACGGCAACCGATAAAGACAATTCGACGGCCGATTCGACCAGTGAAAAAGAGACTCGTCCGAACATCACAGCCGACGAATCTCCTGAATAATCAAACCTCAATCGCTCATTTCCCGACGACATGTTCGGGAGACCAGAGTTCAAAACCGGGGTGTGCTGCTGGTGAGGGAACCGGACGGTTCAGGTCGATGATCCACATATTTCGGAAGCGGACCGGATTGCCGTGATCCTGAATTTTGGTCACAAATTCTTCGAGACCTTCTTGTTTGCCGGCCCCCGTTTTTCGTTCGAGTTCAAAGTTGTCGTGAATTTTCACACCATTCTGCCAAACGGTGATCATGGCATTTTTGATCTTCTCACCTTTGCCGTTGAAACGGGCCGATTTGAATTCGATGTCATAAGTCTGCCACTGAAGCGGTGGGAGACTCATATTGAGATCGGGAGCTTTGTAACGGTACAGCGCGCCGCAATGGTTGAATTCGAGATCGAGTCCGAACGTGTCCAGAATCTGAACCTCATAACGCTGTTGAATGTAACAGCCGCTATTCCCGCGATCTTGTCCGACTCCATAAGGTTTATAAGGTAAGCGAAATTCAAAGTGTAAAATGAAGTCGTCGTAGACATCTTTCAGATAGACATCTCGCAATGAGCTTCCCTGTTCCAGCAATCCATTTTCAGAGATACGACCTGCTTTGAATTGATACAGGTCGTCGCCATCAAAAAGGCTGACCGCTCCCCACGGTGCGGGGTGTCCCAAAGTCGGGCTCTTCCGCTGAACTTTTTTCAGACTCCCCAATGATTTGCCGTCCGCTGATTTGACTTGAACCGACTTGCTATCGACGTGATAGGTGATGGCGATTTTTTCTTTTGTCGCATCGACGTCACGATAGCTATCACGGCTGAATGTCAAATTGTCATCCGCCCGCTTCCCGCTCATTCGCCATTGTGATTCGCCGTTCCAACCTGCTCCCGGAAGGCCACCCAATAGCAACAGTCCTTCAAAGTTGCCTCCCCCTTTGGTGATGACCTGCAAACCAGTTTTCTCACCGTCAATCGATCCGACGTATTCTCCCTGATAGGCATAATCTTCGTCGACATCTTTGAGGTCGGTGAAGACGTAGGTTTTCGGATCGATTTTCTGATCTTGTGCAAAGATCGAAAAACTTGAAACGAGACAGAAGGCGAGCAGGTAAACAACAAAGCGTGTCATGGGTCAATATCCTCTGGATTGGGCGTCAAACGGGTCATTCAGCATGACGCGAGAAGAGACACGCTGCAAGAAATTCACCCTCGATTCTCCCGAATCGAGTCCTGATGGGACCGTTTGTAACGATCTTCAGTTCGATTTGCCCCATTTCTTCCTGAATCCTGCTTGAGTATCATGAGTCCTACGACGTATTTTAGAGTTTTGATCCTTTGCCTTAATTCAAACTGAATCTCGATTGCATGGCTGAATCTCCCTCCAGTGAATCCTCCAAGAAAAATTTGTCGGCAGAAGATCTTCAGGATCAGACGCTGGGAGAGTTTCGTATCTTGCGACGATTGGGCAAAGGTGGCATGGCCGAGGTTTACCTGGCCGAGCAAAGTTCGATCAAACGCCAGGTCGCCATTAAGGTTTTGCGCGCGGATTTACTTGATGAAAAAAATCAAATTTTGATTAAACGTTTCGAGCAGGAAGCAAAGGCGGCAGGAGGCCTCACGCACCCCAACATCGTTCAGGTTTATGTGGTGGGGAATGAGGAAGGGATTCATTACATTGCACAGGAATATGTAGAAGGTCCAAACCTGAAAGAGTTCGTCCTGAAGAAAGGACCACCCGATCTGAAATTGGCTTTGCATATCATGAGACAAACGGCTGCCGCGCTACAGGTCGCCGCGGAAGCCGGCATTGTCCACCGTGACATCAAACCCGAAAACATCATGCTGACCCGCAAAGGGGAAGTGAAGGTCGCCGATTTTGGTCTCGCTCAACTCTCGACCAATAATGAAGGTGTGAACCTGACGCAGGTGGGGATGACCATGGGGACGCCGCTCTATATGAGCCCCGAACAAATTCATGGCAAGAAAGTCGATCAACGTAGCGACCTCTATTCATTTGGTGTCACCTGTTATCACATGTTAGCCGGGCGACCACCGTTTGATGGTGAGTCTCCCATGGCGATTGCCGTCAAACATCTGAACGAAGAGCCTGAACCGTTGGCGGCGATTCGCAGTGATCTTCCCGTTCGGTTGATTGAAATCGTCAACCAGTTAATGGCGAAAAAAATAGACGATCGACCCAACGATGCGGGTGAAGTCCTCAAAGAGATTCGCAAAATTTCCAAGTTAATCCAGGATGATCCCGACTCGCCTGATTTGAAACTTGGTGAATTCACGCTGTCGAACTCTCAATCACAGGCCATGCTTGTTCCGCCTGATCTGGGAAAAAAAATTGGATTGTTGTTTGCCGGCGTGATCCCTGTTTTGCTGATCTCGGCAGGGGTTGGTTGGGTAAAGAGAACTCCCGATCCCTTTGCGGCTGAAGCTCCCGTTGATCGAATCGAAACGACTGCCGAAGAGACCGCCGCTCAGCAATACCTGAAAGCGTTACAGATCAACACGCTGGATGCCTGGCAAGCCGTCGTGACGAATTTTCCCAATGACCCGGAATATAGCGACAAAGCACGAGTGCAGGTTCTCATCAATTTGATTCGGGTGAATCGTCTCGTCGAAGCGGAAAAACTGATCAACGAGTTTTCCATCCGCCAAAGTGATACTTATGCGCTGGCTGTCGCCGATGCGGGAAAAGCAATTCTTGCCAATCTCGATGATCGTTACGAAGAATCGCATTTGCTGATTTCTCAAATCAATCGTGCCAAGCTGCCCGAAGCCATGACAATGTTTCTCGTACAGTTCGAAGAGAAGAACTCAAAAATGCTCGCCAAGTCCTCGCCGACGCCGTAAGCGATTTTCTTTTGATGTGATTTGTGCGAGTTATCCGGCAGTGCGAACGTCTCACGCTGATGTCGCAGATAAACAACAAGTGATTGCCTTGTTGTAGCCTCAGTGATAGTCGACTGTGTTGAATTCTTTACCGCCGTAACGTGTGGAGAGAGTTTCAAACAGTTTCTCTCGTTCGCTCTGTAATTCATTCAGCCAAGTTTGCATCTGGGCGAGTTGGGGTTTGAGATCGTTCATCGTCGCCTCATCACGATCAATGGCCGCTTGACCCGCTTTGGCGTGCAGATCACCGATTTCCCGATAGCGAGACGCGAATTTTTTGACATAGGTGACGACGTCAACATCCACATTGTTGACTCTCAGCCGCATCACTTGCTCTCCGAGCGAGTGATGTTTTTGACCCAAGCCGATCATTGCCTGTCCCATGCCGTCCAGATCGCCCGAATTTTTGATCGATTTAAGCGACTCCCGCAGACGCTGCAATTCGGGACGTGCGCGATAATCGAGCCCTTGGAACTCACTCATATAAATCTGGGTCGGCTCGGTTTTAGGATTGAGATCGGCAGAGAGATCACAACCCGCCACGCTGATAACCGCCAACAGAAGGACAAGTTTTGAGAGAGGAGGCATGGCGCAAATTTCGGAGGAAGTGGGGGGAGTAGTTTTAATCGAAGTGCATGTTTGGGCTAGGTTAAAGTTCGTCTAATAATCGGATTCGCTAGATATTTTCTTGCTTACGAGATATCATATGTATACTATTTCACTTTGTTCAAATTACAATAATGTTATGAGTGAGGGAGCGGGTTCTTGAATCGAACAGAACTGCAAAAACTGTCAAAACAAAGAATTCAGGATGCAGATGCTCTCTTGCAATCCAATTGTTGGTCTGGTGCCTATTACATTGCAGGGTATGCACTTGAGTGTGCCTTGAAATCATGTTTTTGGCGCGCGTGGCCCAAACAGGTATCATATTCGAAGACAAGAAGTTTGCCGCGAATTGTTGGACGCACAATGTTGAAGATCTATTCAAACAAGCTGGATTAAAACCAGTGAGGGATCAGGATGTCGCCACGAAACCAAACTTCGGAGCCAACTGGCTAATTGCTAAAGACTGGTCGGAAGTCGCGCGCTATAATTCGTGGACAGAAGCAGAAGCTAAGAAGTTGTATGATGCCTTAACCGAGCAAACAGATGGAGTTCTACCGTGGATACAGAAATACTGGTAATTGAACAGAAAGAGGCGGGCGTAGAATTCCTGCGCAATTTTTCCAAAGACTTTCCAGTTGATGCCGCCTTCTGGCTCAAAGAAACCGACATCGAAGATTGGTATCTCTATATCGTTTCGTCTGAAATTACGAATGAAAATATGAGCGAGGCCTATCGCAAAGTACTTGAATTAGTGAAACCAAATCAAAGTATTTGGCTAGATCCATTCAGGGTGAAACTGCTCGATTCAGAAAAAGAACTTGCGAAACGTGTACTGGAAGTGAAATCTCGATTTGTGGGAGCAATGGCGACCTACTACAATGCTTCGTCAATTGCAGGCGTTCCGATTGATGCTTGCTTTATCTATCAGAATATTGAACAAAAATTACCGTTAGAAACTGAAAAGCTTCTCTGAACCAGAGACATCAGCAAAAAAATGAAGCCATCTTGGGAATTGAATATGACAGCATGTTGGGAATACAAGTAGTCGATCAATATCGAGTATATGGAGTGTTAGTCACAACACCAAGATGGGGCCATGTAACAGGTGTGGAAAGAATCGGAAGGAAATTCAAGCCTGTCGATAAGTCCGTGATTCCGCTTTCTGATTAACCCCATCAAAAAAACCGACGCAGGAATCGTTCCCACGTCGGTTGTTGAATTTAGAGCCGAAATACGGTTCGCATATCTGACCCTACAAATTCAGATCGTGCCGCCAAAGGTGGCATTTTCGCCCAGCATTTCTTCGATTCGAAGCAATTGGTTGTACTTGCAGATACGGTCGGTTCGGCTGGCGGAACCAGTTTTGATTTGACCGGTTCCCAACGCAACCGCGAGGTCGGCGATGGTCGTGTCTTCGGTTTCGCCCGAGCGGTGACTCATGACGGCGGTGTAGCCGTTTTGGTAAGCCAGTTGGACTGCTTCAATGGTTTCGGTGAGCGAACCGATCTGGTTGACTTTCACCAGGATACTGTTGGCGACACCCATTTCGATGCCGCGAGCGAGGCGTTGCGAGTTGGTGACGAACAGGTCGTCGCCGACAAGTTGAGTTTTATCGGCCAACGCTTCGGTCATGATTTTCCAGCCGTCCCAGTCTTCTTCGTCGCAACCATCTTCGATTGATGCGATGGGATACTTCTCTACCCAGCCCGCGAACAAGTCGACAATGCCGGCGGCATCGTAAGTATTGCCTTCGACGGTGTAGATTTTCTTTTCGCTGTCGTACAGTTCTGACGAAGCACAGTCGAGTGCGATTTTGACCTGATCGCCGGGTGTGTAGCCCGCATTTTCAATCGCTTGCAAGACAATTTGAATCGCTTCTTCACTGCTGCCAAGGTTAGGAGCAAAGCCTCCTTCGTCACCGACGGCAGTCGAAAGCCCTTTGTCGTGGAGAATCTTCTTCAGTTTGTGGAACACTTCGGTACCGCAGCGAAGCGAATCGCTGAAATTATCGAAGCCCAGCGGGTAGACCATGATCTCTTGCAGGTCGATGGAGTTGTTGGCGTGTTCGCCGCCGTTGATGATATTCATCATGGGGGCTGGCAAGCGATTGGCACCGACTCCACCGAGATAACGGAACAGTGGCAAGCGGCTCGACTTGGCAGCCGCGTGAGCGACGGCCAGTGAACAGGCGAGGATGGCGTTGGCGCCCAGACGCGATTTGTTTTCGGTGCCGTCCAATTCGAGCATGGCAGCATCGACGGAACCTTGATCCGTCGCATCCATGTCGATCAGTACGTCGGCGATGTGATCGTTGACATTTTCGACGGCTTGCAGAACACCTTTGCCGAGGAAACGGCCTTCATCGCCATCGCGGAGTTCACACGCTTCAAATTCACCGGTGGAAGCTCCACTGGGGACAGCGGCACGGCCCCAAGTGCCGTCTTCGAGGAGGACATCAACTTCGACGGTGGGGTTGCCTCGGGAGTCGAGAATTTCTCGGGCGAGGATATCTGCAATCAAAATCGTCATATCTGCTTCCTTAATCTGTTTGTGACTTTGTGTCTGGTGGTTTGTATATCGTCATAGCCGTCGTGCGCGAGCACGTCGGGTGGGTTTCAACGATCTTCCAAGTCCAGTTTGAACTGGATGCATCCCGTGTGCTTGCGCCCACGGGCTATCTGTATGACTCACGTTTTATCGTATGCCGGGCAAATCTTCCACGCAGGCGGGGATATGGGGTCCGGTTTTCGCAGGAATTTCACGTGTCTAGTTGCCAGTAGCACGAAAATCGACGACGTATCGAGTGTCTCACACGAGTCGGCTGGACGAACGGCGATCTGTTTGGCATCATAGACTCACGGATGGCAAGAGTTTTCGTCGGTTGTTGATTTGACCGATGCTTTGCTCGGCTGGAGTTCAAATCTCTGCCACATCCGTGATCACTGATACGAACCATCCCACTGATTCACGGAGTTCTGTTACCTGTATGTTTACGGGTCTCGTGGAAGGCACAGGTCGCGTTGCCGCTCTCATTCCTGAGGGCGAAGCCGCTCTGCGTCTGGCGATTGATGTGCCGGACAGCATGGCAGGCGAGTGTACGCTGGGCGAAAGTGTCGCCATCAACGGCTGCTGCTTGACGGTTGTTGAATTCACTAACGAGACCTGGCAGTTTCAGGCGGGTGACGAAACACTCGCCAAAACAAATCTCGGCGAACTTCAAGTCGGCAGCATTGTCAATCTGGAACGGTCACTGAAAGCCGACGCCCGACTCGGCGGTCACTTCGTCCAAGGACATATCGATACGACAGCAACCGTTAAAAAGATTGACGAGGATGGAGGTTGGGTGCGGATGTGGTTCACCGTACCTACCGAAATTTCCAAGCTGATGATTCCTAAAGGATCCGTCGCAATCGACGGCATCAGTTTGACGTTGGTGGATGTTGAGTCGGATTGTTTCAGCGTGGCCTTGATTCCTCATACACTCGAAGTCACGACATTGGGTGAGCGGGCCGTTGGTAATACGGTCAACATTGAAGCCGACATGCTCGGCAAATACATTTACAAAATGGTCTCAGACTTGGGACTGACCTCGCAAGGAAATCATACGACATGAAAGATGCCGACCGTCAGACGCGATCGTATCTGATGGAGCTGTTTGAACAGCGGGGCGTCCATCCGCGCTCAGATTATGGTCAGAACTTTCTCATCGACATCAATCTGATTGAGTTTGCCGTCGAATCGGCCGAGCTGACTGATGACGATGTGGTGCTGGAAATTGGTGCCGGCACGGGTGGAATGACGGCGTTTCTTGCTCAGCGGGCGGGGCACGTGGTCTCTGTCGAAATTGATACGAATGTTGTTCCTTTGGCCGAGTACGCGGTTCGCGAATTTGATAACGTCACATTGTTGAATATCGATGCTCTAAAGAACAAAAACAATTTTGCTCCTGAAGTGCTGGAGATCATCCGTGAAAAACTGGATTTGATTCCCGGCAGCACACTGAAGCTGGTCGCCAACCTCCCCTATAACGTGGCCACACCAATCATCTCAAATCTGGTCGCGACCGATCTCCCTTGGTCTCGCATGGTGACGACGATTCAGTGGGAGTTAGCAGCGAGGATGGCCTCGAAACATGGCGGCGGCACCAATTACGGAGCATTGTCTGTCTGGTTGCAGTCTCAGGCCGACATCAAGATTTTGAAGAAGTTGAAGCCGACTGTGTTTTGGCCACGACCGAAAGTGGACTCAGCCATCGTACGGTTGATTCCGAATCCTGAAAAAGCGGCGTTGATCGAGGATCGGGAATTCTTCCATGACTTTGTGCGGAGGTTATTTCATCATCGTCGTAAAATGATGCGATCGGTGTTGGTGACGATGTACCGCAAGCAACTTGGTAAAGGGGAAGTGGACAGAATATTGGGAGAAGCCGAGCTTGATTTGAAGAGTCGTGCGGAAGCACTGACTGTCGAACACTTGGTCGAATTGAGTAATCGATTTGCACGTGAAGTGAAAGCAGCAGAAGAAGCGCGAAAGGCTGAGTGAGATGGGGCGCAAAATGTAATTTGCCTCCTCATCCGCCCTTCGGGCACCTTCTCCTCCTGAGGAGGAGAAGGAAAAAGATAGAACAGCAAAGTCCTACCTGCATGCCACCCTCTCTTCCTTTGGAGGAGAGGGCC
>JAQWSQ010000011.1 GCA_029243145.1 Planctomycetaceae bacterium | reverse complement strand
CATTGGCTGGCTTCTCAGTGGCCGGTTTCTCAGTGGCCGGTTTCTCAGTGGCCGGTTTCTCAGTGGCCGGTTTCTCAGTCGCCGGTTTCTCAGTCGCCGGTTTCTCAGTCGCCGGTTTCTCTTCGGCAGCTTTTTCTGCTTCAGGATCAGCGGTCGTCTCAGGCTTGTACTCATGATCCCGCTTGCGGACCACGGTCGCAGTCTCGATCACATCGTCTTTTTCAATGCCGCGAACAATCTCCAAGCCTTCCACAACTCGCCCAAATACTGTGTGATTGGATTGAGTCCCATTGTTGGGATTCAGATGCGGAGTTGGAAGATGCGTCACAAAGAATTGCGATCCCCCCGTATCACGCCCTGCATGAGCCATGCTCAACGATCCCGCAAAGTGAACACGGGCATTCTCGGCGAAACACTCACATTTAATGGTGTAACCTGGTCCGCCAAGTCCATCATCTTCAGGATTGTCGTTTTTGGTATTGGGGTCTCCGCCCTGAATCATGAAGTTAGGAATGACACGATGGAACTTGATTCCGTTAAAAAAACCACTCTCAACTAGTGAGATGTAGTTTGCCACGGTGTTAGGAGCTTCATTCTCGAATAATTCGATCAGAATCTTTCCTTTGTTGGTCGTCATCTCGACGCGGGGTAACTCTTCCCCTTCGGCGGCCTCCGCTTCTTTCGTTCTGACCTCTTGTTCTGACTTCCAGAGGTCCACATATTTACGAGCGTAATCAAGGTAGCGACCACCCGTTTGGGGATCGAGTCCATTATTTTTTTCGGCCTTTGTCAGTAACTCGACAGATTTCTCAAAGTCCTGTTCCGCAAAATGAGCAGCCCCACCGATATTCAACACGGTCTCCGTTTCGTATCCAGCCTCGAGAAGCCGATCTGCCAGGGAGACTGCCTGAGCATAATCACCGTCTCTCCAAGCCTGCTGCATCACAAACTCGGCCGCTTCCTGATTTTCGGCGTCCTGTTCGAGAATCTCGGCAGCCAGCTCGCTCATTTCAGGAGAAATCTGCAACAGAAACTCTTCGACAAGTGCCTGATATTCATCACGGATCGTTCGTTTCTGTTCAACCGGTGCAGATTCGAATGTTTCACGCAATTCAGCGAGTTTGACGGCAATTTCCATTTTTCGCGCAGAGAGCTTGTCCCATTCCGCTTTGACATCAACTGGAGCATCAGCCTTGGCTTCCGGCTTTGCGGGGGCTTCATCTTGCAACGCCCACGACATCTGTGAACCTAGCAATACGCAGCAAACGGTGAACATTGAGCGAGCAAAAAACGGGCGAAGCATAAGAATCCTCCTGACAGGGTGATGTTTCCAGCAATTCTAGAATACTCATTCGCGAGAGAAAAGGGTTCCGGGACACCTTTCCTCGATCCGACCGAAACAGGTCTGGCGTGGTTGCGGCAGCATTTTGTAAAGAACTATAATAGAATATCACCTCGGAGCCTCTTTGACTCATCAGTAAGACTTCAATTTGGGAATTATGTCGTGCTCGTTCACATGGAACTCTCGCGGATTATCATCAGCGAAATCGGAGACAAGCAAGCCATCTTCCTCAATGAGGTGGACGGTGATCGCGTCATGCAAATTGTAATCGGCTTCTTTGAAGCCACCAGCATTGACCGCCGAGTCTCGCACGACCCGCAACTCTCATTGGGACGACCGATGACCCACGAATTGATGAAATCGATCATTGACGAACTGGGCGGCGAAGCGCAAGACATCGTCATCAACGAAATGGTCGAGCACACGTATTACGCTCGCATCCGCATCAAACAGGGCGAGGAAACCATCAAAATCGATGCCCGCCCCAGTGACGCGGTCGCGCTGGCGATGCACTTCGACCCGCCACTTCCCATTTACGTTGACGAAGATGTTCTCGAACTGTCGGCCTGAGAGTCAGATCGTCCGTCAATTACATTCCGCTTCGAGTGGCCCCGCCAATTCCGTGAGGTAGAACAATCGTCCCGGCTGTGTGGGCATGAACGTCGAGGGGATCCACGTCGAAGGCTTATGACGCAACGTCATCCATAATGACAATCCCTGCCATTGCATACCGCGTGAGAGAATCCCGTCGCAGCCTCCAATAATTTTATCGACACCCAGAAAACATCCTGGACCAATCGTGTTGGCGTAGGCGGGAACCAGCGTCGTACGACTCTTGAAACTCGTGATCGCATTTTGCTCAATCGTGAGCGGATGCAATTTTGCACCGATACGATGTGTGTCGGCTTTCCACGCTTTTTCACTCTCATACTCGGCGGCGAAATGTGGTTCCCAAAAAGCAATATGACAGACGCGCCCAATACCGAAAATGACCGCGTGCATCGCTCCATCTGCTTTTAATTCAGCGATTTTCTTACCATAGGTCGGCAGGTTTTTCTTGGTGGCAAAGTTTCTCTGTTTCTTGGGGACCGTCAATTTTCCCAGTGGTCCGTAAAACGCTTGTTCCATCGCATACTGAAACGCTCCAGTGTTGGTGGCCGGTAAGGTGTTCCCTTTTTCATCCGACCATTCATCCATATTGAAGCCATGCACATGTTTGCAGGAGACATTCCACTCGGTCAGAAAGTAGACGGCCCAGCGATACATCCCCATCGGGCCAACCGGCAGAATGACCGCCAACTCGCGATCTTCGTCGCGAGCCTGCTTGATCGTCATGGCGATTTCATGACCGAGCATCATGTCAAAATCCGCCACAGTCTCGCACGGAATCGGCTCAAACTTTTTATGCCACCAAGGCTGTCGCTTGGTAATTGTGCTCGGATCGTCATCGACACATTGATCGATCTTGGCCAGATCCCATCCTGCAGGAAAGAAGTTTTCCATCAACGAGCCAGACAACGTACTTAACAAATCCATGAAATCATTTCCTGTGGAGTCAATCAAAAACGAGGCAATGCTATTGAACGCCATCACACTCCGATTTGTCACACATTGCAAGGTGTCGTTGAGAGATTACCCCTGATTCGGCACAGAATTCATTTTACGATCTTCGCACCGCGGGCTTTCATCCCATGCCAGAAACCATGAGGGTATTCCTCTGGCTGCGTGTACTTCGACAAATCGCGAACCGCAATCACCCGACAATTCTGCGACTTCAGAAACCGCATGTAAACCAAGAACTGTTCCTCGGGGGTATTGACCCACGGATGCTCCAGTTCCGGGACGCCGTGAAACTGGAGAATGACAAACTCGCCCGGCTTCCATTTCTTCACCGCCGCCATCACATTGTCGAGTTTCCAGGTTGGCCGCGCATCGGCGGTCGTCGGCAGAAACAACGGATGATCGAGTTTTGGATCATACGTTGGTCCGTCTCCCACTTTGTAAGGTGATTCTGGTTCTGTTCCTCGACGAGCGAACAAAATGCCGTGTTCTTTGAGAATCGGCACCGCTTCTTCGCAGATGGCATTACCGGGCCATGCGAATGTGACCGGTTTGGGAATGCCGTGCTGCTTGCATTGTTCTTCGATACCCGTCAATTGCTCGTCGAGCTTTTGGTATGTTTTCGGCGTGATACCCAGATGATCGCGGGTGTGGTTGCCAATCTCGAATCCGTCATCGTGAAGCTGCTTGATCTCTCCCCACGTCATGTAGGCGTCTTTATTCGTTTTGAACGTGAAACCTTCGGTGATGTAGAAGGTCGCCCCAAAACCATGTTCCTTCAGGATTGGCCGCGCGATGGTGTACTGCGATTTCACCGAGTCATCGAACGACAACACAACGATGGGGCGATGGTCGTCGGAAGTCTCAGTGCATTTTGGTTTCCCGGCATCTGCAAGAGAGACCAACAAACAGAGCAGAAGGGGAAGAGATGGGCAGAGTATGAATTTACGCATGACAAGATCTTAACCACGAATCAGACGAATGTCTCGAATGAATTTTTGGCCCTTGTGCGCGAGCACAAGGGATGCGTCCAAACAATATTGCTCGTCAAATGTGACTCGCTGCCAGCCCACATGCGCGAGCATGTGGGCTACGTTCTCGGCGACTTTGCGTCGAAATAGACCCACTTCTGTGAGTGGAAAGAAAAAAGGTCGGCCTCGACTGTCGTTTCGCGAGACAACACACACCCGGACGTACAGATAAGCCATCTATAGAGTTATCTCACAGGAATATCAGATTTTTGAGTGACCAAATGGGAGCACTCCTCGTTCTCTCACTAGGCTATTAATAGAAGAGTAACACTCGCTTCAAGCAAACAATCGACACTTTCCTGTTTTTAAGGTTCATCATCTTGCTTCCCAAGATACCCATGCGTTCACTTATCGCATTGCTACTCATCGGTACTGGTTTTTTAGAATCCTGTCATGCTCAGTCCGCTAGAACAAGCAACTTTGCACCTAACAGTTTTTATTGGGTGAGTCCTCTACCCGAAACAGCACACACCTCCTCAAATCTCAACCTCTCGAACAGCAGCAGCCTTTTAGGAAATTCTTACAACGGGGGCGGACCGGGAGAACAAATCTTGTGGAGCCCATCAACGGGAACCATGAAAGCTTCCACCTACTATGACCTTGGTTCCTCAATTGTATTTAACGACATCTCTGAAGATGTTCGCTCAGCCTGCGGGATGAATCGGAATTCAGACCAAGCGATCCGAGTTCGTGCGAGATGGGGCGGCTCAACAGTGGAAATTCTCGGAGTCCTGTCACATGAGGATCTTCAACCCGATGTCTCGCAGGGACAGTATCGAGTTCAGTTTTCAGTTGCCGATCGTATTGACACGTCTGGGAATGTCGTGTTTGGCCAATCGACCACGATGATCTACGACGCTTCGGAGATCTTGATCAAAGATCGAGTCGAATTGTTTCGTTGGACATCAGAAGCCGGAATGATCGGGCTGGGCTTTCTGCCCGGCACTCCAACAGACACCGAAGTTGGACTAAAATCAAATTGGTTGATTGATGATGCCAACAATGGGAATCAGCTACTCGGTTTTTCAACTCTATGGGTCAATGGAGACTATCGCTCAGTCCCGTTTTCCTGGAGTGTGCAAAACGGCCTGCAGCTTCAGTTTGTCTTTGGACCAAGATACGCGATCAGTTTTGGGCAACACCACCTCTCTGAAAATGGACGCTATCTGGCAGGTAGTGTTCGCGTGATTGACGCACCATATGATGAGAATCCCCCTTCCGGTAGTAATCCGGTTCAAATTCACTATGCGTTTGTTTGGGACCTTTGGCAAACAGGGCGTTCGGGATTACGATGGGTTCCGCGGGAAGAACATGAAAACATTCCGAAGGTCCATGGAGTATCTGTCAGCGGAGAAGTGATCTTAACCGTGAAAGACGATTGGGGAACCAATCCAGTCTTTCAAAGACGTATTCTGTGGAGTGAAATTGCAGGCCGCTCAGATCTCGATGCCATCATCAATTCAAGCTATCCGCAACACCTTGCCTTAATCACCGAGAAAGTCTACGGCTTGTCTCCAGATGGAACGCGAGTGGTGGGGCAATCTCTCAATCTGGAAACAAATGCGCTACTAGCATTTGTTGTGGATTTGCGTGGAACCCAGCAGCAGAGTCCTGATTGATCCTGACCTGCCGCTGATTTCATTGCATCTCTTCACCTCTTGGTGACTTTGCGTCGAACAATCGGTCCGCAAGGTGGACCCTACCTGCACTAATTGCGAATTTCTAGTTGCTAATTACTAACCTCATTCCGACAACTGGCTAATGATCTCTTCCACGCTTTCCAGTTGCTTCTTAAAGCCGGCGAGAGTGTCGCGAACCTGGGCAACCACTTCTTCGGGTGCCTTACTCACAAAATTCTCGTTGCCCAGTTTGCCTTCGGTACTCTTAATCAACTTGCCGAGCTTTTCTTTTTCTTTTTGCTGACGAGCCAACTCTGCATCTTTGTCGATCAAGCCTTCGAGCGGTATATAGCCGTCGGCGTCATCCATCGTGAAACTGGCCGAGCCGGGAGGACGCTCAATGTCGGCACCGGCGGCTTCCAGAATAATCCGTGACAGATTCTCGAATTGAGCCGAGACATCGGTCAAGTCACTCGCAACTTCCTCGTTACACTTCATGTACAGCTTCATCGGCGTCGATGGCGGGATGTTATAAACCGCACGCACATTACGAATCGCGACGACGGTTTCCTGCAAACGACCAAATCGCATTTCGAGCGCTCGGTCCTGCCATTGACGGGGAACGTTGTCAGCATCCGGCCACTGAGCCAAGGTGACCGATTCGGTCGTCTCGACCGGATCAAACAAGCCACGAGATGGGGCGAGTTCCTTCAATCGGTCCCACAACTCCTCTGCAATGAACGGCGTGAACGGCGCCAACATGCGGAGCAGGGTATCCAAGACACCGACAAGCACACGCTGCACCTGCGGTTTTTGTTCCTCGTCGCGCAAGCGAGGTTTGATCATTTCCAGATACCAATCGCAGAACTCATTCCAAATGAAGTCCCGCAGCGAACGAGTCGCCCCGTCAAACTGATATCGTTCGAGGTACTCATTGACCTCATGCACCATCGACGACAGACGACTCAAGATCCAGCGATCTTCGAGTCGTAAATCGGCTTCGTCAATCGCACCCGGCGTGTAATCTTCGAGGTTCATCATCGCGAAGCGAGCCGCGTTCCAGAACTTGTTGCAGAAGTTACGTCCATACTCAAACCGTTCCGAGTCCATCGTCGCCATTGAGACATCGGGATCGGGTGTGTACATCGGCGTCGGAAACTGACTTTCCTTCTTACACTTCGTACAGACCATCGTCGGCTTGGCTGCGCCTTGAGGAATCGGGAACGCGCCCTTCATTGAACTCGGCACGACGATTGTGATGGTGTCGAGCTTATAGAGCTTCGGATCAATGAGCGTTTCGCAATGCGGACACTCATAGTTGATGGGCAACCGAACGTCTTGCGTTTCTCCGGCAAACGAAGTGATCGTAAAGCGGACCGCATCGGTGCCGTACTTTTCAATCAAATCGACCGGATCGACGCCGTTCCCTTTCGACTTGGACATCGTCTGCCCGAAGCCGTCCAGAATTTTCGGATGAACGTGAACGTGATGGAAGGGAACATCTCCCATGTTATACAGACCGGTGAGGACCATCCGCGCGACCCACAGCGTGATAATATCGCGGCTCGTCACCAGCACACTTTTATCACCCGGATAGAAGGAGGGGAGGACCGTGTTCTTGCCATCACCCGAGTTGTCCGGCTCGCCGTTGAGGGGCGGGTTATGATCGGTATCGGGCCAACCGAGTGTTTCCTGCGGCCAGAGTGCTGACGAGAACCATGTATCGAGAACGTCAGGGTCTTGTACATAACCCGCCGATTCAAGAATTGTTTCCAACTCATCGCAACCCTCATCGACGCAAGCCAGTCGTATGGTAATACCATTCCGATCATCACGAGTGCTTTGAAAATGAAGTTTGCCCTTAAACTCGTCCTTGAGATGAGCTGTAACATCAGGATCTGAATGCGAATCTTCGTGCTTAGTTTCTCTTTCGCTTTTGTTATACTCACGTTGGATAATCTTAACCCACACTGGAATGCGGTGTCCCCACCAGAGTTGACGGCTGATGCACCAATCCCGTTTTTCACCCAGCCAGTCCAAATAAGTCTTCGCATAACGACCGGGATAAAACTTCACGCGACCATCTTCAATCGCGTCCATCGCATTTTGCGAGAGTGGTTGTTTCGGATCATCCATGGCAACAAACCATTGATCCGACAAGTACGGTTCAACGGGAGTCTTTGAACGGTCACTATGCTTGAGCGGGACAACGCGATCCTCCACGCTTTCGAGACAACCCCGCTTTTCCAGATCTTCCACGATTTTGTTGCGCACCGCATAACGGTCGAGACCTTCGTACTCACCGGCGTTCTCGTTAAAAGTGCCGTCCGGATTCAGAAGGTTAATGATGTCAATCTCGTCCTCTTTGCCGACATGCCGGAGGTAACAGGCATAGTCGTTCGGATCATGAGCCGGCGTCACTTTCACCGCCCCGGTCCCTTTTTCCTTATCTGCGAGGAAGGCATCTTCGATGATGGGGATGTCGCGACCGTTGAGCGGAATCCGTACTTTCTTGCCCACCAAATCGGTGTAGCGTTCGTCACCCGGATAGACACAAACCGCGGTATCGCCGAGCATCGTTTCGGGACGCGTTGTTGAAAATGAGATTTTGGTGTCGGTCTCGTTGCCGTTCTCATCGACGACGAAATAATGGTACGTCCAGAAGTGACCGTTGACATCTTCCGAAAAGACTTCATCATCGGCGACGGCGGTTTGCAGATGAGCGTCCCAGTTGACGAGTCGTTTACCGCGATAGATCAGTCCGTCTTTGAACAATTTGAAAAATGTCCGCCGAACCGCTTTTTCACAAACATCATCGAGCGTAAATCGTGTTCGTCTCCAGTCGCAACTCGCTCCAATGGATTTCAATTGCGAGAGAATACGACCTTCGTAAGTCTCTTTCCACTTCCAGATGCGGTTGACGAGTGCATCCCGCCCGATGTCGCGACGAGTCAGCCCTTCTTCTTCAAACATACGCCGTTCGACGACAGCCTGTGTCGCGATACCCGCGTGGTCTGTTCCCGGCATCCACAATGCTTCAAACCCCTGCATCCGTTTTCGGCGAGTGATCAAGTCCTGCAATGTGCCGTTGAGAGCATGCCCCATGTGGAGCGCACCAGTCACGTTGGGCAGGGGGATCATGATCGTGTGCGACGGTTTGTCTTCTTGCGGATCGGCGTTGAAGTAGCCGTTCTGCTCCCAGTAGGTGTACCACTTTTGTTGGGCGGCTTGCGGATCGTACTGCTTGGGAAGTTCTTGAGACATAGTGATCAAAGTTTGAAAAGTGTGAAAGTTTGTAGGGCAGGGGCCTCCCTGCCATGTTCGACTCGCAATTTTTTTTTGGCAGGCGGGAACCTGCCCTAGGGCTTAATGTAAATTCGTAGGCTGGAACTGGTCCCAGCTTTCGTAGGTATCGTTAGCATGCCCACAACAAGCGAGGGCATGGCACTCGCCTTTCGCTTTCCTCAGTCATCATTCGGCTCAAACGCGCCCTCGTCTTTATAAAGTTTGTATTCGACACTATCGACGAGAGCGAGCCAACTCGCTTCGATGATATTCTCGCTGACGCCGATGGTACTCCACACATCGTTCTCGTCTGCAGACTCGATTATCACCCGCACGCGGGCCGCGGTCCCCTCGGTCGAGTTAATTACGCGCACTTTATAGTCCACCAAATGCATATCGGACAGGCTCGGGTAGTGAGTGAGCAACGCTTTCCGCAATGCCGTATCCAACGCATTAACCGGTCCATCACCTTCACCCACGACATGTTGTTCGAATTCTCCGATCTTCAATTTGATGGTCGCTTCTGTCTGAGGAATCGCATCGGAGGTGGTTTCCACATTCACCCGATAATGAATACGTTCAAAGTGTGGATTGAATGTCTCTGCCACTTTACGGACCAACAAATCAAACGACGCTTCCGCCGCTTCAAACTGATAGCCGATATTTTCGTAATCCTGAACAGCTTGCAGGATGTTCGTCATCAAATCAGGATCTTGGTCCATGCGTAGCTTCGTCGTCTTGGCGACAATATTCGAGCGACCCGAAAGTTCACTCACCAAAATACGGCGTTCGTTGCCGACAAGTTCCGGATCGATATGTTCATAGCTATGAGCGATCCGATTGACGGCATGGACGTGCATACCACCTTTGTGAGCAAACGCCGAACGCCCGACAAACGGCTGCCCCGTTCGGCTGCTCATATTGGCCAATTCGTAAACGTAGCGAGACAATTCAGTCAAA
Organism: Planctomycetaceae bacterium; assembly: GCA_029243145.1. Classification (GTDB taxonomy): domain Bacteria; phylum Planctomycetota; class Planctomycetia; order Planctomycetales; family Planctomycetaceae; genus JABURQ01. The sequence goes on along the minus strand of JAQWSQ010000011.1, from coordinate 6,954 downwards.
TGTTGCACGCCATTGTCATGCAGAACTTGGTAATTCTTCTTGATCGACAGGTTGGCGATGGCGCTGATCAAGTCGGCATTGCCGCAGCGTTCACCGATGCCGTTAATCGTCCCCTGAACATGGATGGCACCATGCTCGATGGCAGCCAGTGTATTGGCAAGAGCAAGATCACCGTCATTGTGCGTGTGAATTCCAACCGGAATATCGAGAGCCGCTCGTGCAGCATCAACAGCTTCAGCAACTTGCTCAGGAAGACAGCCACCATTCGTGTCACATAGAACAATGATCGAGGCTCCACCTTCTTCAGCCGCTTTGATCGTCTTCAAAGCAAACTCAGGATTGTGGCGATAGCCATCAAAATAATGCTCGGCATCATAGACCAATTCACGTCCCTCTGAGACCAGATAGGCAACCGAGTCGCGAATCATGGCAAGGTTTTCCTCTTCGTCAATCCGCAGCACCTCGGTGACATGTAAATCCCAAGTCTTGCCGACAACCGTACAAACAGGCGCTTTGGAATCTCGCAGAGCGATCATACAGGTATCGTCTTCGGCGGCGACTCCCTTACGGCGCGTCATACCAAAGGCGCACACCTTGGCGTGTTTAAGATCCATCTCGGCGGCGCGCTGAAAGTATTCTTCGTCTTTGGGATTGGAGAGGGGGTAGCCACCTTCAATGTAGTCGAAGCCGAGTTCGTCGAGTTTGGCGGTAATCAACAACTTGTCCTGTAAGGAGAAGTTGACGCCTTCACCCTGACTGCCGTCTCGCAGTGTGGTGTCGTAGATCTGGATGCGACTCATGGGTATCCCAGTTTTCAGTGTTGGGTGTTCAGTTTTCAGTAGTTTCAGCTTAGTCGTAGGGCAGGGTCTCCCTGCCGGAAATCAGATTGTTCGTTTTTGTAGGCTGGGACTGGTCCCAGCAATTCCTTTCAACAACCTTACATTTTGGCCGGTAGAACCGTCCCTACAGATCTCATTCTTCTTCATCGTCATCAGCCGGAACGCGCTAGCGTCCGGTTTTTCTGAATAACCGTGGGCTAGCGTCCAGCGGCTGATTTCGTTTGCCAGCTTCGTGTGCGTATCCATTACGCGAAGCAACTCCAATCAATAAAAAAACCCCCAGGCTTGCGGCCTGAGGGTCTAAAATTTTGAAATTCTGTGATGACCTCACAACCGCATTTTTTCCGACGGCACAATAATGCCGACCAGAATGTTAATAATGACGATGCTATTGAGAATCATAGGGTTTTTCCTTGTGAGAAAATCATACCCGAGGGGCCGGGGAGAGTCAAATGTGCTGTAAAATGGGTTGTTCTGTAAATTGGGCGAAATCCGCGTAATTTCAATATGAGCATTTTTTCAGAATTGAGTGACCTTATCGACGTGTAATTCTTTATGTATTTAGAATTCCTTTGCTGTTCCCCTCATCAGAAAGAACCACCATGAAAACTCACTTTTTTGTTCGTTCGTTTATCGTACTTGCCTGTGCATGTATGTTCCTTAGCTCTTCAGCTACAAATAAAACGGCATTCGCAGCTCCAGAGGTCCCTACAGGGCCAATTGTAGTTTCTCAAGAATGCTGGAATGAGTTTTACGACTGTGTCATTCTTTGCAGACGATGGTCGTTATTTTTTACAAGATACTGTCGTGATAACTGCGTTGATAAGGCATTGCGCTGCCATGGCGTTGGTATGTGAATCTTTGGATAAGCACACCCTCTGAGTTGGAGGGGTTGTGCTTTCAGAGATCCGGTAGTGATCAAACTCCCATTTCGAGTTCTTCGTTCTGGATCGCTTCCCATTGCTCCATTGTGTACATCACGTCGCGAGCTTGGGAGCCGTTGTACTCGCCGACCACGCCATCTTCGGCCATGTAGTCAACGAGTCGAGCAGCACGTCCATAACCGATACCGAGGGCGCGTTGTAGCAACGAGACAGAGCCTCGGCCTTCGCGGATGACCACTTCGATGGCCGGTTTATACATGTCATCGTAGATGCGTTCTCCACCTGATCCCGATGGCCCAGACTCGTTGCTCTTGCCAAGTTCACGAAGCTCTTCGGAATACTGCGGTTCGTAGCGACTATAGAAATCGATGATTTCGTTGACTTCATCGTCACTAACATACGTCCCCTGCGCACGGGTGAGGTTACTGGTCCCCGGCGCGAGGAACAGCATGTCACCGTTACCCAGCAATTTGTCGGCTCCCATTTCATCGAGCACAACTCGCGAATCTGTTCGACTGGCGACCTGAAACGCAATACGTGCAGGCAAGTTCGATTTGATCAACCCTGTGATCACATCAACGGTCGGCTTTTGTGTGGCGAGAACCAGATGGATTCCGACCGCACGCGACTTTTGCGCCAAACGAATGATGTGACCTTCAACATCTTTACCAGAGGTCATCATCATATCGGCCATTTCGTCGGCGATAATCACGATGTACGGCATATGCTCGGGTATATCGTCTGCTTGGACAGAATCAGCAGCAATCCCAAGTCGGTCGAGAACTTCTTCTTTTCCTAATTGATTATAAGTATCGAGATGGCGAACACCGGTCCGAGCGAGCAGAGTGTATCGTTCTTCCATCTTTTCGACCGCCCACTCGAGCGCGGCTTCCGCCTTCTTCATGTCGGTAATGACCGGGTGCATGAGGTGCGGAACTTTTTTGTAAGGACTGAGTTCGACCATTTTCGGATCGATCATCAGCATCTTCACCTGATCGGGAGTACGAGTCATCAAGATCGAAAGAATCAATGTGTTCAAGCAAACCGATTTTCCCGTTCCGGTACGACCGGCAATCAACAGGTGAGGCATCTTGGCCATATCCATGCTGACGGGACGGCCGCTGACATCTTTCCCCAACAGCACAGGAATGCTTAGCTTGCTGATATCTTCCTGACAAACTTCGAGCAGCTCGCGTAAACGAACTGTCACGGTTTTTTCGTTGGGAACTTCCACGCCAACCGTATTCTTGCCGGGAATGGGAGCGACCACACGGACAGACGGGACACGTAAGGCAATCGCCAAGTCGTCAGCAAGTGAAGTCACCTTGGAAAGTCGCAAACCCTTTTCAAGTTCCAGTTCGAATTGTGTCACAACCGGTCCGGTCTCAATCTCGACCACTTTGATGTTAAGTTTGAATTCCTCGAACGTCTGCTCTAAAGTCGCCGCCATTTTGGCCGCGTTCTCTGCCAAAAGTTCATACGGAAATTCTTCCGGCTCGGCTAATAATGTCGTGCTGGGAAGTTGGTAACGCGACTCACTCTCGTCTTCCTCCGTCCACACTCCCTCTGCGACTGGCATCGTCGGATGCGTGATCGTCGCAGGAACAGACGCCGAAGACACTGCCAAAGGCATCGCCAAAACTTCACTCGGTTTTACAACCGGCAATGGCTGATTGATTTTGAGAGCATTCTCTCGCTCCATTCTTTCTGCGTTCAGGCGATGTTCTTCTGCCTTCAATCGCTTCCGTTCTAGACGCTCTTCGCGTCGAGCGGCCCATTTTTGCTGAAAGCGTAGATAATATGGAGTGAATCGCTGAGTCACTTTTTTCGCTGGCACAGCAAGAACAGCGGCGAGCGCTCGCACAGCATACGTCTCGGACGCAAGCATCAAGCCACCCACCAACATTGAACCGATTAAAGTCAAACTTCCCGCCCAGGAAAACTCCTGAAGAAGTACCATTGCTCCAATGGCGCCAAGATAACCTCCGCTCCCGTAGACCGGCCCCGTAATCATGCCTGGAAACAACAGTTGTATTCCCATACATCCCGCCAGCGCGATGAGAAATCCTCCTAACCAGCGCGAGACACGATCGGTCACTTCTTCTCGCTTGAAGAGTGCAATTGTCACAGAAATCATCGCTACCAAAATCAGCCAAACACCGATCCCCGAGAATGTCCACAGGGCATGAGCTAAAGAAGCCCCCACCGGGCCACACAAGTTGGCAATTTCGGCCGGAGGTGGAAAACTGACCGTCGATGGAGGATCAGCAGCGGAATAACTAAGCAGACTCATCCCGACGAACGCAGTGGCACCAGTCATGGCCACAGCGAGCAAGTCGTTCTGGATGCGTTGATAATTCAACATGGTCTTGTCAGTTTTCAGTGTTCAGTGTTCTGCTCGTGTAGGCTGGGACTGGTCCCAGCAATTCCTCTCCGCATCGAACATCTGATTTCAAAGACACGATCGACACGGGATTTTCTGCGTTTAGAAAAAAGATTGTAACTCTCCCTAAACTTAGCACGGTGAAACGACCGAAGTGGTTTTGATCCTTCAAATCGCGGCTTTTCACCTCGCAACCATAGTTGCTGTAGCGATTAAGCGGAGCAGGAAAGATCGAACGGTCAGAGAAGTAATCAGGGACTATTCGCCCGCTATGTGTGCCTCAATCCAACCGAACAAATCGCGGGCCACATCGAGCTTTGTTCCACGGAACTGAGCCACAGTTTCAGCATCAGGGCTCAAGACTTCCACATCATTCGAATCAGCGGCGATGGCGGAAGTATCGTTCAAAACGATACAATCGCAATTCTTCATTTTGAGTTTCCGCATGGCATTGGCACGGGGATCTTGAGATTCTAAAGCGAATCCGATAATCCATCGATCTGCCTTTTGCTTGCCAAGTTCAGCCAGAACATCGGCGGTTTCGATAAACTCAAATGTTACGGCTGTGCCGGTTTTCGTAATTTTCCCAGCCACTCGCTCGACGGGCCTGTAATCACAAACCGCAGCGACTGCGATCACTCCATCACATTTCGGGAACAAATCGACACACGTATTAAGCAGATCATCGGTGGTCTCAATGGAATGAACCTCACAACCAGAGGGTGGAGAGATCACCACCGGCCCTGTGACGAGAACCACTTCGTGGCCAGCCGCAAGAGCCGCTTCGGCAATGGCATAACCCATGCGACCGGAGCTGGCATTGGAGAGATAGCGAACATCATCGAGGTATTCGCGAGTCGGTCCGGCTGTGATGAGTACTCGCATTTGTGAGCTATTAGCAACTAGGGATTAGCAATTAGTTGTGTAGGGTCTGCTGTGCGGACCGTTCTGTTCGTCGTTGTTTTATCTCGTCAGGCAGGAGCCTGACCTACAGTTCTGTCACGCAGTTGCACGATTCAATTCGCGTTCGACGGTAAGTAGAATCTCGGCAGGCTCTGCCATGCGTCCCGCTCCGATTGTACCGCAACTCAGCCAGCCTTCGCCCGGTTCAACGATGAGAATTCCGTCTGCCTTAATTTGTTCCAAGTTACGCTGAACCGCAGGCTTGCTCCACATTTCCGTGTTCATTGCCGGACAGACCACAATGGTTCCCGTGAAAGCTAACGCCAATGTGGAAAGCAGATCATCGGCCATACCGTGAGCGAGTTTGGCAATACAATTTGCGGTTGCCGGTGCAATCACTAACAACTCTCCCAAACGCGCCAGACCAATATGTTCGCCTTGATAATGCTCGGCGGGAGTGAACAGATCGTCGTTGACGGGGCGGTTGGTTAATGCCTCAAAAGTCACCGGGCCGACAAACTCTTGAGCCGACTCGGTCATCACGACAGAAACGACAGCCCCAGCTTGCGTTAGCTTACTAGCAAGATCGGCAGCTTTATAGGCAGCGATGCCACCACTCACGCCGAGTACGATCTGTCGATCCTGCATGGTCACGGCCTCACAATGAGAAACGAAACGGCGCGAAACAACCTACAAGTCGGCGAGTGAAGGACCATCATCAGCCTTGGCACCATCTTCACCATCCGCAACTCGCAGATCACCCGAGGTGTCGAGGTAGATCTTGTCTTCCATGATCTCCTCCACCACGATGGCGACTTTGTCTTTCGTCTGTAATTCGACAAGAGGAGGAGCGCCACGGTTGAGGGCGACCAGCCTTTTCTGAATGAGCGACGATAATTTGAAACGTCCGCCAACCTTGTTGACGATGTCTTCTTCTTTGAAAGCCTCGTGCACGCTAGTCCGCCTCTTCTGTTCGCAAAATGTGTTTAATTTCCTCGACAGCCCGATCCAGTTCGTCATTGACGACCTGATACTTGTATCGATCTGCCAGAGCCAATTCTCGCCGAGCCGTCGCCAGGCGTTTTTGAATCACGTCTTCGGTTTCGGTTCCTCGGCCTCGCAACCGCGTTTCATATACATCATCGGAAGAGGCACTAATGAAAATCGTGACTGCTTCCGGGTATTCCTGCATCACATTCAAAGCTCCCTCGACATCAATCTCGAGGAACGCCCACGCACCTTGCTCGTCTGCTCGCGCAATTTCGGACTTCAAGGTACCATACCAGTACCCGGAACTAAAGACTTCGGCAGTTTCGAGAAACTCGCCTGCTTTTTGCTTTTGTCCAAATTCTTCCGCAGACAGGAAATGATAATCATCTCCATCGTTCTCGCCAGTCCTCGGGGGTCTGGTCGTCGCCGACACGCAAATTCGTAGCGAGACCGGGCTATCTTGCAGTAATTTGCGGACTATGGTGGTTTTTCCGCTACCACTAGGGCCGGAAAGCACCAGCAACCTACTGTTTCCGGCCGACTGATCACCCGATTGCGGCTGGGGTGCGTCACTCGACATTTTGCAAGACCTCCCGCATTTTTTCGACGGCTGCCTTCATTTCGACGACGCAGTGAGCAATTTCGACATCATTGGCCTTCGAGCCGATTGTGTTCACTTCGCGATTGAGTTCTTGAGACAGAAAATCGAGCCGTTTACCTTCTGATTGATCGCTGGCAATGAACTTCTCGAATTGCTTCAGGTGCGAGTCGAGCCGAATAATTTCTTCATTGATGTCACACCGATCAGAAAACTGGCTGACTTCACGAATCACATCCGATGGCTGTAACTCGACATCAGCGCCTTCCAACAGGTTTTTGACTCGTTCCAAGATTCGATCCCGGTACTGAATCACGACTTGAGGGGCTCGCTCAGAGACCAATTTCACCTGCTCAG
>JAQWSQ010000145.1 GCA_029243145.1 Planctomycetaceae bacterium | reverse complement strand
CGAACCACCGTATTGCAGGTTTGTATGGTCGTGATGATGGTGGTCTTTTTCGCCATCGGCGGCAGTCTGTCTATGGACATGAAAACTCATGGAGCCTATTCCCGTTGGATCAGGTTCGCCGCCTTGTCGGTCGTCTTGGCGGCCGCCGCGGGTGCGTATTTGATTAGAGACTCGCTCCTTTTCTACCAGCATGTGGTATGATGACAGGATGTCTGAGACCGATGATAAACCATTACTGACTGCGATTCGCGCTGGCGATCAGGATGCTTGGCAATCGCTGATCGACCTGTACGAAGGCCGTCTCATCGTTTTTATCGACAGTCGACTTCGTAATCGTGCAGTCAGCGAGGAATTGGTTCAGGAAACCTTTCTCGGATTTCTGATCAGCTTACCCAATTATGATGAACGCACGCCGCTCGAATCGTGGTTGTTCTCGATTGCCGGGCATAAACTGACCGATCATTTTCGCAAAACGGGTCGCCGTCCCACGGTTCAATGCGCGGGGACCGAGTCGCGACCGGGAGTCACCGCCATTCCGGGCCCAGAGCGTCGCGCATCGAGCCTGTTTCGCAGCGGTGAGAGAAAATCGGCAGAGGCAGATCTGATTCAGGAGACTCTGAAAGAATTGATTCAGGGCTGGAAACAACAGGATGACTGGCAGCGTTTGCAATGTGCCGAGTTGCTGTTCGTTGTCGGACAACGCAACAAAGAAGCTGCCGAGTCAATCGGGATTAGCGAACAAGAAGTCGCCAATCATAAGTCTTATGTCCTGACAAAATTGAAGGAAGCCGCTCAGCAATCCAAGCTGCCCGGCTTTCGCTTGGCCGACTTTTCTGTTGAGTAGCCAACAACTCCCGCTGGTGTCGCCATTGCTTTGTGACTACCGGATCGCGTATTCTAGTTAGGAATCAGGAAGAATCCCAACAGTCTCTTTAGCCGATGATCGCTACATTGGAATTATATCTCCTGCTCTGGAAAGATTCACAATGAAATTGGCTGTGCTGTCTTGTAGTTCCAAATGTTACAGTACGCGACGACTTCGCGAAGCGGCCCAACAACGGGGCCACGATGTGAAAGTTCTCAATACGCTCAAGTTTGCCATTGATCTGGAAGAAGGTCATCCCGACCTATACTTCAATCAGTAGCAGCTCACACAGTACGACGCAGTGCTGCCGAGGATCGGTGCTTCCATCACGTATTTCGGTACAGCAGTGGTCCGTCAATTCGAGCAAATGGATGTCTTCTGCGCAAATAGCTGACTGGTGGATTTCCAACTCTCGCGACAAGTTACGCAGCTTGCAAATTTTAAGCCGACACCAAATTGGAATTCCGCAAACGACCTTTGTCCGCGATAAGAAAGATGTTCTGCCTGCGATTGAACGAGTGGGCGGTGCGCCGGTGGTCATCAAGCTATTGGAAGGAACTCAGGGGATCGGTGTCTTGCTGGCTGAAACCGTGCAGTCTGCGGAAGCAATTATTGAACTGCTACAAAACCAAAAGCAGAACGTCCTGATTCAAAAGTTTGTCGCGGAAAGTAAAGGAAAAGATATCCGCGCGTTTGTCGTGGGTGACCGTGTTGTCGCAGCGATGCGGCGTGTCGCTCAAGGGCAAGAGTTTCGCAGTAACGTCCATCGAGGTGGTTCCACGGAACAAGTGCAATTGGACGATGTCTATTGTGAGACGGCTGTCCGTGCGGCTCAACTCATGGGCTTGCGGGTTGCCGGTGTGGACTTGCTCGAAGGCAAAGATGGCCCGCTGATCATGGAAGTCAATTCTTCGCCGGGGTTGGAAGTCATCGAGCGTTGCACGCAACTGGATGTCGCGGGCTCGATTGTTGATTATATGGCCGCGCAGGTGAATTTTCCCGAGATCGATCTTCGGCAACGGCTGACCGTCAGTCAAGGATATGGCGTGACTTAAATCTATGTTCCCGAAGGCTCCGACTACGTTGGAAAGACAATTAGCGAATCGGGATTGCGAGATAACGACATTAACGTGTTGACGTTGTATCGTGGAGCTAAAGTGATCCCGAATCCTCGTTCCGAACGAGTTCTCGAAGCGGGAGATCGACTTTTGGCCTTTGGGAAACTCGAATCGATGAAGGAGCTTGTGCCGGCCAAAACACGACGCAAAAGACAACAGGGAATTCAGGACTTGCCCGAGTTGCCGGTCGCAGAAGAAGCATTCGTCGAGGAACAACCGGCCGTCCCTGAAGTTCCCGCTCGCGATATCTCCCCGACCGCCGGGATCTCAATCGCTCGTTTCCCGGTTCGCAATCGGGGAGTTTGGCCAGTCGGATGGCAAAAAAAACTTTGATGAAATTGTGTCTCGCTGCGACTATCGCATCGACTTGCACACGGCCTCTGTTCGCAGAACCAACTACCCCAATATCCGCGGTGATCTGTCCGATCCTAAAGTGAAGAATCTGGCAGAAGCTTTCGGCTCCGAGATTGTGATGAATGGTAAAGGTCCGAAAGGAGCCTTCCGTCGCGAAGCCTGCCTTGCTGGCTGTCCCACGATTATTATGGAAGGGGGAGAGGTTTGGAAGGTGGAGCCGGGAGTCGTCGATTCGGCAGTCCGCGGGATCAAAAATGTGTTGATCAATTTTGGAATGATTGCGGGTGAGCCGGAAAACTCCGAGTGTCAGATTGTCGTCGAACGATCAAAATGGATACGCGCGGAACGAGGTGGGTTTCTCCATTTTCACGTCTCACCGGAAGATGTCATCGAGGAAGATGCCCCCATCGCCACCAACTCAACTTTGTTGGGGAGAGAACGGAGTGTCTTGCGTGCTCCCTTTGACGCGGTGGTCATCGGCATGACGACACTCCCCGCAGTTAGTCCGGGAGAAGCCGTCTGCAATCTTGGTCAGCTTCCCGAAGGCATGAAACCAGCCGACCTGAAAAAAATGCGATTCAAGTCCGACGTTCACGATGGCCAAGTCGGCGAAGACCTAACAACCAACGTCATGGTTGTCGAACGGCAGGAAGAAGAGGATACGAAGGAATCCGAATAAGCTCTGCAAGGAACAACCCGATGTCAGCAGACATTTCTCCTGAAGTCAAAACTCAAATTGCCGATGCGATTTTCGCCCAACGCAAGATTGAAGCCATCAAGTTGTATCGCGATGCGTCCGGCCAAGGGCTGAAAGAAGCCAAAGACTTCATCGAATCGCTCACTACCGAGCTGCAAGAAAAGTCACCCGAAAAGTTCACCTCGGGTTCCGCATCAGCATCGGGCTGTGGATCGTCAGCCGTGCTACTGATTTCCGTCGTTGGTGCTATCGGCTACTGGATAGCTTAGAAGTCGTGGATGAAATGCACCAGTCGACGTAGGGCAGGTTCCACCGGCCAGAATATGACGCAAAGTCGCGGAGAAACAAAGAAACGCGAAGCGGTAAAGAGGATTTGCGACATGCCAGAACAGCCCAACACAAAGCCCAAGCACAATTCGATTCAACATTTACTACTTTGCGAAGGGACTTGGACGTCGCTGAGTTTGATGGTGATCTTTCGAGAAGTTTATGGCTTCTCCATGATGTTCGAGAGCACTTTTCTGTCATCTTATGACGACATGGGCAAGCGGTGGTATTTGACCTATGAGTTTCTTGCCCTGGGATACTTCCGCACGATACTTGTCTGCACTGTCTGTTGTCTCGTCGTTCTGATCGTGTCTGCTTTGAACGTCGCTGTTTATCAGAACAACTCGATTCGAAATCTCGTTCGTGGATACCTTCTCATTTTGTTCTTGGTCATCGGGTTTGACATCCTTTTGCTAACCCTACACGGTTACGGATATTGGTCTTATTACTTCAGTAATCTCTATTGAGGATCATGAAGGTGTTGTAGGCTGGGACCGGTCTCAGTCTACAACACCCCGTGTGACCAGTTATCGGTGCTACCCAGATTCAAGTGTTCTTTGTTTTCTCTGCGTCTCGGCGCCACTGCGTGAGTCAATTCTTCTCTTCCCCTCTAAAAGGCCATCTCACATCGCTCGTGCCGAAACGCGTCAACGAAGGTCGCCGCACGATGCGTGAGGAGAAAGACCGAGATCGCGAGAAGAAGCATTTCCCGGCTGTGGGCTTGCAACGACGCTGTCACTTACTTTCTTGAATCCGTGTGATCGGCGTAATCCGCGGTTCAAAACTCAGCTCACCTCTTGTAAATTTGTAGAGTAGGGGTCTCCCTGCCGAGTAATCTGCGAGTGTTAACCAGGAACGCCAATCGTATGAATCCGAAAAGATCCAACCACATTGGGCCGACAGTCTGCCTGCTCGTTCTCTGCGGCTTCACTCAAACCTTCGCGCAAGAAGACTCTCCACCACGATCACTTGATGACCGTCTGGAAATCACGCTTTTCGCGGAAGACCCGTTACTCAACACGCCAACCGGCATCGATGTCGATCACAAAGGTCGAGTCTGGGTGATTGAAAGTAACACTCACTTCCCTCCCGAAGGTTACGACAAGCATCCGACAGATCGATTACTGATCCTCGAAGACACCGACGGCGACGGCAAAGCGGAAGCCAAAATTTTTGTAGACGGCTTCACGCATTCGATGAGTGTTGCAGCCCGTCCGATCTGGCTCGACCCGATTTCATTTTCTGACGAGGACAAACCGGAAGAACTGAAGACACGCACGCAGGTCTATCTTGCGACTCGCCGTGAGATTCTCCTGCTCGAAGACACCGACGGCGACGATCAATGCGACAATCAAACACGACTCGTCCATCTCGAAACCGAAGGCAACTATCCGCACAACGGACTCGCTGGCTTCGCCTTCGATGGTCTCGGCAACATGTACTTCGGCTTCGGGGAGAACTTGGGAGCCGATTACAAAATCATCGGACGCGACGGGACCACCTATTCGGGGGGAGCCGAAGGTGGCAACATCTATCAAATCCAGCCGGATGGTACGGGACTCAAACATTGGGCCACCGGCTTCTGGAATCCTCACGCGAATTGCGTTGATGCGTTCGGTCAGTTGTTCTCGGTTGATAATGATCCCGACTCGTTGCCTCCCTGTCGATTGTTGCACATCATCGAAGGGGGAAATTACGGCTATCGATTTCGGAATGGTCGCAAAGGGTTGCATCCTTTCACTGCCTGGAACGGAGAGATCCCCGGCACATTGCCAATGGTGGCAGGAACCGGCGAAGCTCCGTCTGGCATTCTTGCCTACGAACATGACGCGTTCCCCGAAGAGTATCTGGGCAACCTGATCGTGACCAGTTGGGGCGATCATCGCATCGACCGGTTCCAACTCCAACCGAAAGGGGCGTCATTCGAGTCGGTCGCCGAGCCGTTCATTGTGGGTGGCGAGAATTTTCGACCAGTCGGCATCGCGCTGGCCCCCGATGGTTCTCTCTATGTGAGTGACTGGGTGCTGAGAGACTACAAAATCCACGGTAAAGGACGGGTGTGGCGCATCGTTGCAAAGGGTGCAAAATCGGAAATCGTTGATTATGAAAAGATCACTCCCGAGTTGTCTTACAAAGACCTCGATAAACACTTTGAGTCAAAGGATTTGACCGAAAGACGGTTGGCAGCGAAATCAATTGCAGAGAAGCACACTGAGGCAGGTACAGAATGGAGAAAGCACGATTTTTACTCAACAAAGAATTTGAGAGAAAATGCAGAATGGTTGAAATTTTGGGGAAACGAACGCCTTTTGCGTCAGATCGAAGAGATTCAGAAAAATAAGTCATTGGAAGATCGATTGGATTTTTGGAGGGCGTTTGTAAGGGCGAAAGATCGACCATTCTTGAACACAATGGCCAGACAAACACTGAACGAAAAAGACATCTCGCTTGATTTATTCATACAGGAGTTCTCTCAGCCAAAAACAAATTCCAAAGTCGATTTACCTGAATCCAAGCAGGCTGAAAGCATTCGCATCGGATGCCTCCTATTGATTCGCAAGCATTTCCCGCAAGACTCCGAACTCCCTCAACTCGCCCTCAAATCCGACAGCAATAAACTTAAGCGTCTCGCAGTGCAGTGGATTGCCGAAGAGAATCTGATCGAACTGCGGCCCCAAGTCGAAGCACTCTTTACCGATCCTGATCTGACTCCTGACTTGTTTCTCGCGACACTGGCGGCACTCGAAATGCTCGATGGAAAGCCGCCGCAGGAGTTCGACAAGACGCCGTCTGGCAAATATGTCCTGCCGATTCTGAAAGACGAATCGAAACCCGCCAATGTACGGGCCATCGCATTGCGGCTGATCGATCCATTCGATGAAGAGCTCGATTCTCAATTGCTCAGGGAGCTGACCTATTCTGATGAGATGATCCTCAAGCGTGAAGCCATTCGCACGGCAGTTCTCAATCCGGCCAAGTCCCGCTATTGCGGATTGCTCAGAGCCGTGAATGATGAATCGCTTGACATTAACCTGAGAGCAGAGGCCTTGGTCGGCATTGCGAGACGTGCGTCTGATTACATACACGCTGAGCAGACCGTCAAGAAATATTCAAAATCGGAGAACCCCATTCTTGCGCGTGAAGCGCTCCGCGTATTGCGGGTGAAGACAAACAAACGCCCGACAGAACCGTTTGAAGTGTCTGGCAAACCAGATGCTAATGCCGGGCGTCGCTTGTTCTTTCATCCACAGGGGCCGGGTTGTTACAAATGTCACGTAGTCCAGGGGCGTGGCGGCAATATCGGACCAAACCTGACGAACATTGGTGGGGCCATGTCTCGCGAAAAGTTGATCGAATCGATTCGTAAGCCGTCACAAGAAGTCTCTCCTCAATTCACGACATGGAGCATGATCTCGACCAAAGGGAAAACGTACACCGGCATGATCGTCCATGAGAATACGGGGGACACTGTTCTCGGCATGCAGGACGGCACGACCGTCGAACTCAAAACGGCCGACGTTGAAGAACGGATGCCGCAAAAGACATCGGTCATGCCCGAGAAATTGGAAGAACAAATGACCGCACGTGAATTCGAAGATCTGCTGGTCTTTCTGGAATCGTTGAAGTGAATGACCACATCGGAAGTTATTGATCGCGAGTCGGATTGGTTCCACTGACCACGAGTTTGACGCAAAGTCGCGGAGAAGCAAAGAAACGCAAAGTAGTTAAGAAGTGCATGAACCATTGTTAAATGACCGATAGTATCTCAGTCATTTCCTTCCTTACCAAGGGGGGATCGAGGGGGGCCGGACAAATAGTGATCGACGAAACAGTAAGGTACATGAAATGCACCAGCGGAAATGCATCGAGTGGCGGGGGGGGCGCACCGCGAAGCGGAAGCCCGGATGTCATTGAACTTCCCAAAGCATACCGAGCTACTCTTTTTTCTCTGCGTCTCAGCGCCTCTGCGTGAGTGCTTTTTTACACTGGCGGACAAGCCGACCAGTGCCACCCGAGACCGGATCGTTCCTCACTGGCGAACAAGTCGCCACCCTTACTCTGCGACAATCGTCGTTCTTTTTTTCTTTCACTGTGCAGAAATCGGTGGTTGGTTTTGAGTGTGCGACTGGTCACACCGGTAGAAGCATAAAATATCATGCGATCTCGTACACGCCGTCGGAGATCATTTGGTTCACGCGTTTCGTCAGTTTCTCGGCATGTTGGCGTTCGGTCTCGGTCAGAGAGTCTTTTGATAATCCGGTTAAGAGTTGCTGCGCTTCTCGGGGGCGGTAAGGTCGTTTGAGATGCAGTTCAACCAACTTCAACCGATGCCGAGTGGAGCTCTCTGGGAATCGGATCAGGAATTCTTCGAGTATCGGAATCGCGGAAGCAGTCTGATTGTCTTCGACGAGTTGTTTGATCAAGTTGTGGAGGTCGTCACGAGTGAGTAGGTCGTCCGCTTGCAAGAGCGAGAGCTTCCGTCGTCGGTCTAAAGCACCGGCAAGATCACCTTCTGCTAACAGCTTGCGGAACTTCTTGGCGATTTTTTGAGTCTTGTTGTGTTTCTCTGTCGAGATCAGCCGGTCAGCGGCATCGCTCTTTGCGGGGTTCTGTCTGTCCATGTAGGATTTAAAATAACCTTGTGATTCTGGTTTGCCGTTCCAGACACTGGCGATGTCCCAGCCTTCACAATCAACCCAGTCTTGATTCAACATGATCCAACCGATACTTCCACCCACGGCGGCTCCCAACAGGTGCAGCATCTCGCTACAGACCGTGAAATCACCCAGCCAGGCAAACAATAGATTTGTGCCTAGATACCAACCTGACTCGGTCATAATGGTGACTTCAAAGGTGAATGTTCGGACGATGAACATGAAGACAAACACACCGACGAAGCTGATTTCATTTCGAGGTGCCCAGATGACTGCGACTGCCATTAGCCCAAAGATGGCAAGCGATGCACCACCAGAACCGGGAGAGAAGCCGTTGTATCCGAGCATGAAGGTATCGGTCCAGACTCCATCGCCACCACCGGTCAAAATAAAGCAGCCGATGTTGGCCAGAATCAGCAGGATCGTGCCGATGGGTCGGTAATAAGTGGGCGCATCGGTCCCAGTGGGGATAAAGAACATCCGCGTCGTCTCCCAGACAAAGGTTGGCTTCCGTAGGGAGTACGAAGATTGGACGCTGACGGATCTTCAAAAAAGAGAGGTTCGAGGCAAAAAGTCATTCTGTCACAGAAAACTTCAGCGAATACAGGTCGGCTTCCGACATCACAAATCTCAGTCGTACCGGTTGACCGGTGAGTGAACTGACATCGGTAGTGTCGCCCCATTTCACGATCCGAGAAATATGATCCCCGTAAATCTCGCGAGAATCTTCAAGTGTGAAACCGGATATCGCGTTGCCGTTTGCATCCTGAACTTCAACTCGAATGCGTCCCGCCCCCGAGGTTGAATAATTGATCTCCAACTGATCGCCAGTAAACATGAACGGCTTCGTCAGAAACTCACCCTCTTCATAACCCGCGTGAACAGAGATGAAGCCGTCCAGTCGCATGACATATTGCGCCCCGCCATACATCAACATGCTCATTTCGGTCGAGCTGGTTTGCACAGCATTCAGCGTAATGTAGTTGGCTCGATTGCCCCATCCGCGATCTCCCAATCCGGGACGAATGAAGGCCTCCTTGAAGTGTCGATAAAAATGATCGCTTCCCGGTCTCGTTGCCATGAAGACAATGTCGGTGATCGCTCCTGCTTTTGCCTGAAAACGTGTGGGTAATGCAACGTAAATATGGGGCGCGCGAAAATAGGGTTGAGTGGCGCTTGTGTAAAGATGTTCGCCCGGTTCATTTGCCCGCATATCAACAGGAGGCGTCCAATTCAAAAAGTCCCGACTCGTACTTCGGCGAATGGCTCGCACGCCGTTTTTGAAGAACCGGAAATAGGCGACGTACTGCGACTCGGCGTCGGACCAGAACACAACATTTTGTGAATCGAAGCTTCCCAGGTCCTCGGCAATGACCGGAGTGGATTTCATGAGTTTCCAGTGTAGCCCGTCGGGGGAGGAAAAAGCTTTCAATCCCCCCGGACCGTATTTCTCTCGCAACCCGCTACGTTCATCGGCATGTTTCCAACCACCCCAATTTTCCAGAGGATAGCGACCGCCCCCGAGAGCTTTATATCGTTCGTCGTCGGGAATGTCCGGTCGGGTGTCGATGAATGGCGTGAAATTATGGGTGACGAGAAACGTCTCGTCGCTCACTTCTAGAATTGCGTTCCCCTTGGGAATCTCGGGAATATCGAGAATTCCCAAATCGGGTTCGGTCCAGTGAACTCCGTTGTCGATGCTCTCGGCGTAAAGTGTCACTTCCCCTTCATGATACTTCCCCCAGCCGTTTTTCCAGTGAGCGCCGGGAACTTTGTCGCCCCGGTAATACAACCGCAGTCGATCTCCATCTTGAAGAACGGTCGCATAATGTCCGAACGGACGTGGCGGCATGAGTTTGAGTTGTTGGGGTTCGTGAAGTTTCAGACGTGTTCCGTTCAGAGTGTCGATCAGTAAGTCGTCAACAAACAACTCACGACGCGATCCGATCTCCACTGGGTCAGCGGCTTGACTCTTCAGAGGCAAAGTAAGGAACAGACAAAACAATATCCCACAGGCACTTCGCATTTCGGTGTCCTTCGTTTGTGATCGAACTGTTACGGTTGAGGAGTCGTGGTGGCATCAATATCGGCTTGCCAATCTTTCAGAACCGACTGCATCTGTTTCACTTTGTCAGGATGTTGGTCGGCGAGATTGGTTGTCTCGGCCAAATCACCCTTGAGATTGTAGAGAGCAACTTTGTCGCCTCCCTTGCCGTTAAGCATCAACTTCCAATCACCATGACGGACGGCTTTACCGTTCCAGACGAGAGTGCGTTCAACGGTCGAATGCTCTCCTTTCAAGATCGGTAAGAGATTGATGCCGTCGAGTTTGCGTTCCGTGGGAATCTCTAATCCCGCTGCGGCCAACATCGTCGGCATCAGATCGAAAGTGATCGCAAGTTGATCGGTCGTTATGCCGGCGGGAATAGTTCCCGGCCACCAGGCAATCGCGGGGACTCGATGTCCGCCTTCCCAGTCACTTCCTTTAGAACCACGAAGGGGAGAGTTGTCCCCCCATTTGCCGGCAGCGCCATTGTCGGAACAGAAAAAGACGAACGTCTTTTCATCGAGGTTGAGTTCCTTAAGTAATGCCAGCACATTGCCGACGTTTTTATCCATCTCTTCGACCATCACTTTGTAACGCTCACGGATTTCTGCGGGTTTGACTCCTTTCTGACGCGCCCAATCCGCAGATGCTCCGACGCCTGCTTGGCGCACTCCCCGATCATCGGGGCGTTGGAACGGGTAATGGGGCGCTTCGTGAGGCAGATAGAGAAAGAACGGTTTGTCTTTGTTGTTGCGGATAAATTCCAACGAGTGTTGATCGATCAGGTGTGTGACGTATCCTTCTTCGGTCGCTGGTTTGTCATCGTGCCACCAGTCGTAATTCCCCGATTGATCGTAGTGGGAAATGAAATCGATGTTCCCGCTGACGTACCCTTTGAAGACATCAAAGCCGTTGCGAACGGGGTTGTATTTTGGGTAATAACCCAAGTGCCATTTGCCGAACATCCCGGTCGCATAACCTCCATGATGGAACGCTTCGGCAATCGTGAGTTCCACTTTCTGCAAGCCGTGTTTGTGCTGTTCTCGCTTCGGGTCGGCAAAGACAACGCCGGGAATTCCTGCTCGCTGTTGATATCGTCCCGTCATTAACGCCGCCCGAGTGGGACTACACACATTCCCGGCAGAGTGATAATCGGTGAACCTTGTCCCTTCGGCGGCCATCTGTTCCAGATGAGGGGTTTTGATCCAGCCGTCGTAGGGGCTGATGTCCCCATAACCGAGGTCGTCAGCCATAATGATGACGATGTTGGGGCGGTCGGTGGCGGAGAGCAAAACAGGAAAGAGGAGCAGGCCAACAAAACAGCGAATCGCAAGCGACATAGGGTTCTTCTTTCATCGAGTAAATGTTCCCTTCATTGGAATTGCCGGGGGGAGCGATTGCAAGATGGAACATATTGAACCGCAGAGAACGCTGAGTTGGCAGAGAAAAAGTCGGGCAGGGGCCAAAGTTGTACACGAATTTCCCTTCTCAATTCTCTGCAAGGGTGAAAATCTGCGTACGTTCCAAACTTTATCTCGTTTGTGACTCGGAGAGAACGTAAGCTAGGCGGGGTTTGCATTATCAGATAGTCGTATGAATATTTTTCATCTTGGGATGGTAAAACAATGAGTTACGAAACCATTACGAAAACATTTCTTTCCAAGATGGTATTGAAGAAACGTGGTGTTGGCTTTGCTAGACTTCATCTACAGGTTGAGCCTGCTCCCAATCGTGAAGTCCATCTGATCTCTGAAATTCCTCCTTCAACTGTTTCCGCAGAATTCATTGAACATTGCTGGAAAGGAGTTAAACAAGCCCTGGAGGAAGGCGTCATTGAGGGATATCCCATACAGGGAATCAAAATTACTTTGATTTTCGCAGAGGATCATCCCGAGGATTCGACCAATGAAGCATTTCGAATGGCTGGATATAACTTTTTCCAATTCGCATTTCACAGTGCTGATCCTGTGGTGATTGAAGACTAATCTTTATGAGAACAATGAGTATCCTTCAATTAAAGAAACTCTCGCAACACTTGGCCCGTCAGGCTTTCTTTCACTTTGGCAACGTCGACGGGTCTCCCGGACGCGACGATCTCTCCCCCGGCAACACCCGCCCCCGGTCCTAAGTCGAGTAACCAGTCTGCCGCCGTTAACATCTGCAACTCATGTTCGATGACCAACACCGTGTGTCCTTCATCGACCAGTCGTTGGAACAGATCGATCAGTCGTCCCACATCCTCGGCATGTAGCCCGGCCGTCGGTTCATCCAAAAGAAAGAGCGTCGGGCCGGCTTTCAGTTTCCCCAACTCGGCCGCCAATTTGATGCGTTGGGCTTCGCCGCCGGAAAGAGTCGTCGCTGGTTGCCCCAACTTCAGATAACCCAATCCCATTTCACATAACACTTTCAATCGCTCCGAAACGAGTGGGAAACTTTCGAAAAATTGTGAAGCTTCCTCCAAACTCAACTCCAGCACATCGGCAACGCTCAAGCCTTTGTAGAGAATGGACAAGGTTTGTTCGTTGAATCGCCTCCCTCGACATGTTGGGCAAGTCGTTTTGACATCAGGCAGCAGAGCTTGACGATATCGTAACTCTCCCCGGCCTTTGCAACGTCCGCAGCGTCCCGACGAGGATTGAAAACTAAATCGTTCGGCTTTGAACCCGCGAATCTTCGCTTCGCGAGTGCCGGCAAAAATTCGTCGAACTTCATTCCAGAGACCGGTCGCCGTCGCGGGGTTAGATCTTCCATTTCTTCCCAAAGGGGATTGGTCAACGACTCGCAGTGCGTGAATCGCCTCCGCACCCGTGATGTCAGTGCAATGGACACATGGCTGCTCTTCGCGATTGAATAGATTCCTGAGTGTGGGTTTCAGAACCTGATAAACGAGCGTGCTTTTTCCGCTTCCGCTGACTCCTGAAATCGCGACAAACACTCCCACCGGAATCTCGACAGCAATGCCACTTAAATTGTGACACCGTACACCGGAGAGCTTAATCTGATGATCAACCTGACGTTCGCGAGATACATATTGAGTCTCTCGGTTTGAGAGTAACCGTGTCGTCGGTGTGTCGGCCCTCTGATGGAGTTGTTCGGGAGTCCCCGTGGCTATGATGTCGCCGCCCAACTGGCCTGCGCCCGGTCCCAACTCGATAATGTGGTCGGCTCCCCGGATGATGACGGGATCGTGTTCAACAACAATCACACTGTTGCCCCTGTCTCTCAAACGCTGTAGAGATCCTAGCAGCTTCATGGCATCGACAGCGTGTAGGCCGCTCGTTGGTTCATCAAGCAGATAGGCAACATGCGCGAGCCCACCCGCTAGTACTGCCGACAACCGCGCTCTTTGGAATTCTCCGCCGGAGAGGCTTACGGCTGATCGATTTAAGGTGAGATATCCGAGCCCCATTTCCATCAGGATCTGGAGACGTTGAACGATCTGCGGTTGAAGTCGTTGAAAGATCTCTGTCTGGACCGGATCATCATCGCTGTCTGGTTCGGGGATCGACTTCCAGAAGGCGAATGACTCCTCCATCGACCCCGACAAACACTCGGGATAGGTAACATCGAGATAACGGACATTCCGACTGAACGAATTGAGACAGCATCCCCGACATTCAGGGCAGGGTTCGTTTGATGTGTCTTTAGACACACCTCGGCCTTCACAATCGGGACACGCTCCATACGGACTCAATGGACTGAAGCTGCGAGTTTCCAAAGGAGCAAATGCCAAGTCACAATCCACACAGGCATAGCGTGACGAATAGAGGCGGTCTTCCCAGCCGTTGTCTGTCTGCATACTGACGAGGCATGTTTCCTCGGCTTCTCGCAGCGCCAATCGTACGGATTCGGTCAGCCGGTCTTCAATTCCCTCTTTGACGATGATCCGATCAATCACCACTTCAATCGTATGTTTCTTACGGGGAGCGAGTTCTGGACAATCGACAAGTTCGATCAGTTCGCCGTCAATTCTCGCGCGCACAAATCCGTGTGAAGTCAATTGCGACAACAACTCCTTATGGCCGCCTGTCTTCCCGCGCACAATAGGAGCCAGAATCATGACCTTCCGTCGTTCTTCGAGCCGCATGATCCGGTCTACGATCTCTTCTACTGTCTGTCGAACGACTTCCTGTCCACAATGGGGACAATGAGCGGTTCCCAAGCGGGCGTACCAGAGTTGCAGATGGCGCGAGAGATCGGCAATCGAGAGGAGAGTTGCGCGTGATTGCTTGTGTCCTTGATGTTGAGCGAGGGACAAAACTGGTGGCAAACCCGAAATTCGGTCCACGTCGGGAGGCTGTGGAAGCCGCACTTGTCGGCGAGGGCCAGCCGGTATCGTCTCCAGAAAACGCAATCTGCCCGCCGCAAACAGCGTGTCATATAATAGGCTGCTCTTTCCGCTTCCCGAGAGTCCGGTAATGACGACCAATTTCCCCGAGGGAATGTCGATAGAAACATTTTTGAGATTATGTTCGCGGGCTCCCTGCACCGAAATTTGTCGGGCAGGCCGTGATTGAGCGTCTGAAGTGAGTTTTGTTTTTGCCGACAATTCCGGCTTCTCCGACTGTCGAGGTGTTTGTGATCGTCTACGATGATAGAATCATAGGGTCGCAAAGTCACACATACTTGCCCCTTTCTTTTTTCCCGTTCATGTGAAGAGTTTCATGTCTCTGATACCGAATGCCTTTTTGTTTGAGTCTCAGCAAGCGATTAGGAAACTGCCCAAAAAACCAGCCCGACGCAGTGCCCTGAAATTACTCAGTAAAAAATACGCGATTGAGACTTTGCAACATCTCGACGGAACAGATTCATTTGCGACTGTTGCTTTGGGTTGGCACGACGAAGGATTACAGATGAGTTGTCGAGTTGTCGGTAAAAAACAGCCACTCGTCTGTGCTGCTGACAAACTGACCACCACGGACGGCTTACAAATTTGGATCGATACGCGAAATACCCCCGGTGTGCATCGTGCCAATCGATTTTGCCATCAGATCGTCGCACTTCCGTCTGGAGGGGGAAAGAATCAAACAGAACCGCACGTGCAACAAGTTGAGATTGCCCGCTGTCGCGAAAAATCTCCGCTTGCCGATGATGGTCAATTTTGGATCACCGGCGATGTTCGCGCAGATGGCTACGATTTGAATCTTTGGATTCCCGCCGATGCCTTGAATGGTTACGATCCTGAAGGAAGTCCTGTGTGTGGATTTTTCTATGCCGTCCGAGATGCAGAGCTAGGCCAGCAAACCCTCTGCGTTGGCGACGAATTTCCTTTTGCCAGCGATCCAAGTTTATGGCAGAGTATCGAATTGGTCGAGTGAAGAATTAACCAAGCCAGACATCTGGAGAGTTCACTGATGATTGAGTTCAATTGCCCCACTTGCCAAGCCCTTATCCAAGTTGCTGAGGGGGCTGGTGGAAAAAAAGGGTCTTGTCCACAGTGTCGAGAAAAACTGATCGTTCCCACTCAAAGTGGAAGTCGATCCTCAATGTCTCCCCAAGAGACGGAAGTAAAATCACCCGCAGTTGAATTCCAGTCGGCAGAAGAACCCGCCTTCGACGAGTTGACGTTTAATTCTGGTCCGTCCTCCGGGAACACCGATCCGATTATTCAAATCGTCCCGCCGGGAAAATCAGGGCGAGTCAAAAGAAAACGCAGGCGATCATCGGTTGGCGGACTTATGGTACCGATCCTGTGTGCGGGTGTGTTGTTTGGTTTTATTGGTTGGTATTTCGTTCAAGGGAATGCAGGACTTTCACCCGAGGTCACTGGGCAAGTTGTTGAAGTCCCCAATATTTCGCCCGGCCTGATTTCGCGAGGCGATGTGACCGTCGAAGCGGAACTCTTTGAAAAGGTCCGTGCTTCTCTGGAACTCGAGGAATTGGCATTGGTCAGTTCGACTCATCTGGCGGATGTCATACTCACCGCTCGATCTTCGGGCATTGTTGCCAAGGTTAAACCTGTTCCCGAAGCGATCTGTGTGAGTGCTTCGCTGGAGGGAACCGATGTTGCCGATTATGTCTCTGATCATGCGAAGGAACTCAATCAGTTTCGTATGCAACAAATTCAAAACGCCGCCAATCAATTTGTGATGGAATGGTCGTCTGCAATCGACAAGGGAGAGAAGCAGATTCCCAATTTAGCCGACGTTCGCGATCACATGGCACTGGCATCGGTTGTGAGTGGGTTCGGGTATCACGTATTGGCTTGGGACGGCACAACGGCGTCCCCTTGTGTTGGAGTTGGCAGCTCTGGGGAACTCTTCTTCTTCGTCCGTCCCGGAACGAAATCGTTTGTAATTCGAGGACGGGATGTGGGTGATGACAGCCCCGGCTTTCCTGGTGAAATTGTCGTGAATCTTGATCACCCGCTGGGTCTGAAAACACAACCATCGACAGATGACACTCCCGAGGAGTACGCCGAACCGATGATGGAACAGGAAGAATCGTCATTTCAAGAAGAAACCGACGGCGAATTTTCGGACAACGCCAAGAAGATGATGAAAAAGAAAGAAATGAAGGACGAGAAACCGATGATGAAACCAGATGAGAAGTAATTCGCCAAACGGCGAACCCGATCTGAATAGAAATTGTCCGAATCACAGATCGGAATTGCCGAACTTGGTTTTCGGATCCGTTCTGATTCGATATAATTATCAAACTACAGCGGACGTGTAACTCAATTGGTTAGAGTGCTTCCTTTACACGGAAGAAGTTGGGGGTTCGAGTCCCTTCATGTCCACTTCAAAAAAAACAGGAGCCGCCGGTCAAATGTGATCGGCGGCTTTTTTCATGGGCTTTTCGGTATGATTTACGGGGATCCGAAAAGTTCAATCTGTTTGAGCAACTTTGGGGTCAAATCAGGCAAGTGACTGTGAACAAGACACTTACAAAGTTCTAACGTCCACTATCCTTCCCTCGTGTGCGTAACGACGGTTCGCGTCCGAATCGTAGCATCGGACGAAGCGAAGGGTGACTCAGCTCTGCCTGAGATGAACAGATTGGCCTGCACGAATGCCGTTCATTCTGCAGACAGAGATCGAGAAAATCTATGCACTGCTGGTCTCATCTGTTCGCTATGCCAACAGGGCTTCAACAACGCGTGCTGCTTCGACTCCGGTCAATCGCTGATCGAGACCTTGGTGCTTGTAAGTGAATCGCTGATGATCGAAACCCAGTAGGTGCAGCACGGTGGCGTGGAAATCTCGGATGTGAAGCGGGTCTTTGACGATGTTGTACGAAAAGTCGTCTGTTTCGCCATAGATTGTTCCGCCCTTCGATCCACCCCCAGCCATCCACATGCTGAAGCAGCGAGGATGATGATCGCGCCCGTAGTTGTCTTTGGTGAGTCCGCCTTGAGAGTAGATCGTACGACCAAATTCACCGCCCCAGATGACTAGGGTGTCGTCAAGCATACCGCGCTGTTTCAGGTCTTCGAGAAGCGCGTAACAGGGTTGGTCGACGTCTTTACATTGGTCGGGCATGCGGCCTGAAACATTGGCATGGTGGTCCCAGTTGTTGTGATACACCTGCACGAACCGAACGCCGCGTTCGGCAAGTCGACGCGTTATCAGCGTCGTGTTGGCGAATGAACCGGGCCTCTTTGCGTCATCACCGTACAGGTCGAATGTGTGCTGTGTTTCGGACCTGAGATCCGTCAGTTCCGGGACGCTGGCCTGCATACGAAATGCCATTTCGTATTGTTGAATCCGAGTTTGCGTTTCCGGATCACCCGTCGCTTCAAAGTTCATCCGATTCAGTGCGTTGATGCCTTCGATGCTGCGACCGCGAATGGCATTTGGAACACCCGGCGGATTGTTGATAAACAGGATCGGATCGCTGCTGCTACTGAAAGAAACTCCCGAATGTCGGCCCGGCAGATAACCGGCACTCCACAGCCGCGATGAGATTGCCTGTTCCTGTTCACGGTTCTTTGGAATGGCGACCAGTACGACAAACGCGGGAAGGTTCTCATTCATTGAACCGAGACCATACGAGGCCCACGATCCGAGGCACGGTCGACCGGTAATCTGATTGCCGGTCTGCATTGCTGTGATCGCCGGTTCGTGGTTGATCGCTTCGGTATGCAGGCTGCGCATCCAGCAGATTTCATCCGCCTTCTTCGCCAGATTCGGCAGCAGTTCCGTGTTCATCATCATGCCACACTCACCAGCCGCGCCGAACTTGTACGTTGTCGGAGCAATTGGGAACCGAGTCTGTCCGCTGGTCATGGTCGTTAGGCGCTGCCCGTTGCGAATCGACTCCGGCAGATTCTTGTCGAACCAGTTTTTCATCACCGGCTTGTGATCGAACAAGTCCATTTGCGAAGGGCCGCCGACCATGTGGAGGTAGATCACGCGTTTGGCCTTTGGCGCAAAGTGCGGCTGTACCGCTCCTCTACTGGACGCAAGTGCCAGATTCGGCAGGCCGAGTGACGCCAGTGCAGCTCCGCCCAGCAAGTGTTTTCCACTTGCGATGAATTGGCGACGTGTTTGTTGTCGAAGGTCCTGAAGAGCGGTTGTTTGTTTGCTCATTACTTATTCAATGCCTCGTCGAGGTTCATGATTTGATTGCAGACCATCGTCCATGCGGCAACTGCTTGCGGATCGAGTGAATTGTCTGCGGCGGACTCACCGACTTTGATGAGAGCGTCTGCGTCCTCCAGGTGAGATGCGTAGTGTTCGGCATAACCCTGATGCGAAGCCAGTACGACATCCAGTTCACGATCAGAGAAGGCTCGACTGAGCACTCGCTGAGCAATTGCGTTCGCGATCGAACGCTCATTCTTACCAGCCTTGATGGAGCGTTCTGCAAGTTTGCGCGCCGCTTCGACGAATTGCGGATCGTTCAATGTTACGAGCGCTTGCAAGGGTGTATTAGTCCGTTCGCGGCGAACCGTGCAGACTTCGCGGTTGGGCGCGCCAAAAGCTTCGAGACTCGGCGGTGGCGCCATCCGTTTCCAGAACGTGTACAGCGACCGTCGATAGAGTTTTTCTCCGCTGTCCTGACGATACTCGCGGGTGTCGCCTCCCGGCAGGCCGACCATATTCCAGATGTTTGACGGCTGGTAGGGGCGAACTCCCGGTCCAAACATTATCTTCGATCGCAGACCGCTAACGGTCAGTGCGTAGTCGCGCACCATCTCGGCATCCATGCGGAATCGCGGCCCGCGTGAAAGCAGGGCGTTGTCGCGATCTTTTCTCAACTTCACTCCGGTCGTCACGGCTGCCTGCCGGTAGGTCGCACTCATCAGAATCTGCTTGAAGAATCGTTTGACATCCCAACCACTCTCGACGAAGTCGGTCGCCAGCCAATCGAGCAATTGGGGATGCGAAGGCGGAGCGCCCATGATGCCAAAGTCTTCGGGCGTGGCGACGATTCCCTGACCGAACAACTCCTGCCAGAAACGATTAACCGTAACACGTGCTGTTAACGGGTTGGCTGGATCGACGACCCATTGAGCCAGTCCCAGCCGGTTCCTCGGAGCATCCGACGCGAAGGGATGCAGCGCTGCCGGTGGTGCAGCGGCGACTTCTTCACCGATGTTGTCGTATTGTCCCCGCATCAAGATGTTCGCTATAGCCGGATTGTCTTTGCGTTCCACTTGAACGTGAGTCACTGGGCTGCGTGCGTCGATGGCGGCGCGTTCGCTCTGCAATGCTTCAACAGCAGCGGCGAGTTGCGGGAACTCCGCGTCATGTTTCGTGAGGTAATAATCGAAGAGTTCCGCCGTCTGAGCATCCGTCCGTTGATCGGATGGCGTCTCCAGAGTGCGTGCCAGCAATTCCATTTGCCGAAGCGAGTCGATCTCGTCTTTCGTCAACAGTCGGTCAAACAAATGGAAGTCCTGCACCGATCCATCGAAGACAGATGCAGTGCTGCGCTGTCCGATCCGCAAAGGTGTTTCCGTGCGAATGTCCGCATCGGGTTTCAAATTGTTTGTGTTGGTGACCGTCGGTTGTTTTTTGCCATCGACATAGATCGCGATTCCTTCCGGTTTTCCGCTGCCGTCCGAAGTGACCGCGACGTGATGCCACGTATCCTTCTTGATCACGGAAGCGTTGGTCGTGACTTTAACTGTGTTGTCGGGCCAGCTCTGGATGATGTGTACCGCCAGTTGTCCGTTGCCAAAGAACAGGTCCCACCCGCGATGCTTGTTCATTTCATCCAACCGGGCGACCGGGGATGAGTATTGATCCAGCTTCGATGTGCGAATCCATTCCGAATGAGAGAATGGTTGATCGCGCGCAAAATCTCCCGCAGCGCCAGCGTTGACGGTGCTGCCCGGCTTGAGTTGAATCGCCGAACCAAACCGTCCTGCAACGGACCAGTCCAATTCACCGGTCGCTTTTACGGCGAGGTCGCTGGCGTTGCCAATAACGGCAACATCGTTGCCGCTTCCTTTGTTGAGCGGCAACGAAACCAATCGGCCGTTCAATGGAATTCTACTCCTCAGTGCGTCGGCTTCCGTCGTCGCGAGCCACGATTTGAACGATTCCTTCGCTGTGACTCGTCGCCCCTCCCGCGCTGTGATCACTGCCGCGATTTCCGCATCGATCACGCCCCATCGCGCCTTGTCCGCTTCGAGTGGTACGCGAATGACGGGGCCTTTGCCGTCTTTTGCGTTTCCGTCGTAGCCGGTTTGAGCCGTGTTTCGGAAGAACGCGGCGAGCGAGTAATAATCCTTCGTCGTCAGCGGGTCGAATTTGTGATCGTGGCACTGACTGCAATTGGTCGTCAGCCCGAGATAGACCCAGCCGAACGTCTGCACCCGATCTGATGCGTAGATGGCCAGATTTTCCGCCTCAATTGTGCCGCCTTCGTTCGTCGTCATGTTGCAGCGTTGAAAACCGGTCGCAATCCGTTGCTCCAAAGTCGGATTGTCGAGCAGATCGCCGGCCAGTTGTTCGATCGTGAATTGATCGAAGGCTTGATTTCGATTGAACGAGCGAATGACCCAATCCCGGTACGGCCACATTTCGCGATAGTTGTCAAAGTGCATGCCGTGCGTGTCTGCGTATCGCGCCGCATCCAGCCAGTACCTTCCGCGATGCTCGCCCCACGTCTTGGACTCCATCAGCCGGTCGATCCATTGTGACATCGCTTTGTCAGCATTCGTTGCGTAATCGTCCGCAAACCGATCGACGTCGGTCGGCTCCGGCGGCAGTCCGGTGATGTCGAGATGCAAACGACGAAACAGCGTGCGAGAATTTGCTTCTGGAGCGGGTGAAAGCCCTTCCCGTTCCAGTCGATTGAACACGAAATGGTCGATCGCGTTTTTCGCCCACAATGCATCGGAAACATTGGGAACGTTCGGCTTCACCGGCGAGATCAGCGACCAGTGCTTTTCGTACTGCGCCCCCTCGGCTACCCAACGCTGGAGCAGCGCACGGTGTTCGGCGCTCAGGGGTTTCTTCGACTCCGGTGGCGGCATCACGGCGTCTTCATCATCGGACATTACACGAGCGATCAGTTCACTTGCCGAGGGATCCTTCGGCACAATCGCGCCGGATTCGATCGCAGCGTCACGCAGGTCCAGTCGCAGATCGGCTTCACGACTGACGCTGTCGAGCCCATGGCAGGCAAAGCAGTGTTCCGCAAGAATTGGCCGAATATCACGGTTGTATTGCAGAGGCTCGGCGGCGTTGGCAATGTCGTGACCCGCAAGCCAGAATGTAAAAATAGTCGCCACGATTCTGGCAACAGTCAGTCGTGATGTGAGCGAATGGAAAGTCATGTCAAACCTGAAATGAGAACTCTTGGAAAATATTGGTTAGACGCATGCCTCAGTCACCGCCTGAACCGCAGCTTCTGCAACAGTATGATCATCTTCGACCGTTGAGCCTGAAACACCGATAGCTCCGACGACTGTGCCGTGGTCGTTGACCACAGGCAGCCCTCCAGGAAACGAAATCAGCCCCCCGTTGGAATGTTCGATATTAAACAGCGAGCCACCAGGTTGAGACTACTCGCCGATGGCACTGGTTGGCATATCGAACAATCTCGCCGTCCGAGCTTTCCTGCATGCGATGTCAATACTTCCCAGCCACGCACCGTCCATCCGATGAAACGCTTTGAGGTTTCCTCCAACGTCAACAATCGCGATGTTCATCTTGACGCTGAGCTCATTTGCTTTCGACTCGGCCGCCGACAACATCGCTTCGGAAGTGTGAGAGCTGATGTTGTCAGTCAGGGCAATAGTTTGCATGTTTTCCGTTTCCATCTTTGGTTTCTAAGTTAATTTGCAACTAGAAATTTTGCCGTAGCTACGCTCGCCAGAGCGTGGCCCGCCGTCTGGCGACAGCAGCTAAAGTAGAAGATTTCTAACGAGCGATTCGGAATTCAAATGTTCCCGCCAAATAGCGATCAGCGAAAACGGTGTCGATCAAAAGCGGAAAACCGTTTGCATCGAATTCCGATGCCGCCGCCCCAAAACGGCTGGTCCCAACGAACTCAATGGATTGTTCGCCGTCGTCACGTCGCTTATCCGCTCGATACCAGCCCGCCTCCCAATCATTTCCATTCGGATCCGGCGTTCCGAATCCGAAAGCGACGACGGAATAACTTCCTGGTTCGAGCATCATTTCGCCTTCTTTCAGATGCTGCATGCGATGTGCACCAACGAGGGCGGCTTCTTGACCCGGTTCAAACAGGACTGTCGCCAGCAGCGCACCTCCAGAGTCGTCACCAAACTCCGTAGGAGTTCCGCGGGTGTCACGTCGCCAAAGTTCGCAAGTCAAAGTTGATTTCAACCCATCGGACGCACTGTCAAATACTCCAAGGCGAGTGATCTCGATGGGACGATGGACGACAAAGTCATGGCCGACCTTGCCGGCATAGGGCTGATTCCCAAGCGTTCCAGCCCGAACTTGATACGCAATGTGAAGCGGGGGCTCCGATTCGTCAGGCGCGGCTGGTTGGGATCGCAGACGCTGAATTGTTTGGGAAACCGGATCGACTCGATACGCCTGCCCTTCACTGACCATCTGACTTGCCATCTCAGTGGAATCAATTCGTGCCAGACCGTCGTGAACGTGGACATCGATGCTGGAACCGTCAGTTGAGACGGAAAATTCCGTCCCCAGGTCAACGACTTCTCCGGCGGTTGTGGCGATCGTAAATCCGGTTGCATTCTCTGGAACATTTGTTCGCGCATCGCCATGGACAAGCAAGACGCGCTCAGCGGAAACAATTTGCAGCAGCGTGTCTCCGATCAATTTCATCGTAACACCACTCTTGAAACGCACCGTCGCTGTCCCCTGATCCAAACGCAACCAACGCCCGGCGTGAATCGATTCGCCCACTTCAGCGTTCAGTCCGTGACTGTGCCAGTAGCCGTCCTGTTCTTCAAGCACAGCGATCGAAGTTACGAGCTGTGGACCTTCTGTGCCGTCTAACGAATCATTGCGATCATGAGTGAAATACTGAAAACCAAAAACAGCCAACGCCACCGACGCGGCGATTGCGGTGAACGACATCCAGACGCGGCGGTTACGACGAGACGGCGTCGAAACGACTTCGGTTGAGCTGGAAGTCGGTTCGCTTTCAGGAACAGACTCCGAGATGCGTCTTGCGGAAACCGCCAGTTGCCCACACATCGACATGTACTGAACGTAGCGAGCGCGGAACGTGGCATCCGTGCAGATCAACTCCGACAGCTTTTGCGCCTGCTCCGCCGCCCGCTCGCCGCTTTCAATCGCATCCATCAAGTCTTCAAACGATGAATCATTCATGGACAGTCTCCGCGTCAATTCCCAACGTCCGCTCAACGCACCTCTCAAGCTGACGCAGAATCTTTCGTACCGATTTGCGAATGGTTGGCTCCGACCTGCCCAATTGTTCGGCGGTTTTCTTCAACGTCATTTTCGGGTGAAAGCGAATCGTGATCAGTTCTCGCGATGTGGGCTCTAATTTTGTGAGGCAGTCTTTCAAGGCAGCCGTCCGCGCGGCCAGATCGCCGGCCGGTTTTTCGAGATCGAGCGCGACCATCTCCAGCGCCTCATGAGAAAGCAGAACGCCAACGCCTCGCCGCTTACGGAGATGCTCCATCACCTTGAGCCGAACGATGCGGCACCCCCAGGCGCCAAAGTCTGTACCGCGCTGAAATTGTTCCGACTTTTGCCACATGACGGTGATCGCTTCCTGAATAATGTCCTCCGCGTCCGCGCAGCCGGGCAGCATCGCAAGCACAACGGAGAAAAACCGCCCCTCGTGTTCAAGCGTCAGCTTGACGAATTCGTCCGGACTCAGATTCGACACGTTGGCGATAGCGATAATCCTCAGGTTGTTGGTGAAAGTGTGTTTGTCGCTTTGCCTCTACTTATCTAATGCTCAAATTCCAGAAAAGCGCAAAACAAAGTGAAGAAAATTCGGAATTCGTTTTGCGACAACGTAGTGGCAGGCTCGAAAAAGAAATCAGCCAAGAGCCCATAAGTGATGGGAGCATCAGTTGGTCACGCGCCCGTCATTCTCCGCAGCCTGTTTTCAGACGATTCAAAACCTGAGTAAACCAAACCAGACTGATTCCCTTGCCGCCTTAAAGAGCGTCAGCTTACAATTTGGGACGTTAGAGCCATCACCATCCAAGCTGTTTCCAAATTCCACGTCGCGATGGCTCCCGCAAAAAGTTCAACTGGTGTCCTCGATCCTCCACTTGACTGCCTACTAAACCTCGGGAAACATTAAGTTTCTCGGGGTTTTTTGGTTTCAGGTTTCCCGTAGGTGCATAATATTCAGCCGACCTGTTCGGTCTGTGAAAACAGAGACAATCGGCCAGCTTCCGAAGCTGCATGGATGAGATCAACCGGTTGAAATGCTAGACTCTGAGTTGTCGCAAGTCGTAAATTCATAGAGGCTTGCAGTTCGGCCGAGTTTTTTGACCACACGACATCGGTTGAGTTTTATGACACTTCACCCGATTCAGTCGAGGCGACTTAATTTGAAAGTTATCGTGATCGGCGGCGGCGCAGCGGGATTCTTCGGGGCGATTGCGGCTGCCGAAAATGGTCACGATGTGACGATCCTCGAAGCTTCCTCGTCCGTATTGGCGAAGGTACGAGTCTCGGGAGGTGGTCGTTGCAATCTGACTCACAGTTGCTTTGAACCCCGCGAGTTGGTCAATAGCTACCCACGGGGCGGAAAGGCTCTGCGTGGTCCCTTCACCAGGTTTCAACCGTCCGACACCATAAACTGGTTTGAGTCGCGAGGAGTTCAGACCAAAACAGAGTCGGATGGCCGAATGTTCCCCGCGACCGATGATTCAGCGACCATTGTCGATTGTTTGCAAGGTTCGGCGGAGGACGCGGGAGTGGTGATTCGTATTCGAACCAACGTGTCGGCGATTTGTAAAAGAGACTCAAAATTTTTCGTAACTCTGCAATCTGGCGAATCAATTCCAGCGGACCGAATTCTATTTGCGACCGGCGGCAGTCGAGCCGGTTTCGAATTGACGAGTTCTCTCGGGCATCAAGTCGTTCCGCCGGTGCCATCGTTGTTTACTTTCAAAGTTCACGATCCACGGATCGAAAACTTGCCAGGGGTTGCGGTTGAACACGTCGATTGTCAGTTAGTCACCGACTCGAAGACGTTCAGCCAATCTGGACCGATACTCGTGACGCATTGGGGGCTGAGTGGTCCCGCGGTTTTGAAACTTTCCGCATGGGCTGCAAGGGAACTGCACGATTCGAATTACAACGCCAAACTGCGAATCAACTGGTTGTCGGGATCCAGTGCCGACCAAATTCGCGAGCAACTGAATTCATTCAAAGCAGGTCATTCCAAGAAGACCGTCGATGTTTCGTGCCCCTGGCAGTTCCCCAAACGGTTATGGAAATCACTGGTTGATCACGCCGTTGGCGGGCAACCCATTCGATGGGCTGAACTTTCAAAAAAGGCAACGCAGGCGCTTGTCGTAGAACTATCTGTCGGCGAATTCCAAGTGGCAGGGAAGGGCGTCTTCAAAGAAGAGTTTGTGACTTGTGGTGGCGTGGACCTGAAAGAAGTCGATTTCCGAACGATGGAAAGTCGAGTTTGCTCAGGTCTCTATTTCGCGGGCGAAGTGTTGGACGTCGACGGGATTACGGGCGGCTTTAATTTTCAGAACGCATGGACAACGGCGTGGATTGCCGGCAACTCGATTTCGTGAAGGGATCAACGCATCGGGCCTCACAGCAACATTCTTCCAGAAGAATCCTCTGTCAGTAATAGATGGAAGATATTTGTCATCTCAGTAGAGTGCTTCTCAAAATGGTCTTTACCGACGACCAACGGATGCCAGACGGGATTCTCCTCCGCCTACGGAACCGAAGGCGTGCTCTAACTATGGAATCGAAAGATAATAAGCATGAAAACAGAGATCCACTCTTGATAGAATGAGTGAATACTCAATCGTACCTTGGCTCTCAGCTTCTCGCGGTAATCCATCGCACAATCAAAGGATCATATTATGAC
>JAQWSQ010000144.1 GCA_029243145.1 Planctomycetaceae bacterium | reverse complement strand
GGTTCATTTGTAATCGGTCGTGACGATGAGTTCTATGTGCATACGCGAGATAGAGGCGTACGGTCTTACGAATTAAGTACAGGCAAGAAGACCGCCTTCATGGTTAACGAGCCTGTGCTCTCGTCAGACTTGGTCTATACGGCTGAGGGACAGGATATAGTCAAAGCCTACAATGCAAAAAAAGACGTTGTTTGGGAATTGTCAGGCATCGATGCGTCCGGGGATTTGATTCAAGCGGGAGATCGACTTTACGCTGCCGGTGGTGGCAAACTGACAGCCATCCAATTGAACAGCGAACACCGTGTTCCGGAAATTGTCTGGACACAGCCCATTGATGAGCAAGTCGTGCGACTATTGGCAGCGAGTCAGCGGCTCTTCGCTGTGAATCTGAATGGTCAGATCATGAGCTACGGAGAAGACACTGGGAAAAGTAAACAACATGCAAAAACTGTGAAGTCATTGCCTGCGGAAGTCCCTTCGATCTTGACGAAGCGGTTAATCAACCAGACCGACATGAACAGTGGATTTCTTTTGTGGTATGGACTAGAGGACGAGCAACTCTTGCTTTCCGTTTTACAGGAATCAGAGTACCAGATTGTCCTTGTGCTTGAAGACAAACAACATGTCGAACGCCTCAGAAAAATGCTCGATAGTGCTGGTGTTTATGGGAATCGCGTCGTGGTTCAGCACGGCACGATCGACACTTTTCAGGCTCCACCTTACATTGCACCATTGGTCATCGTTGATGGCAAACAAGTGGAAGTCATCAATTCCGATCAAGACCTACTTCGACAGGCATATGAATCGGTGAGACCATACGGTGGTTGCCTAGTGGCGATTCACCCATCGTTAGGAGAGACTCTCTCTAAAGCTTGCCAAGCGGCGGAACTCGAAAACGCCTCGGTGGAAGAATCGGCTCCCTTCACTGTTGCTCGCCGAGTTGGAGCTTTGACTGGAACGGCAGATTGGACACATCAATATGGAGACATCGCCAACACGGTCAAGTCCAATGATGCACGAGTCAAGCTCCCCTTGGGTTTACTCTGGTTTGGTGGAAATTCCAACTTGGATGTCTTGCCGCGCCATAGCCATGCCCCACCAGAGCAGGTCGTCAGTGGGCGACTTTACATTGAGGGCATGAACTCCCTGAGTTGTCGCGACGTCTACACTGGTAGAGTGATTTGGAAACGCGAATTTGAGAACTTGGGAACCTTCGGCATTTACTATGACAACACGTATCAAGACACACCGCTCGATACCGCTTACAACCAGGTTCACATTCCCGGAGCAAACGGACGCGGAACAAATTACGTTGCCACCGAAGACGCAATCTACGTCGCGATTGGCGATTCTTGTCATGTACTCGATGTGAAGACGGGAGAGACACGTTCTAAAATCAAGCTCCCGGCAGCAAGCGATGCTCGGCAACATGAGTGGGGATTCATCGGTGTCTACAAAGATGTACTCTTAGGTGGGGTCGGGTTCGCAAACTACAGCGAACGCCTCGACCTTTCCTTCGAGGAGAGCGACAGCAAGCTGAGGAGAAACTCAAAGGGGTTCGGTTCCAAAAGTCTGGATCGTTCGGCAAGTCAAGGAATTGTCGCATTCAATCGGCACACAGGTGACCAATTATGGCGGATCAACGCGAAACATAGTTTTCTACACAATGGGATTGTCGCCGGTGACGGGAAAGTCTTTTGTATCGATAAATTACAGAAGCCAGTCGAAGACAAACTGTCCCGTCGTGGACGGAAGACTCCTGATACGTATCGACTTGTCGCGACCGATGTGCTCACAGGTCAAGAACTCTGGGCGGTCACTGAAAATATATTTGGGACCTGGCTGGGATACTCCGAGAAACATCAACTCCTGTTACAAGCCGGGGCAAAAGCAAGTGATCGCCTGAAGTCAGAAGTCGGTCAAGGTATGGCCGTCTATCATGGCGAGAGCGGTCAAATGAAGTGGCATGTTGCTGACCGGGCTTATGCCGGACCTTGTATTTTGCACAACGAAACGATTCTCACGAACGCCAACTCGTATCAACCCTCATCGGGCGCATTTCACCTGCTGACTGGTGAACCAGAAGTCATCATCAACCCCATTACGAAGAAAGAGCAGGCGTGGGAAATTTGCCGAACCTATGGCTGCAACACCGTCATTGCGAGCGAAAATCTGCTGACTTTTCGCTCTGGTGCTGCCGGATTTTACGACATGCAGACCATGAGTGGGACCGGGAATTTAGGTGGTTTCAAATCGGGCTGCACATCCAATCTTGTTGTGGCGAACGGCGTCTTAAACGCTCCAGACTATACTCGAACATGCAGTTGCAGTTACCAAAACCAAACATCGATGGCGCTCATTCATATGCCTGAAATGGATATGTGGACAGTGAATGATACAGCGAGGTTAAGCAAACCGGG
Source organism: Planctomycetaceae bacterium (assembly GCA_029243145.1). Taxonomy (GTDB): domain Bacteria; phylum Planctomycetota; class Planctomycetia; order Planctomycetales; family Planctomycetaceae; genus JABURQ01. Next base: position 24,447 of record JAQWSQ010000144.1, on the reverse strand, counting down.
TGATAGTATCGAGCGAATAGGAATCAATTTTGGGTCTCCCGGAGACCGCACCGATTCCAATGGAACGCTTTGGCTAGATTACCCGGTCGTTGGTGGTGGGTCAGCAAATATCGATGTTCAAGTCACCGGCGACGCCGAATTCTATCACCACCATACACTCAAGTTTGATGGCCCGGCGACTCCTTGGGTCGGTGCATCAGGCGTTCTCAATGCAGAAACGATCACCATCCCATTGTCGATCAAAATCGATTCCGATGTTCTGTCGTTTGCCGTCGTAAAGGCTAGTGACGATGCAGAAGAGGAACTAGGTGGTGATGTCAACCTGACGAGTAGCGATCTGGAATTCACGTTTGATAAGATCAAACAGACGGTCGGCATTCGGTTTGATAACGTCACACTGAGTCGATCAACTTCCTTCGACAAGGCCTACATTCAATTCATGTCGGATGAAGCAAACGATGAAGCGACAAAGTTGTCGATTAGGATCGAGAATGTCGGCCATGCCAAGACGTTTTCAGATCAGCCTCACAATATCAGTGAACGTGAACTCGTGAAAAGTACAGTACCTTGGCAACCTGCACCATGGGATAAAATCAACAGAGCACTTGAAGAACATCGGACCCCCAACTTAGCTGCGATTTTACGACAAGTCATCGCCCGACCAGACTGGAAGTCAGGAAATGCGGTCGCCTTCGTCATCACAGGTTCAGGAAAACGTGTCGCCAAAACGTTTAGTGGTGATGGGAAAATGGCTGCTCGACTTGTTGTGGAAACGAGTGATCAGCTCAACGGAGGAGAGGCGCATCCCACCTACGCCCATACCGTTCGGCTTTACTTTGCAGAACCGGCAGAAACGGAAGTTGGCGAGCGTTTGTTTGGTGTCGAACTTAATGGAAATCTTGTCGAAGAGCAATTTGATATCGTTGCCACCGCGAGTCAGAAACGATCGACAATTGTCCGTGAATATCAAAATGTCCAGATTGGAAAGGCTCTCAAGATCCGCCTGCTAAAGAAAGTCGGACAACCGATTATGAGCGGTTTAGAGATAATTCGCCATAAGACAGAATGAAAATTTTCTGCCACTCAAGAAGAACGGCAAAGCAATATCTGGTTCTTCACGGATCAATTTCGATGACCAAGTCAAAAAATGATCTTAAGGTTGATAAAAATTGTGCGATCCGATTTGTTGCATTCGGAGCACTAATGGGATTCGTGAACATCGCACTCTACTTGTACACTCGCAAAGCAATTTTCGCTCATAACATCCAGGCGGCCGGGTGGCCATTAATTTGTCACAAGTGAGGTGTGGGTATAATATATGAGTTCCGTCCTTGGGCTTTGATGGGAGACATTATTGTTGCCGTGAGTCTGACTGGACTCCTGACTTGGATATTTCGAGAAGGATTCCGAAAGACACTGTGGAAATGGAAAGTGTGGGGAACACCTTACGCCGAATAGTTTTGTAGAAAAATAATGAACAAGTCAGACAACTCGAGACTCGTCAGTCGCGGCTACAATCTACTGTTTAAGCCAGTTGCTGTGCTAGTATTAGCACTAATTATATTCGCTCTCTTTGAGGACACAGCTATCAGATACTATTTTTCGAATTCTGTGTCAGGTTCTAATGCAACATGGCGATTAAAGCAGATTCGATTGGGTTCTGAAGCGGTTTTTTAAACATCCAAGATTCTTATCTAAATAAGGCTGTTTCCGTCAAACGAATTATCCGTCTACGGAACCGAAGCCAACGGAACTATTCACTGTGTATCGATTCTCGCTGCTCACTCTTGCCTGCTGTGTGGCCTTGCCATTGGTTCATTCTCAGCCGTTGGAGTGCAATGCTGACGACGCACCCAAAGGAGGTGCAACCCTCCTCAACGAAAGCGAATTCAGAGTACGCTTCGCGGAGCAACAGTTCGCACCAGAAGGCGGTTTTCTTTTGAAGCTAGGACAGCAACTCCCCGAGCTCGTTTGGGAAGATCCTGAACTTGTCGCGAAAGTCGTCAATGATCCGATGATTCCGACCAAGTGGTTTAACGAACGCTTTGAGGAGGTCCAGACGGCTGACAAGGCGGGGCGATACTACGCCTACGGTGAGGCTCCGGTCCCTTCCGGCCCTCCACTTCGTCGTGCCATGACCTGCTGCTGCCTGGCAGATGGGGTGGACCTGACGGCCCTCGCAAAAAAACGGATCGGATCGACGCAACGTGGAGCCGCCGCTGATTCTCAACAGATCAAGGCGATGATACTCCGCTGGCGCTCCTTAGAAGAGGGCGCGGTCGAGTTGGCTTCGATTCTGGAAAGCGATCAAGCAACTGGTCCTGTGCGAGAAGGTCAGTGGCAAATGGAAAACGCAACTCAGCACGTCCGCTTGAAAAGGAATTTGATGGGTTTGGATAGCAAGCCCATCGTCAGAGCGACCATCAGGCCAAACCAAGGAAAACCGGCACCCGAGCTGCGGAAGGGACCGCTGAAACGAGCAGGGCCAGGTTCGGGAAATAGAAGCGAAGCTCGACGAGTGGTATGCCAGCTCTCAAGAACCGATGTCCGTAGTGATCGCCCAAAACGGCGTCATCGTCGTGGCGAAGGGGTATGGCAAGGTCAACGAGGAGCAGGTCACGATCGACACTCCGATGCGATTAGACTCGGCCATGAAGCCGCTCATCGGACTGCAACTCGCGATGTATGTCGATCAAGGATTTATTAAGTTGGACGAGCCGATAGGCAACTATCTGCCGGACTTCAACTCACCGCAAGATCATAATCTCACATATCGGGCCAGTCACGTTCACGCGACCGGAATCCACTTTCCCTGGGATCTTGCTTTCAGGCGTCTGTTCTACTTTCACACCTGGCATGAGAGTCTGATTGCTCACTGCAAACGGGAGTGGCCACCCGGTGCCAGGCATCGGTATGGGGTCGTCGGCGTGATACTCTCCGTGCGGGCGATTGAGCTTCTGCGAGGTCGTAACTATTGGGATGCGATGGAACGCGATCTTTTCGAGCCGCTGGGAATCCGCAACGTGTTACCGGGAGGGACGGGGGTTTCGGCTGAAAACATGGCACGTATTGGCGTCGTGCTCGCCAACCACGGGAAGTACGGCAACCAAGAGGTGATCTCCGAAGCGACCTATGCGGAAATCATCCCCACATCACTCAAACCCTATTTCCCTGCCTTGAACATGCAGTACGGCATCGGTCTGCAAAATCACTCCCAGCAACTTGGACAGGGGAGTTTTGGGCATGGAGGCGGATGTGGGACGCTTCTGACCGTCAATCCAAACAAACATCTCGTCTTCGCGATGGTCAGAAACGGGCAGGGAAAAGATTACAAGAAGTACCGTACTGAAGTCCTGTTATTGCTCCGAAAGTGGATCGAAAAATAAATGACTTGATGATTCGCTTGGTTTTTCTTTCGCACGCTGCAGCCATGTTCTACATGACGGGCTTCATCTGGTTCGTGCAAGTCGTTCACTATCCGCTGATGGTGGCCAAGCGATCGTCTCGAAGTTGAACAGAACAGACCGAGAAAGGACAAAAACTGTCGTAATCGACCGCAACACCGATTACGATGTCCTACCAAGTAACTCGGAGGACTGTGTTCGTGCCGACGAAATATCCATCTGGGAAATCCCGGGAAGGTATTGTTCAGGAACTCGTGAGTAGAAATTAGCGGGCAGACCGCCCCCCGGAAATTTTTGGAGATTAGTGAAACAAATGCGATTTCTAATTTATCCTCTCGGTTTGATTCACCTGAGCTTGAGCCTTTTCACAGCGGAAGCACAATCGCCACCGGTAACCGAAGCGAAGAAACTGGTGACTTTTTATGCCATGGGGGATGTTCCTTATCAGCCTGCTGAAGATGTTCTGTTGCCGCAGCAGATCGCCGAATTGCCAGGAGATGCCGAGTTCGTGATCCATCTCGGTGACATCAAGGGAGGCAAGGCTCCATGTGAGGAGGCGGTTTACAACAAAGTTTTTGGGATGCTCAGTCAGTCGAAGGCACCTGTGTTTATCATCCCGGGTGACAACGAATGGAACGATTGCCCGAACCCGGCTCAAGCATGGATGTATTGGGACAAATACTTCATGCGATTCGATCGCCGCTGGGATCACCGTCTTCCGGTGTTTCGACAACTCGAACACGAAGAGAACTTTTCATTCGTCAAGGGCAATGTCCTGTTCATCGGGCTGAACATCGTGGGCGGACTCGTCCACGATCCCGTTGAATGGAAACAGCGCCACGCCGACAATCTCGACTGGGTTCGTCGAAACCTACGTCGCTCGGGTACAAAAGTGAGCAGCCTCGTAATCTTCGGACACGCCAAGCCGATTGAAAGGCATAACGACTTCTTCGGCCCGTTCTCAGAACTTGCTGATCAGTTCGGAAAACCGATCCTCTATCTTCAGGGGGACGGGCACCGCTGGATCCACGATCACCCGTTCAAAGCGACCAATATCCTGCGCGTGCAGGTCGACCAAGGAAGCATCGCTCCACCGGTGAAATTCACGATCACAGATCACAAAACCACTCCCTTTCAATTCGATCGGCGAGCTGGAAAACCAGCGAAGTGATTCTCATCCTCCTGTTCAATAGTTGTTTTCGACATCAAAGCCAGCTTCACAATGTCTTAGCTCAAGCAAATTGCTCGCGAAACTGTTCCCTTGAATCGACCGAATGCTGAACAAGATCTTATGAGGGAATGCCAAGGCGCAAGTCCTCCGCAGATGACCCTGAATAATTGCTGACATCAGCTATCAGGCTGGCCATCCTCTCGCCGCCTTACGCTCTAACGACTTCACTTCGATCTTCTCGACGCTCACTTCGCCTCTTCATCTGGCTCTTCTCTGATGGGTGGCAGATGGTCCCGTGACATATGGCTACGGTGATGGTTGTAGTACTCTGTGAACTCAACGAGCAGGTGGGGGAAATATTCCAGTCATTTCGTATCTTGTCATTCTGTAACTTGGAACGGTATTTCGCATTCGTTGTACAGGGCTAAGTGCCTGTTGGGAGTCGAAACGGCGGTCCAAATCCTTGGTCTTATGGTGGGTATTTTTGCGGGCCGTAAGAACCGTTACAGGGTGACCAGATGTTGGAGATTGAGGGACTGTGTGATGGGATACAATCGCCCAAAAAACGTCCACTCGACAATTGGTTTCCAAGACTTGGCACTGCGGAAACCGATTTGTGAATTCACAGAAATGTACTTTTGTTTCGTTTCGCCTGAGGCGAAAGTCTCGAAAGTAAATTCGCGAATAAAACCCCTGTGCGATAAACGTTTAATGCTCTAATTGTAAATAAAGAAGAGATTTGCAGAATTGACCCGTTCTAATTACGGAACCGAATGGGGCAACCAATATTGATAATATCATTCTTAGCCGTGATCGATAAATCTTTTTTCGAGATCTCGAAACCAGTTATACTTTCCAGAACGCCGCTTAGCGGCATGCGTTGGCATTGAAAGCCAAAGTGAGTCACATCAGAATGAGCAGCTTGTATTCTCAGAGAACGACGACTCCACCGTATGGCCTCATCTTCAGACAACAAACTACCTCATTTTCTGCTCGGAAGTCGTTCTTCGACTTTTCTACGAGTGTTACTGGGTTATGGGGGCTGTTCGCTGTGGTATATTTGGCTGTCGCTGATCATTTTCGCGATCACGTTGTTGTTTTTCCCGTCTCGTCTCTGGGAAAGAATACGGTTCCACCCCTCCATCTCCCGACTCGAACTTGATCCCGAGCCAGTGTTCATCGTCGGCCATTGGCAGACGGGAACATCACCCCTTCAGTTCCTACTCGCCCAAGACGAACAATTCAGTTATTTAGATACTCTGCACGCGAGTCTTCCGAACACCTATTTTACTTTGAAACGGGTGATGAAACGCCTGCTCAAGATGATCCTCAAAGGGAAAGATCGCGGCAGCGATTCCATCGCCCTGTCGTTGGATCTTCCGCAGGGGAGCGACCTGCCGATGGCGTGCCTCTCGCCATTGTCCATGTATCACTCGTACGTGTTTCCAAACAACGCGAGGCAAGTTTTCGAACGTGGAGTTCTCTTGCAAGGGTTGAGTTCCGCGGAGCGTGAACAGTGGAAAAGACAGTATCTCTTCCACATAAAAAAGATCGCGGCGGCGGGCGGCTGTCCTCGTGTTCTCTTGAGAAACTCAGCAGACACCGGACGCATTGCGGCTCTTCTGGAACTGTTCCCCAACGCCAAATTTATTCACGTGGTACGGAACCCTTACGAAGTGTGCCAGGCCGCGAATGAACGCTGGCAAAGTATGTGTTCGATCTGGTCGCTGCAAAAGTTTGACCCTGAAGACTTTCACAGTTTGACGGTCGACATGTACGAGAATTTGATGAAACAATATTTTGAAGAGGCGGCTGATATTCCCGCGAGTCGTCTCGCGACCGTGCGCTACGAAGACCTCCAAAAACAACCGATCGAAACGCTTCAAACCACGTACGAACAGTTGTCGATCTCCGGGTTTGACACAGTCCGCCCGAAAATCGAACAATACCTTCAAACGCAACAGGGGTCGCTCGCCGGCGAAAACCTGTCTCATCTCACCAACGCTCAAAGAGAGAAAATCAAAGCACAATTACAATTCGTTTTCGACAAAACGGGATATCGTGCCTGATTGAGTTTTTCCACACTTTTGAATCGATCAATGACCGAAACGCATCAGCGAAACCAACCCTCGACTCTTATAAAAGCGTCACCAAAATCTTTACACCCGCTAACCGGGACAAAATTTTCGTCATGGCGGAAGGTCGTCAACCGATATGGAAATCAGATTCCGCTACGAAACTGGACTCGCCTGTTTCTCCTGAACGGCAATTCATTTGTCGGTTCTCCGATTCGCTGGTCGGAATCCGCTTGGTATCGCAGCCGCATCAAAAAACTCGAACCGCTATCCCCCATTTTAATTTTTGGACACTGGCGCAGCGGCACCACCAACTTCCACAACCACATGTTACAGGATCCTTCCTACGCCGACATCTCGTTGTTGCAATGTCTGATTCCGTCGGCTTACCAATGTCTGAACGGTTTCTCTCGCTGGGTTCTAAAAAAACGGCTTCCCGAAACCCGCCCTATGGATGCGGTCCCGACCGGTGTGGACGAACCGATGTCGGAAGATTTCGCCCTCTGCAATCTGACCGAATTCACGCACTATCATCGCTATTTTTTTCCGGCTTCGAACGAAGAGATTTTTCGGCGGACGATCTTGTTCGAAGATCTGTCCGAGGAAGAAATTGCCCAATGGCACAAGACATATGACTGGTTGCTGCGAAAAGTCACCGTGACCAGTGGTGGCAAACGGCTCGTTTTGAAAAACCCGCCCAATACGGGACGCTTGAAACACCTCGTCAAGTATTACCCCGACGCCAAATTCATTCACGTCTACCGAAACCCCTATCAGGTGATTGCCTCGACCATCAAACTGATGACCAAATTTCTCAAGATGTTTTCCTTCCAGGACTACGATGAGGCCACGATCGAAGAAAATGTCCTCAAAGACTACGCACGCTTGATGCAACAATACTTCAAAACTGAGCATCTTCTCCCAAAAGAGAACTTTATTCAGATCCGTCATGAAGATGTGGTCGCAGACGGGATCGGCACATTCCGACGCGTTTACGACGAATTGAAACTTCCCGATTGGGAGCACGCAGAGCCGAGACTTCGAAAGTACGTCGATTCCATTTCCGATTATCAAACGAATCATTACCAATTCGACGATGACTTTATCGAACGTGTCAATCAACACTGCCAGTTCGCCATTGATCGTTGGGGTTATTCCGTACCGAACTCTGCGAGTTGAGGATGTGATGCCGACTGTCAATAGGTCGCTGAAGTGACCATCGGTCGGTGGAGGCTTTTCATTCGCCAACCATTCTTCAGAAAATGACTGGTCAGCCAATCGAGTCATTGAAGGTGCGTGTGGGTCCCGCCAAGTATGCCCAAGTCACTGCTCTTCGCAGGTAAGCCTCGACCAAAGAGATATTGCCCCTGTTTGATGCTCAGTTTCGCCACTTCATCGGGTTCCACTCTGACGGGTGGAAGATAATCGCGTGACATGTGGCTGTGGTGATGGTTGTAATACTCCGTGAACTCCAGCAGCAGATGATCGATGTGTCGATTCCCGAAGATGATGAATTTGTTCCAGCATTCCAGTTTGATCGTTTCGATGAACCTCTCGCAGCGTCCACTGAGGTTGGGGCTGGCCTTTGGTAACGGGTTCGTCCTCACACTGGCATTGACGAGTGTCTATTTGAACTCCTTGGTGAACTTCGTGTCGAGATCGTGCATGACGATGGCTGGTTTCTCCATCCTGCCCGCCGTTTCATCCAGGAATCGTTTCGTCTGATCCACCACCCACGCGGAATTCGGAGGTTCGGTCGGTTTCCAAAATGACACCCACACTCTCACCTGCTTTCACGCGAGTGAATGACCGAGCCACAAACAGGATTCCCGATTGTCTGGCATGGATCGTTTCAGTCCGATGCGTGACCGGATCAAACACCCTTCCGAGCGAAGCTTCTTGTTTGATGTGATCTCCGAGTTGGACGGCTGGTTCGAACAGACCCATCAGCGGCGAGGGATAGCAAAGCTGCATGTGCCCCGATTCCGGACGATCATCTTCAATCGTCAATTCTACCAAGCTGTCTCGATTGACAAAATCAATCATTCCCAACGAAGCCATTACGTTCAAACAACCGTAGATGTAGTCTTCAACTCCTTGCGGATTGCACTGTCCGGCACCACTGTGTTCAGCATAGATCGCAGGAATATCGGCGTCCCGAGCGACGGAGAGCGACCGGCCGTTCAAGTGAGGTGATGTCCCCCAGATCAGTGGCAAGTTGAACGACATTGCCATGGACCGCTGTTCGTTTAGAACGGTTTCGTCCGGATGTAATACGTAACCACTCATGGGAAGGATCGAGAAAAGTCTCCCTCCTGAATGCAGGTCAATGTACCTGTCTGCTGAGCGTATCAACTGGCTCAGTTCGCAAGCGATCCGCTCCGTAATCGAGCCTTCCGGATTTCCCGGACAGACACGGGCCAGATCGAGTCCGTCTTCCGCTGTCCGTTCTCCTCGCAGGAAGGCGGGCTGATTGACGATGGGAACGAGCGTCAGTCGTCCCCGTTTCAGTGGGAACCGTGCGGATTCGAACTGGATTCTCAACCTGTCAATCGCAGCAGGGCCCTCAAATTCGTCTCCATGGACTCCTCCCGTGATCAATAAGTGAGGTCCAGGCAAGGGCGAGTCGAAATGGACAGTCTGGAGCGGGACGTTCATCGCTCGCCATTTTCCGTTTTCTTGGCCGATTTCACAAAGTCCTTCTCGAATAGTTTCGCGCGCACGTTGCCCTGCATTGTCGTGACCCACAGTTCCCCCGGGCGGTGCTCAAAGACGTAAGGGTAGGCCAGCCATGTTCCTTTTTGACGGGCAATAACTTCGGGTTTCGTCCAAATCTGGCCGTCATCTTCTGAGAAAGAAATCGACAATTCTTCGCGGTGGTTGCTGACGGGAACTTCTGACCAGAGTCTGTCTCCACCACTTAAAGTCCACTCCGTTTTTCCTTCGGGATAGGGACGGTTCCAGAACAACACCAGTCGCCCGCTGGCTAAACGCTTCAGTAAACCAGGAGCGCTGCTGGCGGCAATTCCAGATGGTTTCAGAACGCGCCAGAATTTGCCACCGTCGTGGGAATACCCGGACCAGAACTCGCCCCAGTTCGTACGGATCAGTAGCCAAATTCGGCCGTCTCGTAATTCTACCAGTGTTGCTTCGGTAACTCCTCCGTGGTGACCGACTCCCCCGAGATCAATGACGTTGCTGGAGTGCCACGATTTCCCCTCGTCATCAGACCAGTATGTGACGACAGAATGTCGCCCGGGATTATTGAGCATCTTCATTGTCGAGACGATCAGGCGACCGTCTTTGGTCTCAATGATGTCGCGAACGGCACCGGTCCAGTTCTTGTGGAATTCGGTGATATCTTGCCAGGTCTTTCCGTCGTCGAGGCTGCGCATCACATATGCGGGAAGCGTTGCCCCTGGAGCGTCGTGCAGTTTGTTGTCCCAGGTCCAATTTCGTTGCCGAATATCCATAGAAGATGCGATCAGAACACCTCCCTTCGTTCGTAACATCGCGCGTTCAACGCGCAGTTTCAGATTAGAACCATCATCGAACAAAGGTCTTAAATCGGACCAAGTCTGACCTCCATCTTTACTGACACGCGTACCGGCATCATCGATTGCCAGCACGTGATTCTCAGTCGTGTGTTCGAAGGGCCCCAAATGGTTGGCGGGAAGTGTTTGTAATCGAGGGTCAAGCCAGAGTTCCTCCGCTAGCGCCTGATTCGCAAAACTGCCCAACAGACAATAAACAAAAAACAACTGGTGCCAATGATTTTGCCGAATTGCAAATCGTTTCATGAAATCGTTCCTCAAGTAATGCTGCTGGAAATTATACAGTATGTATGATTCGGATCGGACATTTCATCGGGACCGATCAGTTCCACATCGACCTATTATTGGAGAAAGTTGGCATCGTGCATCTTTGATCCAGCGACGGGTGATAATCCCGGCGTTCGATAAGGCTTGTGAGATGCTAGTCATATCGATGTTTTCACTATTTCTTCTGAGACGATAATGATTCACCTCGAGTATTCGATAGGCGATCAAGAATGTTGCGAGTAATCTGCATCACTGCTGGATCCTGACCGCGCAGTCCATGAGCCCAGTCCGTGGTGCCCGTTGTGATGACCGTTCCGCCACGAGTGTAGATTCCAAGGACCGCGGCCCCGATACGATCCTTGGGGAAACGGTCATACCAAAGACTGTCACCGGGAGCCCAGCGAGCAGGGCAAGTCGCTAGGATCGTGAAGGATTCGGGCGTCCCATCCTGATGCGTTGGATACGGAAGCCCATCTTTCCAGTTCATCTCACATCCATCGCATTCGTAACCAACGATAGTGTCCTTTCCTCCAAACCGATCATTCGGCTTGAGTCCGGTTCCGTCAAACAGCCAGTGATCCGGACGATGGACCTTGAAGGACGCGGGACCATCCATGAATTGACCATGACTGCGATGATAGCCACCCCAGAGAAAACCAACTCCTGTAAGCTGGTTTTCCGGTCGCTCAACCAGATGATGGCTCCACAAGGTGCTAAGAATTTTGTTGTCGCCTTGTCGATAGAGAGGATCCACGTTGTACCATTGTTTCCAGCAGGTAAGAGCTCGGCCATCATCTTCGCTGCGAACCTGCCAGCAACAAGTATTCCCGCTGAGAAATGCAACATTACCTCCTTCCGAGATATACTTTTCCAGGTTGTCCCGCATCGGAGAGGACCAGTACTCATCGTGTCCGACGCTTAGTACCAACCGGTAGTGTTTCAGGATCTCAGGGTGAAACTCGAGATCGCTGTTGACCGCGTAGTCGAGTTTGTATCCATTCGCTTCCGCCCAACGAATGAATGGCAGTTCCCAGTTGGAAAATTGATGACTTAACGGTCGGTCAAATGAAACACGATGCCCCTGCAGCCCATCACGATCGTGATAGGAATATAAACTATGGCCTCCCCAGTTTGTGTATGCGTTGTAGGTGTTCGTTGCCAGTTGCAACAGAATGCGTGTGTTCTTTCCCGGCTTACTTGAACGAACCACAAACAACACCTGACTACTCACATTCTTGTCGAGATTCTTGAAACTGAACGTGGCAAGATAACAGCCACTTTCCCAATCTCCAGGAACCTTCAGCGTAAAGGCAACAGGCCAATGGCAACCATTGGATGATGCTCGATCCGGAATCGGATGGACTGCACACGGAATTGCCGACTTTTCAAATACTTTCTTGTTGATCGCTCCTTGTCGCTTGATAACGAGGTCAACAGTCTCAGCACTGCTCGAAAGATGAAATTCCAGTTCTTCTCCGGAAGAACAACTCAATTTATCAGCGTACCCGAAGACAAACGGTCCCTCTGGTTGCTTCTGTCCGGCCTGGGCAGAGGCGCTAGACAAAAGCAACAAGCAGTTAACAATCAGAATGCGATACAACATTGATTCTCTCTAACTAACAAAAAAAAGTAGACAGGGTCGCTCTACGAGGGAAGAGTATGACAGGCTCTCGTGATCTGGACCGTGTGAGTCAAGTCGATCCGATTATAACCAAGATCAGTGTCGGACTTTCAATAACTTTATGGAAATCCACTTCTCCCGCTCTGTTGCTGACGAAAAGTCTAAAATTGTGCGGAACGAGTGTCGATCGCATCTGAGTCCCATAATGACGAGAACAGTAAATCGTCTAACCCATCACTTCCCATGAAATCTCTGACCGCTTTTTTTAATCGGACCGTCTGATTGGGGTCAGCAGATCAACCATCGCAATCGTGTTCGAATAGAAGTAGAGTGGTGAAGTGGAAGCAGAACGGCACGGCGGACAATTCCAGGTCAGGTCCCGAACAAAACAGATTCCATGTGCGTGAAGAAATTGAATCGATGACGAGAACTGTTACACTTCTCCTGATCTTCATTTCGGCAGGGCTGGCGAAAGCCGACGACAAGATTGAGTTCAATCGTGATGTCCGGCCCATCCTGTCGAATCATTGCTTCACCTGCCACGGTCACGATTCCGTGACCCGCGAGGCCGACTTACGTCTGGATAAAGAGGAGTCTGCTTTTGGGGAACTCGGCTCGGGCAAGACGGCAATCGTTGCTGGCAAAATTGATCAGAGCGAACTACTTCGACGTGTGCTAACAAAGGACACCGCTCTGCAAATGCCACCCGTAGAAGCTCTCAAGCCTCTTAGTTCAGATCAGATCACCGTTCTCAAGAAATGGATCGAACAAGGAGCTGAATACCAGCCTCACTGGGCCTTTGTCCCGCCTCGACGACCGAAATTGCCAACCGTTGATAACCAGGAATGGTCCAGGAACGAAATCGATCGTTTTGTACTGGCGAGACTCGAAAAGGAGCATTTGCAGCCATCCGCTGAAGCCTCCCCGGAGACACTGCTTCGCAGGGTCTTTTTTGACCTGACGGGACTTCCTCCCACGCTCGAAGACGTCAAACGTTTTCGAACCGATGGCTACGAAAAAACAGTAGATCGTCTCTTGGCGTCTTCGCACTTTGGTGAGCGCATGGCGGTCGACTGGCTCGATGCTGCACGCTATGCGGACACGAATGGTTACTTTGGTGACACCCCACGAGAAATGTGGTTATGGCGGGACTGGGTGATCAATGCCTTCAACGCAAACATGACTTTCGATCAGTTCACAATTGAGCAGATTGCCGGTGATCTGATTCCCAATGCAACGGTTCAGCAACAGATTGCGACCGGATTCAATCGTAATCATATGTCAAACAACGAGACGGGGATTATCGAGGAGGAGTATCGAGTTGAGTACGTGATTGACCGTCTCGATACAACCATGACCACTTGGCTGGGCCTCACCGTCGGGTGCGCACAGTGTCACGATCACAAATATGATCCGATCACACAGCGGGAATTCTACGAACTGTTTGCATTCTTCAACACCGTTCAGGAACGCGGCTTGCTGATTGGCAATAATGCGCCACCACTCATTTCTGTACCGACACAGGCGCAGAAAACTCAACTCGCGAAGGCAACCGAGTCCCGGACTGCTGCAGATCGAGCATACGAAAAACTTCGGCTCAAGACTGCCGAGCGCATCGTCGACTGGGAACAATCTGCTCTAGTGACTTTGAAACCATCGCCAACTGATGCGATCCTTCTGCGCGAACCGTTTGACGGCACGTTGATTGACGATGTTAAAACGACAGGGACATCACCGACGTTCAAACGCGGCGTACTGGATCAAGCTGCAGTATTCGATGGCACGCAAAACGTCACAGCAGACTTACACCAGTTTCGAGCAGATGGTCAGTGGACCATCGGATTTTGGCTGAAACCGGACGGATCACTGAGCGGCATCTTGTCAAAAATTAAGTCGGATGATCAGCGTCGAGGATTTGAGGTTTTGTGGAGCAAAGGTCGATTAACGGCCCATCTTGTGAATCGCTGGAATCTCTCTGCGATCGAGGTATCGACGAAGTCAGAAACGAGTGCCAATCAATGGCAGCATGTCGTAATCACCTACGATGGTTCACAGAAGGCGAGTGGTCTGCATATTTATATTGATGGCATGCCAGTTCCTCTCGAAATCATGAGTGATTCTCTGGATGGTTCCATTGAGACATCAAAACCACTGATGATTGGGCGACGTGATACTGGACTCGGATTATACGGAAGTCTTGATGAACTTCTGATAGTGCAGGGAATAGTCAGCGAGGAGTCAATTGCCAGTTGGGCTGAAGGCGAGAGAATCCACGGGATTCTTCTGAAGCCACAGGACGAAAGGGACAGCGTCCAGAAACAAATTCTGTTCGACCATTTCCTTGATCACCATGGATCACCTGAAACGAGGCAGTTGCGTGATCGCGTTCAGACATTACGAAACGAAGAACGAGTTGCCCGCGATGCAATCCCGACGACACTCGTGATGGCTGAGCAAGAACAGCCACGCAAAACATTTGTTCTGGTGCGGGGCCAGTATGATGAGCCGTCTGGAGAAGTCAAACCCGGCGTGCCCGGTTCGCTATCTGCTTGGTCAGAAAACGCCCCGAGAAACCGTCTCGGCTTGGCGTACTGGCTTGTCTCGAAGGAGAATCCACTGACCGCACGGGTCGCTGTCAATCGGTTCTGGAAACAGTGTTTTGGAGATGGACTCGTACGGTCCATGAACAACTTTGGAACGCAGGGAGAGATACCGACGCACCCGGAACTTCTCGATTCTCTCGCGTCAGAATTTCGCGATAATGGTTGGGACATAAAAGAACTATTGCGAATGATTGTCACTTCCAGCTCGTATCGTCAGAGTTCACAATTCCAAAGAGTGAACGGTGAGATTTTCGATCCAGAAAACCGTTTGCTGTCACGCGGTCCGAATTTTCGCCTGCCAATGGAAATGATTCGAGACCAAGCACTCGTTGCCTCTGGATTACTTGTGAAGACAATTGGTGGCCCGAGTGTGAAACCGTATCAACCACCGGGCCTCTGGCGGGAAGTCTCGTATGATGGTGAGCAGAGATACGTTCCCGATACAGGGACAGGTTTGTGGCGGAGAAGCATCTACACCTTCATCAAACGTCAAGCACCTCCTCCGGCATTGTTACTTCTCGATGGCCCTACTCGTGAGAAGTGTACGATTAACCGTGCTGAGACAAATACACCGCTCCAGGCACTGCTGCTGCTCAACGACGAAATTTACCTCGAGGCTGCCCGTAGACTCGCACAGAATGTGCTCGTTGAAGAAGACAATGATGATCGGCGAATAAGACTTCTCTGGCGTAAAGTTTTGACCAGAGAACCGACGCCCAATGAGCATCGAATTCTCCGAGGACTTTTAGATCGGCAAAGAACACGATTTGAATCTGATCCTACAGCTGCGAAGTCTGTCTTGTCAGTAGGAGAATCTGAAGTCCACAGTCATCTGAATCAACGCGATCTTGCCGCTTGGGCAATTGTCGCTCACACGGTATTGAATCTTGATGAGGCGATTACCCGACGGTAGTTCGATAAATCAATATGCATGATCAATGGAATCGACGCAATTTTCTGCAAACACTGGCACTCGGGAGTGCAGGGGTTTCCGTAGGGCAAGCCTCACTCTGTTCGTTGTTGGCGGAGGAGGGCCCATCGCCATCCAAGACGCATTTTCCGGCAAAAGCCAAACGAGTTATCTACCTTTTCATGCACGGAGGACCTTCACAGCTTGATCTTTTCGATCACAAGCCGGAACTCGCAAGGCGACATGGAGAAGAACTACCTGAGTCAGTCCGAGCGAACCAGCGGTTGACAGGAATGACCAGCGGCCAGGCGTCGCTCCCGATTACTTCATCACTGTTTCAGTTCCAGCGGCACGGCCAATCGGGAGCGTGGATCAGCGAGGTTCTCCCGCACACTGCTGCAATCACCGATGAGCTTTGTTTCATCCGTTCGGTGCATACAGAGGCCATCAATCACGATCCCGCAGTGACTCTGATGCAGACCGGGCATCAGCAGGCAGGCCGCCCAAGTTTCGGTGCCTGGGCGAGCTACGGCCTCGGGACGGAGAATAAAGATCTCCCCGCCTTCGTGGTCATGGTCTCACAGGGGAGTGCGGCCCGCCCAGCCGACCCACTCTATTCGCGATTATGGGGTTCAGGTTTCCTCCCTTCCAATCATCAGGGTGTCGCGCTGCGCAGTAATGGGGATCCTGTCTTATACCTGTCGAATCATCCGGGGATCAATCGCCAAACGCGGCGCGACCAAATCGAAATTCTCTCCCAACTCAATCAATTCCAGTTCCAGCAACATCAGGATCCGGAGATCGCGACGCGGATTGCGCAATACGAGAAGGCATTTCGTATGCAGACTTCTGTCCCGGACCTTATTGATCTCAGTGGAGAGAGCAAGTCAACGTTCGAGGCATACGGTCCCGAGTCACGAAGGCCAGGTTCGTTCGCAGCGAATTGTCTGCTGGCGCGACGGATGGCCGAACGTGGAACACGATTTATTCAGCTTTATCACAGGGGTTGGGACCAGCATTATAATCTGCCCAGCGATCTACGATTGCAGTGCCGCGATATCGACCAGCCTGCGGCTGCCTTAGTACGCGACCTTAAGCAACGAGGATTGCTTGACGAGACACTCGTTGTCTGGGGAGGCGAGTTCGGACGTACGACCTACAGCCAGGGGAAGTTGGAGCAAGCGAACTATGGTCGTGATCATCACGGAGGTTGTTTCACGATGTGGATGGCGGGTGGTGGTATGAAGCCGGGTGTTCTCCACGGCGAAACGGACGAGTTCTGCTACAACGTTGTCCGCGACCCCGTTCATGTTCACGATCTCAACTCCACGATGTTGCACTTACTCGGATTCGACCATAAACGCTTGACCTACCGGCATCAGGGGCGGGACTTTCGTCTGACAGACGTGCATGGAAATGTCATCAACGACATTATTGCTTGAACGGAAACAGGTCGTCGTGCTTCAAAAATCGCTTGCGGCACTCGAAAGAAATTCTACTCGACAATTGTTTTCCAAGAATCGAAATCCCAGAAAGCGATTTGCGAATTCACAAATATGGACTTTGTTTCGATTCATCTGAGCCGAATGTCGGCGAAACTCTCGAAACAAAATCGTGGATAAACCCCTTGTACTCCAACTCTCAAGTGATCATCATCGAGCGAAGTCATGGTCGAATTGGAAGCGACGGTAAAAATGTGATTCGTTTGTTGATCTTCATTGATGCTTTTTGCGCTGGCTTCGTTGCCTGTATCCGTGCATCACCTTCCCTTGATACATGATAATTAAGTCCTTCATCTCTCTAACAATCAGTCACCGACGGCTTAACACAATAGAAGGCATTTCTGACGATGATTCCAATCGATCTCACTGGAAAAGTTGCAATAGTCACTGGCGGAATCCAAGGTCTGGGCAAAGCAACATCGCAAATGTTGATCCAGGCTGGAGCAAAGGTTGCCGTCAACTACTTAGATGATGCAGAAGGCGTCAGTCGCGAGCGTGCTGCGGAGTGTGTCGCTGAATGGGGAGAAGACGGTTTTGCAATGGCTGCGAATGTTTGTTCTCGTCAAGAGATATCGACCTTTTTCGATGCCGTGAAATCGAAATTTGGAGGCATTGATTTCCTCGTGAACAACGCTGCCGTCTTGCGAGATCGGTCATTCAAAAAGATGAGCGATGCTGAGTGGGATGCCGTGATCGAGACAAATCTGTCATCAGTTTTTCGGGTGAGCCAAACCGCGTTGCCGTTTCTGCGTGACGGTGGACGCATCGTGAACATGGCGTCCATTTCCGGTGTGATGGGTTTCTATGGTCAAGTCAATTATGCTTCAGCAAAAGCGGGGGTTATCACGCTTACGAAAGTACTCAGCCGCGAGTTGGCGGCGCGTCAGATCACAGTAAATGCGGTTGCTCCGGGGGTTGTACTTACGGAAATGGGAGAGTCGATCCCCGAAGCGGCGCGCCAACAAATGCTGTCGCAAATCCCTCTTCAGCGATTCGGTGAGCCTGAAGAGATCGCTTCCGTGATCTTGTATTTGTGCAGCAACCTCTCTACCTATGTGACCGGTCAAACATTGCATGTCAACGGCGGCTGGTGGGCATAACTTTGAGCTTGTGAAATGACGGTGAATCAATCGTCAATATCCACTGGGAGTAGAAATTCATTGAACGGCAAAGTCTGCACTGCGGATGAAGCAGTACGCCATATCGACGATGGTCTCACAATCGCCTGCGGAGGGTTCGTTGGCGCTGGACATCCAGAATCGTTGACGACTGCTCTCGAAAAAAGATTTCTATCGGAACAACATCCACGTGACTTAACCCTCGTCTACGCGGCCGGACAAGGAGATGGAAAACAGCGTGGACTGAATCACCTCGCTCACACGGGGCTGTTAAAACGAGTCATCGGAGGACATTGGGGGCTTTGCCCGCAACTTGGTCAGATGGCTCTTGAAGGGGAAATCGAAGCTTACAATCTTCCCCAAGGAGTCATATGCCAACTCTACCGAGACATCGCAGCGAAACGCCCTGGCTGCCTGACTCATGTTGGTTTAGGAACGTTCATTGACCCTGAGAATAGTGGAGGAAAGCTCAACTCTCGAACGACGGAACCGCTTGTCGAACGAATCAAGCTGCATGGAAAAACATGGCTGTTGTATCACACATTTCCGATTCACGTTGGTCTCATCCGAGCGACAGCAGCAGACCCACAGGGCAATTTGGTCATGGACGAAGAATCTATGATTGGCGATGTGCTACCGATTGCACAAGCAGCACACAACCATGGTGGCATCGTCATCGCGCAAGTCAAACGGCTGCTCGATGCCCCGGCTCCACCGCATGAGGTTAAGGTTCCTGGTCGTTTGGTTCAACACATTGTCGTCGCTGACGAGATTGACCATTGGCAAACATTCGGTGAACTATTTGAACCAGCATTCTGCCAAGCTGACGTTGAGGGAAGGGCAAAACAACTCAACAGTATTGAATCAAAGTCTCTTGACGCACGACGAATTATTGCCTTACGCGCGTGCGACGAACTTCAGCCAGGCGCAATCGCGAACCTTGGAATTGGGCTGCCCGAGGGAATTGCTCCAGCAGCGGAACAACGAGGGATCCTAAAAGACGTGACACTCACGGTCGAGAGTGGTCCCATTGGCGGGATACCTGCCGGGGGACTCAATTTTGGAGCTTCACGCTATCCGCAGGCGATTATTGATCAACCAGCACAATTTGATTTTTACGACGGAGGTGGCCTCGATTATGCTGCGTTGGGAGCTGCTCAGGTCGATCAATATGGCAACGTGAACGTTTCTCAGTTTGGGACACGTTTCGCGGGGGTCGGCGGATTTGTCAATATCTCGCAGAATGCCCGACGGTTAGTTTTTTGTGGAACGCTGACAACAGGTGGACTGGACGTTGAATATGCAAACGGACAACTGAAGATTGTCAAAGAGGGACTGATTGCAAAATTTGTTAAGCAGGTTCAACAGGTTTCATTTAGTGGAGCAAATGCACGCGCATTGAATCACGAAGTCTTGTTTGTCACCGAGCGGGCAGTCTTTCGGTTGCAATCCGCAGGTGTTGAGTTAATCGAAGTCGCAGCCGGTATTGATGTGCAACGTGACATTCTCGATCAAATGGAGTTCGCGCCCATCATTCAGTCGGTATCAGAGATGAACATTTCAGTGAGATAAATAATGAAACGTGTTGTGATTGTCTCTGCTAAGCGGACGCCGTTCGGGCGGTTTCTTGGTCAATTGTCGAAACTCTCGCCGGTCGAACTAGCTGTCGCCGCCGGTGAGGCTGCACTCGATGGAGTGGATCGATCATTGGTAGAACAAGTGATTCTGGGTAATGTTCTCAGTGCCGGTCATGGCATGAACATAGCCAGACAAGTTTCCATTCAGTTGGGACTTCCTGTTGAATCCTCCGCGACAACAATCAACATGATGTGCGGATCGGGTATGCAGTCGGCAATGCTCGCGGTCAACGCGATTCGAGCCGGCGACGCCAACGCCGTTCTCGCTGGAGGAACGGAATCGATGTCTCAATCAGCGTTGTTGGTAAACAGACCCGAGAAGAGACAGCAACCAGATATTTCCAACCTGACAGATACAATGCAGTCTGATGGATTGATTGACACTTTTAGTCAACGACACATGGGGGAACAAGCAGAGGATCTCGCTGAGGAATTTGCGATTTCTAGTGAACAACAAAATCTTTACGCGCTACGTAGTCAACATCTTTTTGCCGCTGCCCAAGAACGAGGAGCGTATCAGGATGAACTGGTCAGCGTTGGCGACGTCGCTGAGGATCAACATCCACGACCGTCCCTGACTGTTGAGGAATTGTCAGGACTCAAGCCAATCTTTCGAAAAGCAGGAACCGTCACAGCGGGAAATGCCTCTGGTGTCAACGACGGAGCCGCAGTTCTGCTACTGGCGGAACGGGAGTTTGCGCTTGCTCAGGGGTGGTCAATTTTGGCCGAATGGGGTCACGGTGTTTCCGTGGGTTGCGAGCCGTCGCGGATGGGACTAGGACCAGTTCATGCAATTTTGGCATTAATGAAACGAACGTCACAAACCTGGAACGACGTCGATACATTGGAAATCAACGAAGCCTTTGCGGCACAGACACTGGCATGTTTGCAAGCATTGACTTTGAAAATCACCCCAGACGAACAAGGTTCGAAAGTGATGACATCGACGGGGCGTTTAGTCAATTTCAATAGCGAAGGAGGCGCGATCGCTGTGGGGCATCCTTTGGCGGTGAGTGGAGCGAGGTTGTTGACCCATTTGTCTTGGAAGATATTCCGGGGAGAGTCTGAATCGGCAATTGGCGCACTGTGCATCGGTGGAGGACAGGGGATTGCAACTTCGTTAGTGCGTGGATGAATAAGTGTTGCTAGCGAATTGTAATCGAAGAAAGTAGTCGCAAAAAAAAGTCTGAATTCATATGACTGAGCATAAACCTGTGAGTTCTGCAAACTTCCGCCGAGTTGTGCTCGCCAGTTTCGTGGGGACCACAATCGAGTGGTACGACTTCTTCATGTACGGATCAACTGCAGCCTTGGTTTTTAACGATCTGTTTTTTCCATCTGAAAATGAATTTGTTTCTCAGATGGCTGCGTACGGTTCGTTCGCGATTGGATTTTTTGATCGCCCCATTGGCCAGGGCAATCGCATGATTATGGCGAGGGTTAGCCTGGCATAGCTAAAATAAAGCCTCCCCGAGCCGCCTTACAGCGACCCGAAGAGAATCAACGGAAGAGGAATCATCACACCTGATCGCCTGCGATTCAAAATCCGATTCACCGAGATCGCCGATTCCTGGGTCTTTGGCGGCGACTTTGTGTCCGGACATCGCCGGCATGGACTCCCACAGCGATCATGATGATCAGTTCCTGCCAGCGACCGTATTGGGGATCGAGACGATGGAACGGACGACATCGCAAACCGTTTCGTTTTTGACAGTGCCGGCTGCTGAGGTCACGGACCGGGCCTGAAAAGTAATCTGCCGACGCAGTGCCGGCAGCATCTGGAAACAGTTGTCGAGTCCGCAACTTCTGACGAGCCGATTTCCTAGTTCCCCGTTGATTTTTCTAAAATCATCTCCCACCCCTCTGGCTGCAAGTGGGCCACAGTGGACGGGGACCACGTTTACACCCTGGAATTGATAGGAAGCGACCACATCGAAAGAGCGTGGAAGTGAGACCTAGCCGGCGAGAGATTCACATCTCCACAACCGTTATCCAACAATCCTAAGAGACAACCGTTTACGGCTTCAGGTCAGCTCGATGTATTTTAATATTGCACCAAGTCAGTCCCTCCACCACTTCATTCTATACCAGTACTCGACGTCTCTGAAACTGTCATGCTGGATATTAGAACCACGAAGTCAGGTCATCTGCTCTAAAATCACGAACTTTTCTTGTCTCTCATCTTCTTGCCGGTATCTCGATGGGGAAGACTGGGCGGGTGCGTTTTGTGTGAGGAAGTTTAGAAAAGTCATGTGTGTGAATGCCCGCGGCATCGACGTTATATATTGAACCAGCAATAGGTTCGAACGCAGCGCGAAAGTGGGCGGCCGACTTAACGCAGATGTAGCGCACTTTTCGACAATCAATTCCGAGAGTACGGACAAACGCTCGATCAAACGGTTGTTCGCGGGAACAAACAACGACCACCGAGACTCCATCGATTTTGATCCATGCGGACGTTCCCATACTTCCAGTCAGTCCGGCAAACATAGGACCATCATAGGCGAACGTACCGTCGGAGATCGCGATCACTTCCGCCTCACATTCGACCGGGGCACCTTGAACCGGCGAAGACTTGCCACCAATACAAATCGGGATGCGGCTGCCAACGCCGGCTGCATGAGCTTGTTGCGCAACTTCTTCGTCAACCATGTAAAGCAGCAGGGCGTCCTGTAGTCCCATCTCCAGGAAAGTCCGCAGTACTTCGGTCGAATCGCCAGGTGACCCGCCACCAGTGTTGTCTGCATGGTCGGCGAGGATGATTGGGTAACGACCAACTTTCTCTCCGTCAGCCAGCGCGTCGCGAATCGATAAAGGCGGCGAGTACCAGCGTTGACGGTTTTCCCAGATCCAACCGCCAAGTTCATCGGCGAGTTGTTGAGCAAGTTGCTGGTCATCATCAGTGACTGCGATGACTGAACTGCCCACCTCTGGAACATCCGCCCAGGGAAATCCGGTGGCAACCGTCATGCTGACTACACCCTTTCGTCGTTCCATCTCGTGCAGGCGTTCGATGACTTCGCTCATCGGCGGTCGAGCTGTGACCTGGCACGGTGTACTCCAAAACATCGGTAATTGATGGATCGCCATTGTGGGCTGGATCTCGCCACGGATCGTCCGCACCAGAATGTCTCCCGCCTCCTTGCCCCGTTCTGCCATGTCGATGTGAGGGAAAGTATCATAGCCTACAATCGCGTCCGCGACTTCAACGCGCCACTTCGTATGGTTACCGTGCAGATCCAGAGGCACTCCGATGGGAACGTCTGGACCAACAACATTGCGGACAGTGGCAATGACGTCGCCGTCGCCGTCATCAATTCCTTCAATCACCATTGCACCATGAAGATCGAGCAAGACTCCATCCACCGGCCCTGCAGCTTCGAGCCGTTCGATGAGTTCGGCTTTTATCGCATCGTAATCTTCTCGACGAATCAAGCCACCCGGAAATGCCGATGCACGCAGCAAAGGAATGAGGTCGAATCCGAACTCGTCCGCGGCCGCAATAAATCCGCCGGTTTGTACGTTTGTGTCGCGAAACCGTTCCAGAATCGCATCGCCGCGGATAATTCCACGATCATGCTCGAAGTCATTGAGAGTCGTCAGCGTGTCCACACATGTGCTTGTCTCGTGAATGATCCCACCGGTCGCAATTCGCATTTTCTTGTCCTCTTCTTCGTTGAGTGACTCACCCTGACGAGTCCTGTCGAAAAACCCATTGTCGGAGATTTGCCGTCCGAAACAATCCAGACAGACATAATTTGCCCACTCTGGACAATCAGTGGAAAAGACTCAGTGTCATCAATTCTCCTGCCCAATAGGTGTTTTCGTGGTCAAATCCAGCATTCACAATGGATTAGCTTCAGCGAATCGCTCGCGAGACTGTTCTATAGAATCAACTGAACGCTGAACAGGACTTTTTGGTGTAATCTGCCCTTTCACTCGCGACCTCAGAATCTTGTTTTCCTCTATCAAAAATTGGAGATACTTGGCGAGTTCCCGGTCTATTGTGGAAGCGATCAATGCCAACAGTGGGTGGAAATCCCTGGTCATTTTTATATCTTGTCACTCTGTAATTTGTAGCGGGGTTTTACATTTATTGCACAGGGCGAAGTCCCTGTGTGGACGTAAAAACACATCATATTCCGGGACATCGGAAACCTAAGTTCGAGAACGGGAAGAACCATTACAGAGGGACTAGATTCGTATCCGAAGAGGTTAGGAATTGAGGGACTCCGTGATGGGATACAATCGTCCAAAATAGTTCCACTCGACAATTGCTTTCCAAGACTCGTCACTCGTGAAATCGATTTGTGAATTCACAGAAATAGATTTCGTATCGTCACTACAGAGTCAAAACTCTTGAAAGTAAATTCGCGTATAAATCCTTTCGCTACAAACGCTTAATGCTCTAAGTGGAAGAAAAACAGTGACTTGCAGAAATGGCCGTGCTCTAACTATGGAATCGAAAGATAATAAGCATGAAAACAGAGATCCACTCTTGATAGAATGAGTGAATACTCAATCGTACCTTGGCTCTCAGCTTCTCGCGGTAATCCATCGCACAATCAAAGGATCATATTATGAC
>JAQWSQ010000230.1 GCA_029243145.1 Planctomycetaceae bacterium | reverse complement strand
AGGAGAGTCTGCAACTGACCACTCGCGCTGAGGAAGCTCTTGAGGTGGCAGAGCAAACTGGTGAATACACCCAATATTCCCGGTCAATGATTGGCTTTGAGGAGGCAGTGACGCTGTGGGCTGGCAACGAGTCAGCCAAGGATGGTGTTGAGCGTACGCGTCATGCGTACGCGCTGTCTGCCGAGCGGAAGAAAGACTTTGAGCTAGGGTTATCGCTACTGGATGCGTCGATCCCCGATCAAGAAGAATTGGTTAAGCGTCTCACAGTCTCACGCGATGAACAGAATACCCGATTACAACACATTCGCATCACTAAAAGAGTTTTGCTTGGGGCGTTTGGGCTTTTGGTAATCTCATCAATATTTATTCTTGATCAAAGGCAGAGGATCGCCGTCAATGAAAAAGAACTTGCGATAGCCACGATTGAAAAAGATGCCGCCCAGCAACAATCCAGGATCGAAGTCTATTATCGAAATCTTGCCGATGCACAACGGCTCATTCAGTTTTCTCAAATCGGGCGGTCGTCACAAGCGCTCAGCCTTCTACAAGAATCATCTCAAATAAAATTCAGCAGCCGAGATGACTCAGATCTTCGAACTAAAATCGTGTCCTGTCTAAAAGACGGAGAGTTGCGTTCAGCTGGAGTACTTGCGAATGGGTTCAACGCTTCGGTCATTACCTTTAAGCCAGATGGAGCAGTAATTGCGGTCGGTGAAGATCGGCATAGATTTGTTAACCCTAAATTGAAGGTTCATTTGTACCAATTTCCTTCCGGGGAGTTACTGCGTGAATTAACGTGTCCGATCAACGTGAAGTACCTGATCCAGAACCAGGGTATTGATGGAATGAGGCGTTTGTTGTGGAGTCCTGATGGGCGCTGGCTTGTCGCCAGTTGTCGACGTGGCAGTATACACATCTGGGACACCACGAAAAATTACAGTCGTCAGTCTTTGCCAACGGAATCTCCAGTCGGATGCAGACTCCTGTTTTCGCCGGACAGCCTTCATCTCTATGCGGCTGAGCTTTCAAGTTCTTCCAATAATCTTCTTCGACGCTTCAAACTGAGTGACAAATCCGTTTTTCGAGAAGTTTGTCGCGCGGAAATCGATTGTAGTAACGGGCTGGAAATTTCGCCGGATGCTTCGCATCTGTATACCTGTGGTGTTCAGCATATTCAGACACTGGATGCTCAGTCTCTGGAAGTTCTCAGAGATCGCCCATCAGCAATATCGTTATTTACACAGTCCCGTAATGGAAAAGTCCGCTTCATACTGAATGATCGAACCGTCGGCCTTTCAACCGAGGACGGATTTGATATTCGACGGGCGATTGGAACTGGAAACGAACTTCGCGACCGCATAGATGTTAAACGCCATCTCGCCTGCACTGCCAATGGAAGTATTTGCCTGACTCAAACGCTGGGGCCCCCACAGATTCAGTTTTTTGAATCAGCCGACGGACGCCTGTTCGGTGAATGGCCGTTAACTGATCCTAAATCAACGGGTTTCCCCGCGCAGCTGGATCCGACGGGGAACTATGCTGCAGTTCCGGATGGCGATCATGTTAAGGTGATCGAGATAATCCATTCCAATGAACATAATTTCATCGGGTTGGCGACCGACTACGTTCAGAGTGGAGCATTATCACCGAAAGAGCAGTATGCGGTGGCGGTGACGCAATTTCAGGACAATGACACCTCCTTGAAACTGACAGTCCTCAAGCGTGAATCAGATTCATTTTGGAACGAGCATCAAATCATTCGCCCGCGTGTTCTATCCAGACACCATGTGCGCGATTCTCACGTATGTTTTCATCCGGACGGAAGTCGCTTTGTAGTTTCGCTGTATCACTGTGGCCAGATTTCCCAATACAATATCGATGGTGTAATGCAGTGGGAACTTCCAATGGACACGCCACGCGAGGTGGCCTTTTCTCCGGATGGAAGACAGTTATGGATTACACATTCAACTAAGGTCCAAAGACTTCAGCTAAGAAACAATAACATCGATGAAGTATGGAATTGGGACAACACCTGGGCCGGCCTGCAGCGCGGTGGGCGGACTTTATCGATCGCAGTTGGGAAGACGCTTGCAGTAGCGAGTGACAGCGATGGACGCATTCATGTGTTCTCAACCGAGCGGCCCGCTCAGAAGAACTTATTGCAGCGTGACT
Source organism: Planctomycetaceae bacterium (assembly GCA_029243145.1). Lineage (GTDB taxonomy): Bacteria > Planctomycetota > Planctomycetia > Planctomycetales > Planctomycetaceae > JABURQ01. The sequence goes on along the minus strand of JAQWSQ010000230.1, from coordinate 398 downwards.
GGTCGACGCAGGTTGCGTCACACCTGGTCCCTGTAACGACCATTAAAGTAATGAAAAACGACAATTATATACTGTGTGGGGACGAAATCGGCAAGATCTATCAGATCGATTGCCGCACGAGGGAAGTGAAGAGCCAGCATTTGCACAAACAAAAAGTAACTTCCATCGGCCGTGTGGACGACGATTTATGCTTTTCGGCGGGGTTAGATGGAAATGTGATTTTCTGGCGATGGCAGGCAGGAAGAATAAAAGAAAGCTTCCGACTACCGCATGGCAGACCTGTCAGGGATGCGAATCTCAGTGAGGGTAACCGCAGTCGATCGCTGTTGATTACCAGGCAGGGTGAAGGAACCATGCATCGATGGGATCTGAGCCGGCTTGAGAATCGTTTTCGCGAT
>JAQWSQ010000048.1 GCA_029243145.1 Planctomycetaceae bacterium | reverse complement strand
AGCAGTAGATCGTTTGCGGTGAATAGTTTCTTTACTGCGGCTTTATGAATCTTCATTTTAAGTCCGCCGACACCAATGGCGCCATAACAAAGACAGTCAAGCTTCTCAGTTGCCTTGTCCATCACTTCAATGCCTCCAACTCCCGTAGGAGGAACGGCATTGAGGTCGACGGCCACTTTCAGAGACATGATCTTGCTTAAATCCTTCTCGGTGAGAAACTCAACCCCCGCAGCTCCCGCAGCAATGAGTAAAGAGGTTCCCTCCAACTCAGCCGCCAGCTCTTCACTCGGTTTCAGTTCAGCAGCTTCCAGAAGGGCATCCGGGAGTTTTTCCTGAATCCGATGGCAGGTTGATTCGGCACGACTTTTTGATCTTGAGTATAGTTTAACAGAGGCTCCACGGGCTGATAATAATTCTGCCGCTCGTTGACCGACTGGTCCGGTTCCCCCCAGAATGGCGGCAGAGATATTGGCAAAGTCAAGGTGTTGACCGGCTGAGAGGACGGCCGCGGCAGCGGTCGTATTTGAGCCGTTGGAGTCCATCATCACCGAAACGCTGACAGGGCCGAAGAAAGTATTGGTAACTGTTTCCAAAAGCTCTTCACCGTCGTGTACGTGACTTCCACCGATAAAAATTGCGGTGTGTCGCAGGTGTTTGGGGCCTCGGGTGAACATGGCGCCGTGGACAAGTCCCGTGACGTTGTCTGATGAGACATCGCCGTAGGAGAATAATTCGTCAACTCCGGCATCAACGGCGACAACTCGGTCGAATGTGCTGGGAAGTGAATCCGTGTCGAGTTGGATGAGGATATTTTTCATGGTCTTCTCAGTCGCTATCAATAGAAACACCCCCGCCCAAAGCGGACGGAGGTGTCAGATTTATTCACTCAAAATGAGAGTGAATCATGCGTTGTAGAACGGATGGCTTGATGCATCTTGTTTTTCAAGCATTGTATCCACACATGGTGAATTCTTCATCGCACGTTCGATGGACTCTTTAGTGGCTGCGTAGTTGTAATCGTAAATCTTCTTGTCGTCGGCTGCTTCCCAGTGGATGAACACTCCACAAACAATGCACAGGGTTTCGCATTGATCTTTGGGAATGGTCCCTTCTTTGACAGCATCCGCGACAGCGTGAGCAACGGCTGCTTGAGCCGGTCCGAACATCTGGACGGCTTGGCGAGCGCCTTGGATGGTCACTTTCGAGAACATCACAGTGGAAGGCTTAACAGCCAGGTTTGGTTCCAGCACGGCGAGCAAGTTGCTGTGGCCCTGCTTTTGATCGGCGAGTGCATTGGTGAATGCAGTTCCGACAGGTCCGTTTTTGTCACCAATCAAAAGATCGATATGGGCGACTTCGTTACCTTCTCCGACCAGCGATTCTCCGACATTGAAAGACATAGATGCTTCTCCTCAGACTGTGTTGTGACAGGTGTGTAGACAACAAAATTGTATTGTTGGCAACGTGGCGGTGTGTCAAAGAGCCGATCCGCACGTATGATTCGTAAGTGCCTGTAATACCAGTTCAAACAGTCAATTTCCAGTGTCTCTCCTGAATTTACGGGCGTGTCCTCAAAAACACGCTTCAAAGGAGCCTGTAAGTAAAATTGCGGAGTTCTGAGAGGGGAATCCCCGAGAGAAGAAACTTCTTTTGAGGAGAGGATGGGCCGGCGATTAATGTGATCTGAGATTTTTGTAGTCCCCATGAGTTTGCCAGCAATTTGACAATTGCTTTATTGGCCTTTCCTTTTTCGGGAGCTTGAGTGACGGACACTTTCAACATCCCATCGTGCTGACTTGTGATCGCATTCTTTGCACCTCCGGCACGCGATTTGACCCGGAGGAGGATTACATCGGAGGTCTCTTCAAAGTCAATCATTCGACAATCCCTCAAATAACGCACTCCCGATGCGTATGTGCGTCGCTCCTTCTTCAATGGCAACTTCAAAGTCACCGCTCATTCCCATGGAGAGTGACGACAGTTTACGGTCATCGGGGAGCTGCTTATTCAGGAGAGTCTGGAGTTCTCTCAATTCCCGAAAATAGGGCCGAGATTCTTCCGGGTCTTCGGCGTACGGAGCCATTGTCATCATTCCAAGAGCTTTGATATGCGGGCTGTCCTTCAAAAGAGGAACAACAGACGATACTTCATCTGGAGAAAATCCATGCTTGGACGTTTCGTGAGAAATGTTGACTTCGATGAAAACTTCGGCAGTGACATTCATTTCCTGAGCCAGTGACTCGATTCGTTCCAGCAATCGTTGACTGTCGACACTGTGGATGATGGCTCCAGTCTCCAGGACTGAGCGAACTTTATTGCGCTGCAAATGGCCGATCATGTGCCAGGTGATGGAATCGGACAAGGTCTCACATCGCTCCGAGAGTTGCTGAGGCCGGCTCTCTCCCAAGTCCATATGACCGAGATCGATGAGCCCCTGCACCCATTCGAGTTGGGCGTATTTCGTAACCGCGACCAACTGAACTTCGTTTGGTGAACGACCGGCTCGTTGGCAGGCTGAGGTCATTTTCTGCTGGATCACGTTCAGGTTTTGTGAGGTCGTCTGAGTCATGGTGTATCTGGTTGGGCTGTTTTTTTTCTGATCGGTTGATGATAGAGGGGTGATTCTCAACTGCAAAGCCAGAATGAACTGCATCAGTAAGTGGTCGGACTCATTTGCAGAACAACAGGGGAAAGCAAATTAGTGCTATGAGGTCTTCGGAGTAAATGGTCGCAAAATTAATACAGGCGTTAAAGTCTCCCAGGTGGTTCTTACCGAACTGACCGGTGGAGTAACCCATTTCTTTCAATGCGGTCGCAATGGTTGGAGCTTTTGCGGGCATACCAATACTTGCTCCCGCTTGACCGACATTGGTTAGTCCAGTGCGGATGGGCAGTTCGCCCGTGATGAAGTTGGCTCGACCAGCCGTGCAACTCGCTTCGGCATAGTAGTCGGTAAAGATCGCCCCTTCGCGAGCGAGCTTGTCGATGTTCGGGGTACGACCGGCCATCAGGCCGCGGTGGTACGCGCCGATATTCCACATCCCGATGTCATCTCCCATGATGAACAGGATGTTCGGCTGCTTGCCAGCCTTCTGGAACTTTGTTTTAAGAGTAGCGACCTGTTCCTCAAGTTGTGCTTGGCTAGTCCCTGGTTTGACGCCGAGGTATTCGACTTGCTGTGCCGACCCGAGAGTCGGCAGAGCGACACTCGCGAGCACTATAGTGAGAGTGATCAACATTTTTTCATACTGATTCCTGACGTTCAAAAGGGTGAGATGTGAGTCCTGCTGAAGATACAAAAACTTGCGTTTCGGTGATTGACGAATCTACTCGTGGAAAGTTCGTGCGAATAATTCGTCAGGGCTTTCCCTCCACATAATCCAGACCAGCTTTTTCAAAGCGTTCTTTTTTGACAGCTTCATCTTGTAAAATCATCATTTCGCCTTTATCTGAATCGTAGCCGTACATCTGCCAGTGTTTCAGCATGTTAAATTGGATGTTGTTCTGCTTCACAATTCCCATGAATTCTTCGTAATTCGGCCACTTGTCGTTCAGGGCTCGGTACTGCTTCAAAGTGTTCTGCATATTGAGCATCAGGATACGAGACGGCACATAAATGACGGCATTCGTACTTTGTGTGAGAGGATCACTGCCCAAGTTTGATGTTTCGAGAATCACGAGACTAGGGTTTTCTTCAAGTGCTTTTTTTGCATCGACAATGTCGGCGGTGACTTTGCCGAGAATTCCCGAGTCGTCCTTCGGTTGTAAGGCTGGTGTCGCTTGAGCCGCTGGTTGATCAGCACCTGATGTTTGCGACGAGGTTGGAGTGATCTCCGAATTGCAGGCAGAGAGAAAACAAACAGAGCAGAGCATGAGGCCGTGAAGTCGTCTCGACATAAGAATCCCCTGAGTGTGAAAACAATAAATCAATGATTCATCATACGTGATAAAGTGTTCGATTCCACAAGACAATTGTGAAAGAAATGTTACTCCACGAATCGGGGAAGCAACATGTTGAGAAAGGCTGCTAAACGTCGAGAAGCATGCATCGCCTTTTCGCGCAGATGCCACATGTCTTTCATGCTGGAGGCACGATTCCAGATCGCGCCAACAACGGCTCCCATTCGCATCGTTCCCGTTTCGCCCATCAAACTGAGGATTTCGTCGGGAAGATCTTCGCTCATGTCATCGCTCAGGGCTCGAATGGCCATGAATCGCGTCTGCATTTCTTTGCAGACTTGTGCAACCGCCATCGATTCCAAATCGACGGCCAGTGCATCATGTTTGATTCCCATTTGTTTTTTATCGTCGGCTTTAAGCACGAGCTCATCAGCAGTCAACAATCGCCCCACTCGGAGCCCCGTTTTTTCGTTGGCCTCCATGTTCATGTCGATCTTGATGGAGTGGCCATGTTGATCGCAGATGGAATTGCCCACGACGATGTCGCCGATGCCCATGTCGGGCTGTAAAGCCCCACTGTATCCTGCCGAGAGAATCCAGTTGGGAGAGTGAGCTTCAATCAACGCTTGTGTCGCGGCTCTCGCCTTGGCAAACCCGACTGCTTGTTGAACAATGACGACTTTGACTTTGTCGTCGTATGTGCCACCGATGAATTTGTATTTTCCACCAGTGTAAGAACGACGTTTTTCAAGTTGTCCGATAAAAGGGTTGAGTTCAATCGGTAAGGCTGTCACGATCCCCACATCGGCGTGAGCCAAGTCGGGGATGTCTGTTTCTGGTTGTTCGGGCGTCTCCTCAGCACTCATTTCAGGATTGTCCCGCACTGTTGGTGGTTGCCGTGGAAGCATGTGTCGCTTCAAACTTCTGCATGACTTCAATCAATCGATCAACGCCCGCTTCGGGAAACGCGTTGTAGATACTGGCTCGCATTCCGCCGATGCTGCGATGTCCTTTCAGGGCATCGAGATCACGTTCTTTGGCATAAGCGATGAAGTCCTTGTCGAGGTCGGCATCTCCGGTGACGAAGGTCACATTCATCATCGAACGACTCTCTTTCTCAGCAGTGGCTGAGTACATGTCACTCTGTTCAAAGAAATCGTACAGCTTGCCCGCTTTACGTTGATTGGTCTCTTCGACTCCTGTCAGTCCACCCTGATCGAGAATCCATTGGAAGACGAGCTTCATCATGTAGATGCCGAATGCTGGTGGCGTATTGTAGAGTGACTTGGCATCGGCATGTGTGCGATACATCTGCATGGAGGGAAGTCCCTCTTTGCCAGCTTGAACCAGATCATCGCGAATGATGACCAACGTCACGCCACTGGGACCAAGATTCTTTTGCGCGCCGGCGTAGATGATCCCATATTTGGTGACATCAATCGGTCGCGAGAAAATATCACTGGAGGCATCACAAACAAGAAAGGCTCCCTTGGGGCATTCTGGTTCGGTCTGGAACTGAGTGCCATAGATGGTGTTGTTTGAGGTGAAGTGAACGTATCGCGGACTGTCGCTGTGAGTGCGATCTTTGGGGATATAATTGAAGGTGGTGTCTTCGCTGCTGCAAACAATGTTGACATTGCCGAACAGCTTGGCTTCTTTGACGGCCTTCTTGGACCATGACCCGGTGACGAGATAGTCGGCAGTCTGATCATCGGAGAGGAAGTTCTGCGGAATCATTGCGAATTGCGATGAGGCTCCTCCCTGCAAGAAGAGGACATGATAATTGTCGGGGATATTGGCGATCTTGCGGCAGAGGGCTTCGGCTTCCTCAAAGACTGCCGTTAGCGCGGCACCTCGATGGGAATGTTCCATCACGCCGACTCCGGTATCGCCCAGCGAGAGCATGTTGGCTTTCGCTTCTTCGATGACAGATTCGGGAAGAACGGCTGGTCCGGCAGAGAAGTTGAAAATCCGTTTGGTCATCACTCAATCCTGTTAAGTACGACAATATTGTGTGTTTTGAGGGACAGTCTAGTGGCTGCCTTTGTTCACAGATTAAACAATTCCGGGAACAGAGAGAAGTTGACGGGCGGTCTCAGTTGGGAAAAACCGTTTCGACACTCACATAGGCTCAATTATCAGGCGATATTTGATCTCAAACTCAAACACTCAACAGCCGTTTCAAGATGTCAAGATTCGGAAATTCGGGGACACACCTTGACCGAATGTTGACCAAATCTTGCCCCAAATGTTCCCAAATCTTGATTCCAAATCTTCTATACCCTTGAGCAAGTTGTTGCCTCTGTACGGTTTGCGTTGATTGCTTCGTTTTGGAGAGACATCGCTTTTTCTATGGACGCATTTTCCACGTCACGCGAGATCGCCTCCTTTCTCACGTTACGGCGGTCGTGATTCCTAAACACGGAATGACACTCGAACCCATCCATTGTGCTTGCGAACAATGGCTATGACTCAGTCAAATTGCCAAAGATCGAGTCGCCGTCAGTCGAACCACGAACGCTAACTCTGGTAATGCGAGTTGGCAAGGTTAGATCGAGTGATCAACTTTTCGACGCGAAGCCGCGGAGAGGCATAAGAATCGCGAAGCGACTCATAGCCCTCGGGCGCAAGCACGAGGGATGGGACAGTTCAACCGCAGAGAATTTGCGGGTTGTGTGCCGGGGCTCTCAAAAGCGTGCAAAGAAGACTGAACTCTCATTTCACATACAGCCTGTGTATTTCGGAACACAAGCATAGCCCCATATGAAAAAAATGGGTGGCACTGGTCGGGTTGTCTGCCAGTGAAAGAATTGTCTCACGCAGAGACGCAGAGAAAATAATGAAATGACACGTACTTGGGTAGCACCGTTTGCTCGCCAAACGGGATGGAGCAGTCATTGAGTTTTTCGAAGCTACTCAATCCTCGCTCTACGGCATTTCATGATGATTCAGATTCCTCGTTAAAATCAAAGATCCAATCAGGCGGTAAGAGCGTACTAAACTCATCTGAACATTGAGTTTTATTGGGATGTGTGGAATTCCTGTTATATTTTATCCAAAAGTTGGAGTCAAGAATCTCTGTATTGCGTGTACCTTAGGTTTTTCATTGGCTGTGGGATTCTCGATTGGTCTCTTTTTCCTAGAAAATCCTGCCGATCATGGTTTCAAAAATGAAAACTCTGTTGCGATTGTGGGAGGTCTGAGCATCGTCCTCTATGAAACGATGTTGATTCTGTCAGTCTATTCGTGGATTTCATATCACTACACACAATTGTCTTTGGATGAAAGTGGTGTCTCATTTCAGACGTTGGCTCAGAATAATCAACTTGCATGGACTGATCTAAAATCAGTGGAATGGGTCATGCAAGGGTATCATGGTGGAATAATAATATATTCTCCAATAACCTCTTTCAGAGTTGGGTTGCGAGAATTCAGCCGACAAGATCGCTTAGAAATCATTCGATTACTGAATGGGCAAATTCTTGAAGACGCTCAAACTGGTTGGCCTCAGTTTTGTCACCGATTTGTCATTCCACTTGTGAATTCTGTCGAACAAACGGAAGTAAATATTCAAGAAATGAGATCTGGAAAAAGTTCGTTTGAAGACAATAAAGAGCGTGTGGAAATTACTCGTCAGCGTCGCTTCTCGATTCGCTTTGGTTCTATTGCCAGCCTCAGTCGCAGTCTCGCTGCTGTTGTTCAAATTATTCGAACTCATGGTTCTGATCTCAATGCCTCTAATGATCGTTGCGGGTTGGATTCTGTTGCGATTCAGTATTCCGAAGGAAGGTATTCGTGAATATCGAATCACTGCGACACTTCAAGGGAAGTCTTGCTTAGTTGTTTTTGGGATGATTATGGTTTCCTTTGCTGTGATGTTTATTTTACCAATCATGAATGTGCATAAGTCAGTTGCTTACGGATTCGGGATCGTGATTATGCTCCTTGCAATCCCACCGATTTTCGACTTCTTGAATCAAGCTGAAAAGATTAAAAACGAAGGAGTGGATGAGTCTGTGAGTCAATGGGTCAATTATGAGAGATCGTGGTTCACTCTCTCAATACTAACGGCTGGGAGTGTTCGTTTCTTCGATTGCAGTTTCATCACCCCGAGTTGAGTAACTGCGGTGGTATGTCAGCATCAGGTTCTCAGCCTTCATGCCAATCAGACGATATCAATAATCAGCGCCGGTGAGAGAATTCAAGACGGAGTGCTGCCAGGTCTTGAGTGTCTGCTCCATCAACTTTGTGATCTCAGGTTCCGTCACTGCTAGATTCTTTGTTTCGGCAGGATCTTTGCGGATGTCATAGAGTTCGCGACCGGTCCCTTTCTTGGTTGGCTTCAGAATCAGCTTATACTGGTTGTCGACCATTGATCGATCTCCACCATATTGGTCGTCCGCGATCTTGGGATGTTGGTAGTTCTTGAAATTGCGTGTGGGGATGCCGCCAGATAGTTTGACGAGAGGCGTCGTCCCTTTTTGTAATTCGGGATCAATATAGGGTTCGTTCTTGGTATCGAGTCGCATGTTGTAGTGCCAAAAAAAGATCGGTTGTGCACGAGTCGTCATCTTCCCTTCAAGGAGAGGAACAAGATTGACTCCGTCCAAAGGACGATCTGGTACGGCAGCTCCTGCGAGAGAGCAAACAGTTGGTAATAGATCACTTGTGACCGTGTTGACATCACTGATACGCGGGGACTTGATCTGTGCGGGCCATTCGATGACTCCAGGGACGCGCGTCCCCCCTTCATAGATTTGACCTTTCTGCCCTCGTAATGGGGAAGCCAACACTCCACTACGAGGTGTGCCGTTATCTCCACAGTAAAGCAGAATCGTGTTATCTCGCAGTTTATGGACGGTCAAGTAATCTCGGAGTGTCCCAATCGCGCGGTCCATCGCGGTGATCTCGGCGTAGCGTTCTTGCAAGACATCACCCAGCGGGCGTTTTGTTTGTGTTCCCGTTTCATTGGAAGTCAGTGAAACCATTTTGTCGGGATACTTGGCTGGCAGATTAGCGTATAGCGCAAGGTCTTCTGGCAGTCCTTGGTACGGTTCGTGGGGCGAGCCAAACCAGACTACAGCCAGAAAAGGATTTGGTTTCGATGCTTCGATGAACTTAATGGTTTCATTGACGACGATGGCAGAACTCTCTCCCTCAAAGAGAGTGGGCGGTCCACCGTTGATAGAAAATTCGGGATCGAGTTCGAAGAAGTTGTCGTGAGAGACATAGTGATCGAATCCCATGGCGGCCGGGTTCGTCGGAGATGACTTCTTCACGGGGCCGAGATGCCATTTTCCAAAGTGTGCGGTTGAATATCCTGAATTCTTCAAAAGATGAGCGAGTGTGATTTCTTCCGGGCGTAGGGAGCATCCGGGAGTGAAAGTGCCGTAACGATTGGGGTGTCGCCCCGTCATGAAACTGCCGCGCGTTGGTGAACAGGACGAATGCCCTGAATAGAACCGGTCGAGACGTAATCCCGATTTCGCCATCTCATCGAGAATCGGCGTTTTGACGTGAGGGTGTCCGTTATAGCCGGTCTCTTCCCAGCCGTGATCATCACCCATCATCAAAATAATGTTCGGGCGGTCTTGGCTATAAGTTTCGGATGAGAGAAGTAGGAAGGCAAGCATCAGGAAGTAAGGCAGAGCAGAGCGATTCATGCTTGATGGGACTTTCGCGATAGTTGTACTTTGTGGTTGTGCTGTGTTGTAGAGGACTGCTTAGTCGTCTTTAGCGAATGTTTCTGCGGTGTATTCAAAACTGACTTTGTTCTCCTCGCCAGCCTTGATTGTCACGGCATGATCTTTTTCGAGGTAGCCGGCGCGTTCTTGCCAGATGCGAAATTTGTGCTCGCCGGTGGGAAGGTTGTCGATGGTGAAATCCCCAAATTCGTCTGTGACAACGCCATAGGGATGATCGAGCACGAGATGCCAGGCGGTCATCCAAGGATGGATATCGCAGCCGATTTTGTGGGGCAGGATTTCAGTTCTCGAATAGTCGATCATAATCCCTTTTTGATCTTTGGGATTGAGAAGGATGTTTACTGCTTTGTTACGGATGGGATAAGTGTGGACGTTGTGAGCAAGCACATCGCTATTGATGGCGTTTACCTTTGAACCGGCCGGGATGAACATTGCATGAGGGATGAATTGACAAACTTTTTGATCGAAGGTGACAGGTGCTTCGGGGGAGTTGATTTCATCCGCATTCTCGGGAGCATCTTTGATGTAAATGAAGACATTGGCAATGCCTTTATTCTTAGGGTTGATGACAAGTGATTCGTTCACGATGCCTTGGGCGTTACAGAGCGCAAGGGCATTTGCAGGTATCTCAAATGCCTCGATTTCAGGGATCTCGCCAGTGAGCTTGATGCTACCAGAGAAACTTCCTGTGGTGATGGCTGTTTTTTTTGCAGGTGGTGATGGATTGGACTTTTCGGTCATTGGTTCAGGTGTCGTCTCTTCAGCTTCTGGATTCGCATCGGCCAGTTCTGGATTGTCTGGCTTCTCATCGGGCACAGATTCTGTGCGAGAGGAGGGAGCAATCGTTTCGATCGATGTTGCCGGGGGAGGCGTGTTATTCTCGCCACCACAGCCTGTGAGTGAGATCGTGAAGCAGATGAGGAGAGTCGTTGAGGGGAGAATGGAGGAGAGAGGATTCATGCTGAAATGTGCCTATCTGATTGAGGGACGAGTGTCTGAAAATAGAAATTGTCGTCACTTCAGTAGTATGAGTGGTTCCCGTGAGTCATTCAACAAGCATTAGTCTGGAGTGATACCACTGTTTGAGAACATCATTCCAGTCTTCGACAGTTTTGATCGTGGCGAAGGCGTTGCGGACTTCCACTGGATGTGTGTGGAGTGGTGCGAATTTGATCCCGAACTTCCGCATGGTGGATATTGCTTTCGGAGGGAAGTATTCGAGATGTAAGTCATACTGCATTTGCAGAACTCGTTTTTGTTCGACCAGGTCGGGGAGCGTTATTTCTTTTCCCGCTGCTAAATCTTTGACCTGCTGGAAAATCCAGGGATTGCCGATGGCTCCACGAGCCACGGTGACTCCATCGACGCCCGTTTCACGAATCATGTCGAGGCAGGCTTGTGCGGTAAATAAGTCTCCGCTGCCCAGAACGATTCTCTCCCCTGCAAATTCTTTGACTTCGCGCAGGAAGTTCCAATTGCTGGGGCCGATATATTTTTGCTCCACCGTGCGAGCATGAACGGTCGCCGAGGCGATACCTGCGTCGTAAGCACCTTCAAGGATCGCAAAGAATTGGTCTTTGCTTTTGGAAGAATCATCGATGCCGCCGCGCAGTTTGAGAGTGACGGGAATCTCGTCGGGGACGGTCACTCTGACTTTGCGAATAATCTCAAGAGCTATTTCAGGTTGACCCAGATGGTAGCCGCCGCGACATCCGTTGACCGCCGACTTTACGGGACATCCAAAGTTAATGTCGATCACGTCAAACCCGACATTCACCAGTTTCTTAGCCGCTGCGACAAAATCGCGTGGCTCTGATCCCATCAATTGGCCGCCCACCGGATGTTCTTCATCTGAAATGAAGAGATGGTGTTTGGTCTTCTCACGATCTTTGAGATCTAGCACAAATTGATCGATCACCACTTCGTGGATTGTGTAGGGAGCGCCAAGCCGCTTGGCAATAATGCGCATGGGCCAATCGCTGTAACCACTGAGAGCAGCCTGCACGACGGGGAACCCGATTTCTAGGTTTCCCAGTTTGAGAGGTTTCAGTTCGAGCGGTCCGTCTCGTCGAGAAGAGAGGATGGGGGCAGGGGGATCCGAAGTGAGTGTGCTGGGGTTTGTCATGGAATATGCGGAGTCGGCGACTCAAAGTCGTTTCGGATTAAATGGTGTTTGGGGGACATCGGTGGAAATATGCTTGTGCAACAGTTTTTGCAGACGGCTGGCGACAGACTGATGTTCGCGGGAATCGATAAGATTGGTCAATTCTTGCGCATCTACCTTGTGGTCGAACAATTCACGACCTGCATCTCCACTATTCCATTCGATATACCGATATCGTCCAATCGTGACCGCAGCCCCCATGACGGGTTTTCCGTCTCCCGGTCGTAGAATTTGTGTGAATGCTGGGTGTCTCCATTTCTTCTTCGGGTCGTTCAATAATGATTTCAGGCTGCGACCATCGAGGTCTTTCGGGATCGTCCCCAAAACAAGATCGGTCACAGTCGGATACATGTCGATAAACTCGACAACTCGGTTGCACGTGACACCCCCGGATGTCGCGTTCGGTGCGGCGATGATGACCGGTGCGCGTGCCGATTCGTCGTAGAGCGTTCGTTTCTGCCAAAGATGATGTTCACCGAGGTGATAGCCGTGATCGCTCCAGAAAACGATGACTGTATTGTCTGTCAATTTGAGACGATCCAATTCTTGGATGACTCGACCGACTTGGGCATCTACGAAGCTGACTGACGCATAGTAGGCTTGCAAAGATTGTTTGAGTGTCTTTTTGTCGAGATCGTAATCTGGTTTGGGAATGTTGTGTGGGATTGCGGCAGCCGGGATGTCATCACGATCACCTTTGGGGACTTGATGAAGTTCGATCTCTGCGAGCGGATGCATGTCGAAATATTTCTTAGGGGCGACATACGGTGTGTGTGGTCTGAAAAAACCCACTGCTAAAAAAAACGGTTTATGTTGGAACTGATTGAGAAGCCCGACGGCCTCCGTGGCAATCATGCCGTCGGTCTGCTCTTCGTCGGTTCCTTCGGCAGCCAGCCAGCTCATCGCCGCCGAGACGGGTTTCCAAGGAGTCGGGTTGGTGATGAGTGCTTCTTCGTCAACATCGCGCCCTTTAGAATTGATCACTTGGTCCCAAGAGGGTTTGTCATCGAGACCGTCTGTGCCGATTCCTTTGGGGACGTTGTAGTGATAAATCTTCCCAACGCGGGTCACTTGATAATCGTGTTGACGAAATTTTTGAGAGAGAGTGACCGCCTCCGGGATTTGGTCGCGAAAGTGCCGGTCGAGATCCCAGACGGTGGTGGCGTCAGGGCGTTTCCCCGTCATCACTGACGCACGGCTGGGGTTGCAGAGTGGGATTTGGCAATAAGCGCGTTGAAAGAATGTGCCGCGCTGTTTGAGTTTGTCGAGATGGGGTGTTTTGATGCTCGCAGGACGATCATCGTCGAGAACATTTCCCAAATCGTCCACAGCAATGAAAAGCACATTGAGAGGTGCCGTTTTATCCTCTGCCTGACATGACGCATCTGTTAAGAGCAGGAAGGTCAGGGCAATTGCCGCAAATCTGATTGATGAAAAAAGCATACGAGTATGAGGTTCCTCAGGGGGCGCTTGTTGAGAATGGGTTGGTTGAATCAGGCGAGGAGTTCTTCGATGATTTCTCCGCCTGTTTGAGACAATTGCTTGAAACGACCGCCGTGGAAGTAGGTCAGTTTATTGTCGTCGAGACCGAGCAATTTCAGAAGAGTCACGTGGAAATTGCGAATCGGATTGACGACTTCGACGGCTTCCGAGCCAATTTCATCCGTGGCACCAATGGTGTGTCCAGATTTGACCCCACCACCGGCAATCCAGCAGGTCATTGCTTTCGCGTTGTGGTCTCTTCCAAACTTGACTCCACCACGTACGCCGTTGTCGGGGGAACGGCCAAATTCACCCGTCCAGACGATGAGCGTTTCATCGAGCAGATCACGTTCTTTGAGATCCTTGATCAAAGCGGCAATGGGTTGATCAACGGACTCGATCCGTTTGCTATGGGCGGCTTCGATGTAATCGTGCGAATCCCAGCCAGCAGTATAGATTTGAACGAAACGCACACCTTCTTCGACAAGTCGTCTCGCCAGTAAGCAGCGGCGTCCGAAACTGTCTGTTAAGGCGTTACCTAATCCGTAGGCTTCTTGTGTCTGCTGGGATTCTTTGGCCAGATTGATAATGTCGGGCACTTCGGTTTGCATGCGAAAGGCGAGTTCGTAGTTGCTCATGCGGGCTGCAAGTTCGGCATGCTCTGGGTGCATCTGGCGGTGTTTGTCGTTCAATTGAGCGAGTATGTCCAGATTTTTACGTTGATGCTCGCGAGTCACTCCCTTGGGGGGAGTGAGATCGAGGATTGGAGAACCTGTGGGCCGAAGTGTTGTCCCCTGATAGTGGGCTGGTAAGAAGCCATTGGACCAGTTGGCAGATCCCCCTTGAGGGTAGGCGACTTCTGGTAGCACGACAAAGCCGGGCAAGTTTTGATTGAGTGATCCCAATCCATAAGTCGACCAAGCACCGATGGCGGGATCTCCACCGAAACGGTTGCCGGTATTCATGTGATAATTGGCGGTGGGGTGATTGATCGATTCGGCTTGCAGCCCACGATAAAAGCAGAGGTCGTCGGCGACATCTGCCAGCTTTTTCCAGTGTTCGCACATGTCGGTTCCATTGGACCCCACTTTGCGGAACTTGAAGGGGCTTGCGACGTAATAGCGCTTGCCAGAATTCATGGCAGACGTGAATTTGTCCTGACGTTGAAATTCGTTGAGATGAAGTTCGTCAAGTTTCGGTTTAGGGTCAAATGTGTCAATGTGACTGGGCCCACCCGACATTGTCAGAAAAATGCACGACTTTATTTTTGTCGGGAATTGTCCCGGTTTGGGTGTTAATGGTCCCTGCTTCGCATCGTCTTCCGCTTGTAACATTGCGTTAAATGCAAGAGTACCGACAGAGGCTCCCAAGCCGTACAGAAATTGCCGACGGTCAAAAGGATCGAAGTTCATAAGGTCACTCGTGTGTGGATGCGAAAATGATTATTTGGATAGAGCGAGAAGAAATTAATAGACGTAAAGAAACTCGTTGGAATTCATCAGGATGAGGCACAGGTCGGCAAATGCTCGGGTTTCTGGTGAGGCGTCGACCATCTGCAAGTCCATGATGTAGTTTTGGTACAAATCCAGTTCTTCTCTCCATTGGAACGCGACGCCCGTCATTTCCTCGACCATTTCGCGAATAATGAATAAAGGAGAACTGACGGCAACAGGATCATTTTTAAGATGATGAGCGGTCATCTTCTCAAGATGCCTGACGCATGTCTGCAATTCGATTTCCGAGGGAACTCTTCCGTACGCTCGCCGGAAGGCTTGTTGAATCTGTTCCGACTCGCCGTCTGTCGTTTCCGTGAGATCGGTGGCCATGGCCAGTGCTCGTGAATAGCTGTTCTGGGAATTGAACAAACTGAAGACCTGCGGAGTGACGGTCGATTCGGTACGACGTTCACATGAGTTGTCAGCATTTGGTTGATCGAAGACTTCCAACATCGGATCGCGCAGTGTGCGCACTTTATAAGCGTAAATCGTTCGTCGATTTCGTTCTTCGGGGGAGGGGGAAGGTTGGTAGGCCGGTGCGACTGAACCCATGACATGTCGCGGTTGGAAGGCGACTTCACGATTAATTTCTGGTCGAATGGGGACTCCTCCCATCTCTCGGTTCAACTCACCCGAAATCGATAACATGGAGTCTCGAATCTCTTCGCCCGAAAGTCGTCGGGGAGGGAACCATGAGAGCAGTTTGTTGGTGGGGTCTGCTGACGCCGCCTGTTCAAGATTTGGTGGTGTCCCGGCTCTTTGGTAGGTCTCAGAAAGCATGATATGTCGATGCAGTTTTTTGATCGACCAGCCTTGGCTCATGAATTGTGACGCCAGATAGTCTAGTAATTCAGGATGTGACGGCTTCTTGCCAGTGCTGCCAAAGTTGTTAGGGTTTTGGGCAAGCCCTTTCCCGAAATGCCATTGCCAGATGCGATTCACCATCACACGCGAGGTTAACGGGTTCTGTGTCGATGCAATCCACTGTGCCAATGCGAGGCGTCTACCATGTAAAGATTGTGGGATCGTGTTCCATTCGTTGGAGGAGACTAGGTCGTTGGAGTTGGGGAGTGCAGAGAGTACACCCGGTGTGACCATGTCGGTCGGAGTTTCAATCGAGCCTCCCTTGAGAATATGAACCTGTTGCAAATCTCCCTTCATCTTTCCTGGCATTGGATGAAGTGAGTTATTGGAGCGATAGCCCATGTTCAAAGGGCCATTGTAGACCGAAAACGCCAGTGGGTCGTAGCGATACTGTTGACGCTCACGAATTGACTTTTGCTTTTTGACAACTTTAGCGACACCTTTGCTGGCGTCGTCAAGCTCCTGCTCGGTTGCGTCGTCGTGGATATGTAACGATATCCCTGGATTTTTATTGAGTCCAACAATGCGTTGACGCATTCCCTCGTAACCGTCCGTTCGTTCCCATTGATCAAAGGAAGCTTTTCGCTCGGCAAATTGCACCGGTGCAAAAACCGCTTGCATGCGGTAATAGTCGAGTGTTGGCATGGGATCGAATTTATGATCGTGACACTTACAGCACCTCAATGCGGTGGCCAGAAATGTTTCACCGGTACTGTTAACGACGTCGTCTAAAAATTGTTGCCGAGTGATCGCCATAACGCTCATCCCGGTGTGTTCCCACGGCCCCATTCTCAAAAAACCGGGGGCAATTTGTAGCTCGGAATCAGAAGTGTTTTTGTGTTGTGTTAAGTCATATTGAGTGGATTTGACAAATTGTTCGACATCGTCTGACTTGCGACTCGTGGACGGTTTACGCAGCGTCAGAATTTCGTCGCCGGCGAGTTGTTCTGTGACAAAAATGTCATACGGTTTGTCAGTGTTGAAAGCTCTAATCACATAATCGCGATACCGCCAGGCGTTGGGGCGTTCGAAATCATTCGAAAATCCGGCGGTGTCGGCATACCGGACAACATCGAGCCAATGTCGAGCCATCTGTTCTCCGTATCCGGGAGAGTCTAACAGCCGATCAATCAGTTTATGAAATGCTTGCGGAGATTGATCGTTGAGGAACTCGTTGACTTCTTGAGGCGTCGGCGGCAGCCCGGTCAAGTCATAAGTGGCACGTCGAATCAGAGTGAGCTTGTCAGCCTTTCCTGCCGGTTGAATACCCGCTTCCTTCTGTTTCTGATTAATAATGGCATCGATGTTGGAACTGGAGGAGTTACCTGAAGAACTGGGTGGTACTTCAGGATGATTCAGAGGTTGAAAGGCCCAGAGATCTACTTCCGCATATTTGCGATTTGTCCAATCCTCCGATTGACCACCAGAGGTTGTGACAATGACTCCGTCTTGCGCTTCCCAACTTTCCTGTTGGAGTTGCGACAGACGTTTTTCATCGGGCCAAGGCGCGCCGGCTGAGATCCATTTTTTAAAATACGCAATCTCCGTCTCGTTTAAACGATCATTCTCTTTGGGAGGCATTTCATATCCATCCCAACGGATGGCTTGATAGATGAGGCTCTCTTTTGGCTTTCCGGGAACGAACGAAGGTTCTTCTGATTCGCCTCCTTTGAGGATCGCTTTGCGGGAAGTGAGATCGAGATCCCCCTTGAGTTCACCATCCGGGGAGTCTCCGTGACAGGCGAAGCAACGGCTTTTTAGCAACGGGAGAACCTTGCCGACAAAAAGCTTTTCTGCTTCTGCGGTTGAAAGGGGCGCATCATCGGCACCAACAAGGCTACCGAAAGTGAAGAAACTGAAGGCCATGAAAAAAGCGAATCGCATGATTCATCCGTGTGTGCTATGTTGAAAAAATGAAAGGTCGATCTATGATATCTAGCTTCGACATCTAAATCTGCCTTCTATTATGTCTGCCAACAGCCCTTTTGACAATTATTGTTCTTGCTGATGCCCAATGAATCTGATTACAGCCGGGAAACGCAGTTTTCCAACCTACTGAATCGAACCCCGGATGTGGATTTGCAGCGGGTTGCGCTGGAGATTGCTCGTGATGAATATCCTGAGTTGGAGATTGACGAATATCTATCATGGTTTGATGAGGTCGCCGCTTCCTTGAAACCTCGTGTTTCAACATGCCCTACTGAGCTAGATGTATTGAAGATGATTTGTCAGGAACTCGTTGAAGAGCGGGGGTTCAGTGGGAATGCTGAAGCGTTTCGAGACACACGATGCAGTTATCTGAATCGCGTGATTGATACCGGTCGGGGATTACCGATTACTCTTTCTCTCGTTTACATGGGAATCGCTCAACGACTGGGAATTCAGCTTCTTGGAGTGGCATCTCCGATGCACTTTGTTTGTCAGTTGCAAACTTTACAGGGCCCCGTCTATCTCGACGCGTTTACCAGCGGTCGAATATTGAGAGAAGAAGAATGTCTGGAATGGTTGCGGCGAGTGAGTGAGTTACCCGAAGACGTCATACGGCGCTCGTTGGTCCCCACGGATTCACGGCTCATCGTGATGCGAATGCTTAATAATCTGAAGTCGCTATTTGCTCAACACGAAAACTGGAGTTCTTTGTGGAAAGTCCAACATCGCTTGACCGCAATGCAACCCGGCAATTGGCAAGAGCAGCGAGATTTGGGAATGGTATCGTTGCAGGCGGGACGCCCCGGCATGGCCGTTGAAATTCTCAATAGTTGCCTACAAACCTGCCAGGATCAAAGTGATCGAGATGCGATGAGTCATGCCATCGATCAGGCCCGCTCTCTTCTTACCGGCATGAATTGATCCCATTTCGATCAATCAGTTCTGTCGCCCTATTCCTTCCAGCAATGTCGCCGTTGACACTCGCTTTTCATCTGCTCCAAAATTTCTGTCAGTAAAGACTGTTTCATCAGTAAGGCCCGTGATACAGTCTGAGTAATGTTCATGTTTGGAGGGCCAAAAATGCGATATTATCGCCTCGTTCTTGCATCGATTGTTCTTATTGCTTTGACGCAAGGCATTTCCCATGCTCAGAACTGGCCACGATTTCGGGGACCAAATGGGACAGGCATCAGCGATGTGAAGTCCATTCCCTCTCAGTGGAATTCTGACAATTATCATTGGCGTTTTCCTTTGTCGGGTGAGGGGAACTCGTCTCCCGTGGTTTGGGGACAGCAAGTATATATCACTGCCGCTGATGTCGCGTCGGGTGAAAGAGTTTTGTATTGCATTAACGCGCAGACAGGAGAAAAAGTCTGGGCCGAAAGCCTTCCCTTTGAAAAATACCGCCGACATAAAAATAACAGCTTCGCTTCCAGCACTCCTGCTGTTGATGAGTTGCATGTCTATACCATGTGGCATTCCCCGGAGGGGTCTCCTGTGACTGCGTATACTCATGATGGAAGGCAGGTCTGGGAATTTGATCTCGGTCCTTGGACTCAAGGGCAGGGTGGTGCCTCTTCTCCCATTGTTTTTGGGGAGTGGGTGTTTATCGACAATGATCATCGTGAAGGGAGTCTGCTGATTGCGTTGGATCGTAAGACGGGGCGTGAAGCCTGGAGGATTCCGCGTCAGGGAAAAAGAGCGTGTTTTACGACTCCCTGCGTTTATGCACCGTTGGGACGCTCACCAGAAATTGTTTTTACACATTGTTACGAGGGCATCGTTGGTGTTGATGCCGCGACCGGGAAACAGAATTGGCACATTGACGTGTTCGGGACGCATTCACAACGGGCAGTCGGGTCACCCGTGGTGTTTGAAGACTTGGTGATCGGTAGCAGTGGTGCCGCAGGAGGAAAAAGAAATGTGGTCGCGGTTCGTCCTCTCAAAAAAACGAAAGTTGTCGGTGGGGTAAAGGTCACTGCCGAAGAAGCATATCGACTCTTCAAGTCTTCTCCGCATGTCCCGACTCCCATCGTATATCAAGGACGGAACTACTTGTGGGAGGACAAAGGTGTCGTCACGGCTCACGATGCTCGCACGGGAGAAGTTGTTTGGAGAACCCGCGCTGGAGGCACTTTTTTCTCGTCACCCATTATTGTTGACGGACGACTCATGAATTTGGATGTGACTGGAAAAGTGATCGTGATTGAATTGGGAGATGAACCCAAGATTCTGGCCGAGAATGAACTTCCCGAGGGTGGTAAAGGCTCCATGGCGGTGGGGGCGGGGCAATTATTGATTCGTACCGAGAAGGCACTTTATGCCATCGGTGAAGTCGGCGAGTGAGAATCCCGTCTGCCAAATCCTTTCCTCGGAATTCTGCCTGACGGTTGCTGAAAATGACGAAACGTCAATAATGGCGGCATGAATCGTTCCCCGAAAAAACAGAATGAAATTGAAGAACGCGAGACCACGATTCTCGATGTTGCAGCGCGTGTATTCCTGTCCGATGGTTATCACAGCCTCAACATGGAGAACATTGCCGATGAAATCGGGTGTTCCAAAGGAACCGTTTATGGTCACTTTCGGAATAAAGAAGACATCCTCATGGAGTTGGCGTCTCGTGGCGTAGAAAAACGGGCTGAGATGTTTTCCCAGGCGGCAGCATTTGCAGGACGACCGCGTGAGAGGATGGCTGTTTTGTGGATGTCGATTGAATTGTATGTGCGAGCTTATCCTGAATATTTTGCATCGGAACTCATATTACGTACCGAAACTCTTCGAGAGAAAGCCGCTCCCGAGAGACAAGAATTTATGCGTGGTTGCGAAAATCGTTGTATTCAGATTGTCGCGGGGATTGTGAGGGATGGAGTTGCGTTGCGTGATTTGCATCTACCGGATGGCATGTCTGACGAGGAACTTGCCTTTGGTGTGTGGTCTCTCACCTATGGAGCTCATGGTTTGTTACAGACAGGAACACCGATGAAAAGCATGGGGGTCAAGAATCCGTTCCAGTCAATTCTCTACAATGCGAACATCATGTTGGATGGTGTTGGCTGGAAGCCACTTTCGACAGAACTGGATTACCAGTCGATCCAAAAACAAGCCGCCAAGACGCTCTTTGAGGATGAGGTCAAGCTGGCCGATCGTCGATGAAAGTGCCTCTCACTCTCCCAATACCAAGGGGTGCGGATTCTCATTGCGTCCCACAGAACGAACACTGGGGCCAAAGTTCTCACCCTCTCCCAAGTCGGCTCGGATACGTTCTGCGTAAACCAGCAAACGCTTAACGACACCGGGATGATCTTTGGCGACATCGGTTTCTTCCGCTAGGTCGGTCTTCAGATTGAAGAGCCTGGCGGGTGTCTGAATCGTTTTGTCTCTCAGACCTTCTCGCTTTTGATCGAGAGGGAGATACAGTTTCCAGTGACCCGCTCGCACCGCTTGAAGTTGGTCGAGTTGATAATAATAGAACGCCTCGTGTGGTGTTTTCGCAGTGGAGGGATGAAACAGCAAGCTGCGAATGTCTTTCCCGTCGATAATTCGATCTTCAGGGAAATCGGCATCTGCCAGAGTGGCGAAAGTCGGCAACATGTCAATTGTCGAGCAGAGTTCGTCGGAAACCGTTCCGGGAGCAATCTTACCGGGCCAGCGAACAATACAGGGAACTCGCATGCCACCTTCTGCGGTCGAATATCCCCAACCGGAAAGTGGCAGGTTACTTCCTTGAACAGGATTTCGACGTGGCGCGCCATTATCGGAGGTCCAAAGCACTAAGGTGTTATCGTCGAGGTCAAGTTCTTTGACGGCTTTCAGGATCTCGCCGGTCGACCAGTCGAGTTCTTCAACGCAATCGCCCCATTGGCCA
Source organism: Planctomycetaceae bacterium (assembly GCA_029243145.1). GTDB lineage: Bacteria > Planctomycetota > Planctomycetia > Planctomycetales > Planctomycetaceae > JABURQ01. The sequence goes on along the minus strand of JAQWSQ010000048.1, from coordinate 4,995 downwards.
TTGTTGGACTTTCCTTGAAACGCCGGGCTTGAATAGGGAGTGCGTGTGCTTCCCGGCATCGCTTGAGGCATGTATAGGAAGAACGGCTTCTCACGATTGGCTTTGAGGAAATCGACGGCACGTTCGGTGTAGCGTTTGGTGAGATAGTCCCGGTTGACGGGAGCTTCGATGACGGTCTCATTTTCCATCAATGGTAACTCGGGCCAAGGCTTACCGTCACGTGGTGTCATGTCGTCGCTATACGGAATTCCAAAAAAAGAATCGAAACCCTGGCGCGTCGGTAAGAACTCGGGTTGATCTCCCAAATGCCACTTTCCGATGATGCTGGTCACATAGCCGGCGTCTTTGAGCACTTCCGCGATGGTGATTTCTTTAGGATTCAATCCATTGGTCGAGACTGGTCGCAAGACTGCTCCATCAAGTTCAGGATTGTCGAGCCCGACACGACGTGGATAACAGGCCGTCATTAATGCAGCGCGTGAGGGAGTGCAGACACCGGACGCCGAGTAATAACTCGTCAGCTTGAGACCTTCTTCGGCCATCTTGTCGAGATGAGGCGTTTTATGTTTGGTCGAACCGAAACAACCAATATCGCCGTAACCGAGATTGTCGCAGTAGATCAATATGAAGTTTGGTTGCTCGGCATACGTCGCTGATGCGGCAATCAAGGTCAGTAATGTTGATAGCAGGAATCTGGTCATCATGGTGACTGGCCGTCTTGAATGATTATTTGGTGAATGTCAATGCATCTAATGTGGTGGCGTGCTGACGTTTGATGGTTCCATCGAGTCCGATAATGTTGAACGTGACGCTTGGCTTGTTGGCCATCCAATCGATCTCAAACATACCGAAATGATTATCGCGATACGCTTCACCGACGCGAAATGTGCTCGGCTCAACATTGTGCCATTCTTCGGTCAGTCCACTCGCGGTGATGTCGTAGATGGGGTAATGTCCCTTGGGTTGTCGTTTGTTGATTTCGGCCCAATGGACATCGCCGGAAATGAAAACGACGCCGTTAGCTTTGGTGGATTTGATTAAGTCAAACATACGCTGTTGTTCGTTGGGGAGGTTCGTCCACGATTCCCAACCGTTATAAGAGTGGCCAAATTGAATGGAGCTACAAACGATTCGTAAGTCGGCAGGTTTGCGAAATTCTTGTTCGAGCCACTTCCATTGTTCCGCACCGAGGAGAGTTTTCTGCGGATCGGGATCGGGTTGATAGTCGTTCTTCCAAGAGAGATCAGCAGATTGGTTCTTATCGCGACGTTTCAGCGAATCGCGAAAATAGCGAGTGTCGAGCAGAATGATTTGTAACCGTTTTCCGTTGGCTGCGAACTCGTGACTTCCGTAGATTCCCGGATGTGTTCGACGGGGACTGTTTTTGGGAACCTGCCAGAAGTCGAAGAAGATTTCGCGAGATTCGACTTTCTTGGGATACTCATTCCCGGCATCGTTGGCACCGTAATCGTGATCGTCCCAGACAGAGAGAACGGTCACTTTCTCACGTAATGCTTGAAACTCGGGCTTACTACCCAGCTCCTGGTATTTGTCCCGCAGCACCTTCATATCGTACGTGTCGGCGTAAATGTTGTCTCCCAGATAGATAAACAGATCGGGTTTCTTATCCACGACTTCGTTCAGAATTGGTTGTGGCTTGAACTGTTTGGAGCAGGAACCGAATGCAATGCGGCTAGGGAGTCCATCAAAGTCGTTAATGGATTTCACGACCAGAGAATCGCCAGCATTGCAGATGGTCGGACATAGGGAAAGAGAAACAATGATGATGAGGCGTATTGTCATGCGTGTTGATGGACTTTCGCTGAGAAGGTGTGACTGGAACTCAAGACAAAAGACTCGCTTACGGTTGAGCCGATGTCTGTCCGAGATCGATGGGCACATTGCCATCGAGGTAACGCCAGTTTTTAATGAAAGAGATCAGGTCGGCCATGTCTTGTATGGTGATGTTCTTTTCCAATCCGTTCGGCATGAGTGAGACGCCGTCCGATTTCATCTCTTCGATTTCATCTTTCAGAATGGTGGCGGTTTTGTTTTCGGGTTGCTTGAGAGTGACCGAATTGCCGGTCTCGTTGACGATGATGCCGGTGAGGACTTTTCCTGAATCAAGAACTATGGTGTAGCTGAAATAGTTGTTGTCGATGGCGCGGTTCGGGTCGAGAATGTTGGTTAGCAATACTTCTGGTTTCGCGGTGCGCGAGTCGGCGATATCCGGGGCAACATTGACGCCGAGATCGCCAATGCGATGGCAGGCCGTGCAGTTCTTCTCAAATATAAATCGACCACGTTTCGGGTCGGACGACATTGTGAGTGCGACTTGATAGCGGGCGAGGACCGGTTTTCGATCTTCGGCGGCGGTGGAAGCCAGAACGGTATTGATGCGCTGTTTTAATTCGGCGTCTTTGTGACGGGCGAGAATACGTCGGTGATGAGCCTGGATTTCGCCGGCCGGGATATCACCGGCTTCAACGGCATCCAGCAACGCGGTGACCATGAGGGAACTACCCACCATGACGGACAGAATTTCGCTACGTATGGAGGGAGTTTGTCGAGAATAATTGACCATCAGTGCGGGAGCGGCCTCTTTGGGAGCTTGAGCTGCCCAAAGGCCAATCGCGGCTTGTCGTAGTGACGTGTTAATCTCGACCGTTGCTAGTTTCTTCAGAACGGCTAACGAATTCTCGTCAGCATGGTAGCGGAGAAGTTGCAGGCTGATCAGTCGATTCTCAGAGGATTCTTCAGGGTTTGCTGCCGTCTTGGCAGAGATTGTAAACATCGTTGCAAGTTGCGTTTTAGATTCGTGACTGATTTCATCAGACTTGGCGGCGGCTGTCATTGAAGAACCAAGTCCCTGCATCACTGTTTGCCAGACAGACAGACTCAATTTAGAATCTGGTGAAACGGGGTGGATCTCTGCCAGTCCACTCAGGACTTCGATCGCTTCGACAGCCTGCATTTTCGCACGACGAGCGCCGATCAATTTGGCAATCTCGCCGATGACTGGCTGCATGGAGGGTAAATTCTGTGTTGTTGTCTGTTGCAATAACGCTAACAGCAAATTAACTGGTCTGTCGTGGGCTGCGATACGGACGCCGGCAATCAGCCAAGGATCACCTTGAGAGCGTGCGGCCAGCTTCGTGAGGATGCGAGTCTTGAGAGGGCTAGCAACCATCTTGCCCGTCGAAATGGCGAGTTGCAGTTGCAAGTGGCCATCTTCGAGGTCGGCGACTTCTTCGAGTAAACTATGATAAGAAGTGTCTTTGATAATTCGTTGTTCTTCGGCTTTAAGCAGTTGAGTGATCAATTTCTGATTCGCGGTGTTCAGTACGGTTTTGAGATCGTTGTCCGTCAGTTGTTTCCAGTTCGAGAGTAACCACAGTGCCGAGATCGCAGCCGGAGTGTGTTCGCATGTCGTGAGTGTCTTACGGAGTTCTGCGGTTACTTCGAGATCGGCTCGTTCGGTCAGTAATCGGAATGCGGTGTCTCGATGCCAACCGTTCGTATGAGCCAACAGATAAACGAGATCGGTCGAAGTGAGTTCTGCCAGTTTAGTGGGGCGGTGCTGTGAACGATCTTCAATGGTCTTTCGTGCAGAAAGACGGTAAATGCGGCCTCGATCATTGCCGTTGGTTAAATCTTTACGGACTTTGAGTTCGTCCGGCATGAACTGCGGATGCTCGATGACCGCGCGATACATATCACACAGATACAGGCTGCCGTCCGGTCCGTGTCCCATATTGACCGGGCGGAACCAAGAATCCTTGCTGGCCAGAAATTCCACTATTTGGCGGCCATATTGAGAATTGAATGATCCGCCTTGCGGCGTAGTGATGTCGCGATGTAACAAGCTTCCTGTCGGTTCGCAGGTAAAACTGTTGCCGTAAAACGATTCGCCGAGGGCATCACCACGATAGTTGGTGACTCCGCAAGCGGCCGTGAATTGGCCTGCGTGTTGTGTTGATGTTGTCCAAGCTTGAGTGATGGAGTAAACCCGGGAGTCTTGTCCTGCGGGCGAGACATCGTGTCGGAGAGATGGTAAGAGAGCAAACGGGTTCTGTTCGATGTCCCGTTGTTCGAGGACGATATGCATGCAGGGGTTGCGATTGCTACACGCGAACCGGTTGCCATAATCGTCGAACGTGAGTCCAAATTGACCGGTCCCCGTGATGCCCTCATACTTTCCAGTCTCGGGATGAAAACGAAAATCAACTCGACTGAGGTCGAGTGGTTTGGCGTCTTTCGCCCATTCCTCTTTGACGGCAACGACTTTGCCACCGCGAAGACCATTGGAGATATACACCCAACCATCCAGGCCGAGTGTTGGGTGATTGGCTCGCAGTTGAGGGTTCTGTTCCGCAAAGCCTCGAAACCAGGTTTCTTTGAAGTCCATTTTGTCGTCACCATCGGTGTCTTTCAGGTAGGCGATCTCTCCCGAGAGAGTCGTGATGACTCCCCCTTTCCAAGGAAGGACTCCGTTTGCGAATAACAGTTCATCCGCAAACAACGTCGCTGATTCGTAATAGCCGTCACCATCTTTGTCACGCAGGATTTTGATTCTAGACTTTGGTTTTTCACCTTCTGAGGGGCCGTTCGGATAATCGGTCATTTCGACGACCCACAGTCGATCAGACTCATCAAATGCCAAGGCGACCGGATCGATGACTTGTGGTTCGCTGGCGACCAGTTCGATTTTCACATCAGGATTGACCTCAAAATACTTCAGTGAATCTTGAGGGGCGATGGGGCCGGTTGGAATTGTTGTGTTCTTCGATTCGGTCGAGACTGTTTCGGTCGAAGCCTCCGAGGGAGTGGCTGAGATTTCTTTATTTGTCGTGGCGTCCGCGATGAGAAATCGAAATGTGGCAGTGATGGCAAGAATACTGACCAGAAACGCAGTTTTCATCGAAAACTCCAAGATAATGATGATGATAGTTGGGGAGGTGGGAAAGCGAGGCGTGGCTTTCATTATTCCCCAGT